>JADHXE010000083.1 GCA_016783125.1 Anaerolineales bacterium
GGGGTGTGCCGGGTTGCTCCGCAACCCGGCACACCCCTTATTTTCGGGCTTTTTCCATCGCCAGTGCGTAAGTCATATTATAATTCAAGAGCTATGTTACGGCGGAGAAGAGACCTCAAGACAGGCCCCCTGCAAGCTGTAGACGAGACATCTCAGCTATATCGTGTATTGGCGCGCGCCAACCAAATCGCCAGCACCACAGAATTGGATGAACTTTTGCGCGAGATGCTCGACCTGATTATAGCGGTGTGTGGCGCTAACACAGGCACGATGTATCTGCTCGATGATGAAACCAACGAACTGGTTTTCCAGATTGTACGCGGCGAAAAAACTGATCTGGCGCTGATTGGGCAGCGCATAAGCGCGAAAAAAGGCATCGTAGGTACAACGATCCAGAAAGCGAAAGCGATTATCGTCAAAGATCTGGCAAATGACTCCCGCTGGTATGGCCCCGTTGGCGAGGGGGAAAATAAACTAGAGAATGCAATTTCATTTCCATTGCTGTTACGCGGAAAAGCTATCGGCGCGGTGCAAGTTTTCAACTACACCCAGACCCCTGTACAGCTGATGGAATTATTGGGCAACCGCATGGCCTCGGAATATGAGAAGGCTTTGCTGCTGCATAAGAGCGAACAACACAGTGATCGCTTACAGGTTTTGATCAATTTGATCGCCAAGATCAGCTCCACTTTGGACCGCGACCAGATCCTCAGCTTGATCATCGATCAGGCCCGGGATTTACTCAACGCCGAGGCCAGCTCCTTGTTCCTCTTAGATGAAGAAAGCAACCAACTCGTCCTCCATCTCACCAAAGATGTTCATGAAACATCCCTGCCTCCACTCCGTATCCCGGCTGATACTGGAATTATCGGGCATGTGGTGAAAACCGGCGAGGCGGTGCGCGTGAGAGATGCCAGTAAGGATAAACGCCATTATGATGGTATCGACGAGGTCAGCGGCGTACAAACAAAATCCCTGTTAGCGGTTCCCTTACGAGTGCCCAATGTGGTTCTGGGTCGCGAGCGCGGCAGCACGGGGGAGCGCATTATCGGTGGGGTGGAAGCGATCAACAAAACCGATGGCGATTTTGATGAGCATGATATTCAACTCCTGAGCACCCTCGCCGAACAAGCCGCCACCGTGCTGCACATCGCCAATTTATATGCCGATGCCGATGAACTCTTCTTGAACACCATCCAGGCTCTTGTAGCTGCCATCGATGCCAAGGACCCCTACACAGAGGGACACTCTCAGAGAGTGAGCGATTATAGCGTGATCATGGCTGAAGAAATGGGCCTCTCTCCTGAAATTCGTCATCAAATCCGTATTGGTGCCTTGCTGCACGATATCGGCAAAATTGGCGTTCCTGACGCAATCCTCACCAAGCCAGACAGTCTCACAGAACAAGAGTATGCTGAAGTAAAAAAACACCCCACCATTGGCGCCAACATCATCCGAGAAGTCAGTTTGCTGAAGGAAGAGCTCCCCGCATTATCTCAGCATCACGAACGCCTGGATGGCAAAGGCTATCCTGAAGGATTGAAAGCCGACCAAGTTTCCCTGATCGCCCGCATCGTTGCCGTGGCAGATATCTTCGACGCCCTGACCTCAGACCGGCCCTACCGCTCTGCCATGGATATCGAAACCACCCTGGATATTCTACAGAAAAAAGCTGGAAATCATCTGGATAAAAAATGTGTGGAAACCTTCTTTAGCGTATATGAAAAAGGCAAAATCCATGCCCAGAGAAAACCATCCACCTCTGAATGACGGCGGGTTGTTCTCATTGTAATTTGAAGTTGATTTGATGCTCCCGGGGGGGATACTCATCCCCGACATCCATTATCTCTGGCCTTCCATCATGCCCAAATTAAACGACCCTCAATACCTGCTCAGTGAGCAATACCACAACGCCGAAAAAATAAATACCCGCATCCGCCTGCACGTCGAATTCAGCACCAACAAATACAGCTGGTTCCCGTGGGTTTTCGACCACTACGATTTACCCCAAGAATGCCGTATCCTTGAGTTGGGCTGCGGGCCAGGCAACTTGTGGCTGGAGAATATAGGTCGCATCCCCGCTGGGTGGGAGATCACTCTCTCCGATTTTTCACCTGGCATGGTGAGACAAGCTCAGCAAAATCTGACGGACCAGCCGCACCCGTTCATTTTCGAAGTCATCGATGCCCAAGATATCCCCTATGCCGCCAGGCACTTCGATGCCGTTATCGCCAATCACTGCCTGTTCCACATGCCCGACCGGGCCAAAGCCCTCTCGGAAATCCGCCGTGTACTCGCATTGGGCGGGCACTTCTATGCGACCACCATCGGCGATATTCACATGCAAGAACTTCCTGAGTTGGTCGCTAAATTCGATCCTAATATCGATGATGCATTTGCATTTCACAACCAGAAGAAGATGTTCACATTAGAAAAAGGATTTACGCAACTCCAGGCGCGGTTTGACAACATAAAAATCCATCGCTACGCAGATGAGTTGCGCGTTACTGAGGCCGATGCTCTGGTCGATTATGTGCTATCTACGGTGCGTTTGGGGCTGGATAAAAGCCGTCATGATGAATTCACACGTTTCGTTGAAGCGGAGATGGCAGCCAATGGGGGTGTGATCCGCATCAAGAAGGATAGTGGCATGTTCGAGGCGCGCAAATCCATCAAAAAAAACGCAACCCCCCTTGACGGATATCATTTCCAGTGCTAAACTCCCGCCCAATATGTTGATCCCCATAACTGCCCGCGTCCGACGACCTCGTCCTAGCTACCCGCCCCCCATCTGGGAAGGTCGGGCGTTCGTGTTTGGGTAATCAACAAAAGCAAACAACACGCTCATTTTTGTAAGCAAAGCCCTCCTTCCTAAGGAGGGCTTTTTTATTACCCCCCTCAATCCCCCCGTAACGGGGGGAGGCAGGTGAATAATGTAAAACATAAGGAGAATATCATGCCTAGTCACCCTACCAAATCTGTTGAGAAAGTCGTCCTGGCCTACTCCGGCGGGCTGGACACATCCGTGATCGTACCCTGGCTCAAAGAGAACTATGGCTGCGAAGTGGTGTGTTTTACCGCTGACGTAGGTCAGGCAGACGAACTGGAAGGCCTGGAAGAAAAGGCCCTTGCCAGCGGCGCCAGCCAACTTGTCATAAAAGATCTAAACGAAGAATTTGCCAGCGAGTACCTGGTTCCGCTGATGCGTTCCGGGGCAATCTACGAGCGCAAATATTTGCTAGGCACATCAGTAGTGCGTCCGCTGATCGCCAAATACCTGGTTGATGTAGCCCATCAAGTCGGCGCTGATGCTGTCGCCCACGGAGCTACGGGCAAAGGCAACGACCAGGTACGTTTCGAGTTGACCGTCATGGCGCTCGACCCGCGTCTAAAGGTCATCGCCCCCTGGCGGGAATGGGATATCCGTTCCAGAGAAGATGCGCTGGAATTCGCCACCGAGCGCGGCATCCCCGTGCCTAACACATTGAAATCCATTTACAGCCGTGACCGCAATTTATGGCACCTATCTCATGAGGGCGGCCCACTCGAAGAGACCTGGGTTGAGCCTGAAGAATCCATGTTTCTGCTCAGCGCATCCCCCGAGGATGCCCCCGATCAAGCAGAATATGTAGAAATCGAGTTCGATTCCGGCATACCAACAACCCTCAATGGGGAGAAAATCACTCCAGCCCAATTGATCAGTCAGCTCAACACGATTGGCGGTGTACATGGCATCGGGCGAAGCGACCTGGTTGAAAGCCGCCTGGTAGGCATGAAATCACATGGCGTCTATGAAACGCCCGGCGGCACTATTCTAATGGCCGCGCACCGCGAGTTGGAATCCCTGGTACTCGATAAGAACACCATTCAATATAAAGATGTCGTAGCGCTCAAATATGCCGAGTTGCTCTACAACGGTTTATGGTTCTCGCCGCTCAAAGAAGCCATCGACGCATTCATGGATAACACCCAAGGGCCTGTTACAGGCACTGTACGGCTAAAACTCTACAAGGGCAATATCATCCCAGTCGGACGCAAGAGTCCCTTCACGCTCTACCGCGAAGATTTTGCCACCTTCGGGCAAGAAGATGTCTACGACCAATCCGATGCCGAGGGCTTCATCCATATCTACGGCTTGCCGTTGAAAGTGCGTGCCCTCAACAAGCTGCCCGTTTCAGGCATGGACATGCCCAAGCCGGATTACAGTCGCTTTAAGCGGGATTAGGATGTTGGTAGATTGGGAAATGGCAAATTGGTAGGTTGGGAAACCATTTCCCAATCTACCATTTCCCAATTTACCAATTTACCAACCTACGGAGTAACCATGACCCTCTGGCACGGAAGATTTACCAATGATGCGGACCCCGATATGTTTGCGCTTAACGCTTCGATCAGCTTCGATCAGCGTATGGCAGAGCAAGATGTGCGCGGCAGCCAGGCCTGGGCCAAGGCCCTGGAGTTGGCCGGTGTTTTGACAGTGGACGAGCGGACTCAGCTCAAGGCTGGTCTGAACCAAATTGAGTCTGAGTTTCGCTCCCAGAGTTTTATCTTCGTCCCTGGAGACGAAGATATCCACACCGCCGTTGAACGCCGGCTGGGAGAGCTGATTGGCCCGCTGGCTGGCAAGCTGCACACGGGACGCAGCCGCAACGATCAGGTCGCCACCGACTTCCGCTTGTGGCTGCTCGATCATCTCCCAAAACTGGCCAAGGCATTGACCAATCTGCAAACTGCGCTCGTCAACCGCGCCGAAAGTGATATAGACATCATCATGCCCGGCTACACACACACGCAGCGCGCCCAGCCGATCTTGCTCAGTCATTGGTGGCTTTCCCACTTCTGGCCCTTGCAGCGTGATCTGGATCGCCTGTCTGCTTTAAAGCCGCGTATAGCTGTGCTGCCCCTGGGAGCAGGCGCGCTGGCCGGGGTGCCTTTCCCCATCGACCGCCTGGCATTGGCCGAGAGCCTGGGTTTTGACCACCCCTCCCCCAACAGCCTCGACGCCGTCTCGGACAGAGACTTCGCCGCTGAATTTCTCTTCGTCGCCGCGCTGATTGGCACCCATCTCAGCAAATTAGCTGAGAACATGGTTTTGTTTACCAGCGCGGAGTTCGCTTTCTTCGAGCTGGACGATGCTTACAGCACCGGGTCAAGCCTGATGCCCCAAAAGAAGAATCCTGACCCCTTCGAGTTGGCACGCGGCAAAGCCGGGACGCTGCTGGGCTATCTCACCGGGCTGCTGGCCACGCTCAAAGCTCTGCCTTCGACTTACGATAAAGACCTGCAAGAAGATAAAGTGCCTGTTTTTCAGGCTTACGACACATTGATGGCCTTACTGCCCGTAATAGCTAATGCGCTGCGCACGCTCACGATCCACCCTGAAAAGATGGAATCCGCTATCGACTCCAGCATGATGGCCACCGACCTGGCGGATTACCTCGTCGGGCGTAGTATCCCCTTCAGGGAAGCGCATCACCTCACGGGTCAGGTTGTGAAACTCGCTCTTGAAAAAGGGGTATCCCTGGGGGCGTTGAGCCTCTCTGATTACCAGTCCATCCACCCAAATTTTGATGAATCCGTCTACGCTGTCTTCGACCCGCGGGGTAGCATCGCCCGGCGGAAGGCGTTGGGCGGGACGGCGCCGCAAGCAGTAGAAGAACAAATTACGAACGCAAAAGCAGTGATTAGTAAATTGGGGAATTGGTAACTTGGGTCTTCCTAACCAATCTACTAATTTACCAATCACCAAATTACCAACTAAAAGGAGTAAGTCATGTCTACAACAACCTGTCCCGAATGTATGGCCGAAATCGAATTGGAAACCGGCACCGAATTGAATGAAATCATCGTCTGCCCAGACTGCGGCGTAGATCTGGAAGTGATCTCCCTCAACCCGCCAGAAGTCGAATTGGCCCCCATGGAAGAGGAAGATTGGGGAGAGTAAGTTAGGTATCAGGGATTAGGAATCAGGTAATTGGGGGGCATAACCCTGTCCCACTAATTGCCTGATTCCTGATTTACTAATCCCTGCCGGAGGCACTATGTCCAAAAACCCCACTATCGGCGTGCTCTACTCACGGGTGCGCGTTGAAGAGAAATGGATCTTCGCAGCCCTGGAGCAGCGCGGCGTAGATTACGATCGATTGGACGACCGAAAAATCCATTTTGATCTCTGCAACCCAGAACCCTGGCTGAAATACGACGCCATCCTGGAGCGCAGTATCAGCTACGCCCGCGGTCTGTACGCTTTACGCACGCTGAACGCCTGGGGCATCCCCACCGTCAACACGGCTACTGTATCCGAGGCTTGCGGTGACAAGATCGCCACCAGCACCGCTTTGTCCAAGGCCAACGTACCCCAGCCATGTACGTTGGTTGCGTTTACACCTGAGTCTGCCCAGGAGGCCATTGAAACACTTGGCTACCCTGCGGTGCTCAAACCGGTGGTCGGTTCTTGGGGGCGGCTGCTGGCCAAAATCAACGACCGCGATGCCGCCGAAGCCATCCTGGAACACAAAGCGGTACTCGGCTCATACCAGCATTCAATCTTCTACATCCAGGAATTCATCGAGAAGCCTGGGCGCGATATCCGCGTCTTCGTGGTCGGCGACCGGGCCGTCACAGCCATTTACCGCAAGTCCCCGCACTGGATCACGAACACATCCCGCGGAGGCGTCGGTGAGATATGCCCGCTGACATCTGAATTGGAGACGCTCTGTAGAGAGGCGGCGCGCGCCGTTGGGGGTGGGGTGCTGGCCGTGGATGTGATCGAGCATCCGGAGCGCGGCTACTTAGTCAACGAAATCAACCACACCCTGGAGTTCAACACAGCCCAACCCACCAGCGGCGTCGACATCGCCGGGATGATTGTGGATTATCTGATTGAGGTGGCTAAAGGAAAAAAGGGAGATTAGAGATTGGATATTGGGTGCTTTGTCATCAATCTCCAATCTCTAATCTCTAATATCCAATCTCCAGTTTTCGAAGGAGTTTTTATGATACGAGCATCTATCATCGGCGGGTCGGGTTACACAGGCGGGGAATTGCTCCGCCTGCTGCTGGCCCACCCGGAAATCGAAATCGCCCAGGTCACTTCGCGTCAAAAGCTGGGCGAGTATGTCTACCAGACCCACCCCAACCTGCGCAAGCAAACCAGCCTGAAGTTCTCATCCCCTGAGGAGCTTCAGCCTACTGATTTGCTCTTCCTGGCTTTGCCTCACGGGCAGGCCCAGCATCACATCGAACGGTACGCTGAAACAGCAAAATATATCATCGACCTCTCGGCAGACTTCCGCCTGCGAAGCCCGGAACTTTATGAAGAATGGTATGGCGAACCCCACGCGGCCCCCGAGTGGCTGTCGAAATTCGTTTACGGCCTGCCAGAGCTGCACCGCGCGGAACTGCGCACGGCCAAATACGTCAGCGGCGTGGGCTGCAACGCCACCGCCAGTAACCTGGCTTTGCTGCCGCTCATTGAAGCTGGCCCGCTTGACACGGATAAACCAGTCATTGTAGAACTAAAAGTGGGCTCGTCGGAGGGAGGTGCATCAGCCAATCCCGGCTCCCATCACCCCGAACGCAGCAGCGTGGTGCGCACGTATGCGCCCTACGGCCACCGTCACACTGCCGAAGTCATTCAGGAGATGGGTTTGCAGAACGTCTCCCTGACGATGACCTCGGTGGATTTGGTGCGCGGCGCGCTGGCTACTGTGCATGGATATGTCAAAGATGGCGTAGCTATCAAAGATTTATGGAAGGCCTACCGGAATGCCGCCGCTGGGAATCCCTTCCTGCGGGTGGTCAAAGAACGCCGCGGCATCTACCGCGTGCCGGAGCCTAAGATTCTAGCCGGTTCCAACTACGCCGATCTAGGCTTCGACTTAGACCCCGCCACAGGGCATGTGATTTCCATGTGCGCCATCGATAACCTGATGAAAGGCGCCTCCGGTTCGGCAGTGCAGTCGATGAACTTGATGATGGGCTTTGAGGAAACGCTGGGGTTGGAGTTTATGGGACTGCATCCGATTTAGATATTAGAGATTTGAGATTAGATATTTCCAATGACCACTAACCAATTACCAATATCCAATAACAAATCAACCATCGTCGTTAAACTCGGCGGTACTGAGGGCGTGGATTTTTCCGCCATCTGCCAGGATGCGGCTGCGCTGCTGAAAACTGGTCAAAGGCTGGTATTGGTGCATGGCGGTTCGGCGGAGGCTAATGCCTTGGGCGAAGCAGTCGGCTATCCGCCCCGGTTTGTAACTTCCCCCTCAGGGTTCACTTCCCGCTACACAGACCGAAAAACCCTTGAGATTTTTGCTATGGCTGTCAACGGCAAGGTCAATACCCTTTTGGTCGAACAACTTCAAACGATAGGAGTCAACGCCCTGGGTATTAGCGGGCTGGACGGGCAGCTGATGGTCGCCAAACGCAAAGCTGCCATCCGCATCGTCGAAAATGGCAAACGCAAAATACTGCGGGATGATTACACCGGCAAAATCCAGCAGGTCAACGCGGACTTGCTGAATACGCTGCTGGATGCCGGTTATACCCCTGTGATCGCGCCGCTTGCCGTGAGTGAAGAGAGTGAAGCCCTCAACGTCGATGCCGACCGGGCCGCGGCTATGGTCGCAGCGGTGCTAAAAGCCGATACGCTGCTGTTGCTGACGGCTGTGCCCGGTCTGCTGAAAGATTTCCCCAATGAGAGCACACTCATCAAAAAAATCTCACAATCAGAGCTAGAAAGTGCGCTCGAAATCGCCCAGGGACGCATGAAGAAGAAAGTGCTCGGCGCGGGCGAAGCGTTGGAAGGCGGCGTAGGGCAAGTCATTATTGCCGATGGACGAGTCGAGAATCCTATCAGTAATGCATTAGAAGGAAATGGAACAGTAATTGAATGATTAATCTCCCCCGCGAATCCTTATCTGATTTTCTTCAACGCTCCATAGATGATTGACTACTGTGAGCACGCAAATGTTGATCCTGTTGGCGAAGTCCCATAATGTAGTCGAGATTTCGCAATCTCGCCGTCCGAGATATGGAAATCCCGACTACGTGTAAGTATTTTTACAACTTTTCTATTTCGCCAACAGAATCAAATGTTGTCAGAAATGCCCACACGATGGCGCTTTGCGTCCCGTAGGGAAACCATCGTGCTCATAGCTCAAGCCCGTTGAAACGGACTACCAGGGCACTTCAGTGTCCTTCGGCTATGAGCAGGGCAGCTTTAGCTCCCGGCGGGCGGTTTGAAAATGACAACATTTGCGCGCACACTAGATGATGCACAAGTGGCTCAACTTTGAACTTCATGCTGCGATAGGCATTGAAACGACACGTTCACGAGCAAGCTCAGCGGCATAGGCCATCGCGGCCTGGATGTCATCTCCCCCTAATGGTGGATAGCTTTCCAAAATATCTTCCTGGCTTACACCCGCGGCAAGGTTATCCAGGATCACAGAAACCATGATCCGGGTATCCTTGACACAGGCTTTACCGTGACAAATTTGTGGATCGACTGTAATTCGTTCTTGCCAATTCATACCGACCTCCGTATGGAGCTATATACCAAAGACTATACTCTACCAAGTGGACAAACTAAACCTATGACTATAAAAACTATCGAAACGCAACACACATCCGGCGTATACGCCAAACGCGATTTAGTCATCGTGCGCGGCGAGGGGGCAACGCTCTGGGATGAGCAGGGCAACGAATATATCGACTGCGTCGGCGGGCAGGGCGCGGCTAATTTAGGTCACGCCCATCCGGCCATCGCCGCGGCGATCAGTGAGCAAGCTACCCGGCTGATCTCCTGTCCGGAGATGTTCTATAACGATACGCGCGCCAAACTGCTCGCCAAGCTGACCAGCTTAGCTCCCGCGGGGATGCAGCGCGCCTTCCTGACCAACTCTGGCACCGAAGCCGTCGAAGCGGCTTTCAAGTTTGCCCGTTTCAGCACCAAACGCACAAAGATCATCGCCTCCATGCGCGGCTTTCACGGACGTTCGATGGGCGCGCTCTCCGCGACCTGGAACAAGAAATATCGCGCCCCCTTCACGCCCCTGGTGCCGGATATTCACCATGTCCCTTACAACAACCTGGAAAAGCTGGCAACCGAAATTGACGAAAATACCGCAGCCGTAATTCTAGAGGTGGTGCAAGGCGAGGGCGGCGTACACCCTGGCGACGCCGAATATTTCCAGGGCGCGCAGGAACTTTGCCGTCAGCATGGCGCGCTGTTGATTATTGACGAAATCCAAACCGGCTTTGGGCGCACGGGCAAGATGTTCGCGCTGGAACACTTCGACTTGCAGCCCGATATTCTGACCGTAGCGAAGTCCATCGCCGGGGGCGTGCCGATGGGGGCGACCCTGCTCGGTGAGCGCGTTGCGGAACTGGCCCCAGGCATCCACGGCTCGACCTTTGGTGGCAATCCGCTGGCCGCGGCTGCGTCCCTGGCTGCGCTGAACGCGCTCGAGGATGAACAACTCCCCCAACGGGCAGCAGAACTGGGCGCGTATTTGCTCAACGAATTGAACAAAATCGAATCCCCCCTGATCCGCGATGTGCGCGGCATGGGCTTGATGATCGGCATTGAAATCAAGCAAAAAGTGGCCCCCTTCATCGCCGCCCTGACCGAGCGCGGCATTCTTGCGCTCCCCGCTGGGCTGACGGTGATTCGATTATTGCCGCCGTTAGTGATTACACGGGAACAACTTGATCGCGTTATTGAAGCACTAACGGAAATTTTGAATGCTGAATGAAGAAGCAAATGTAGAACGCAAAATGATGAATGTTCTATTCTGCACTCATCATTCATCATTCTGCCTTTTCACATATGGAACCAACAACTTTAATCGAACTCGTCCGTCATTACAGCCCATCGGGAGAAGAATCTGCCGCGGTGGAATATCTCGTTGGGCGCATGGAAGAATTGGGCTTTACACGCGCCTACGCTGATAAAGTTGGCAACGCCATCGGCGTGATGGGCGACGGACCCCGGCAGGTGATTCTGCTTGGACACATTGATACTGTCCCCGGAGAGATTCCAATCCGCATCTCCCCTCTCCCTGAGGGAGAGGGGGCAGGGGTGAGGGCGCTTTACGGCCGCGGAGCGGTCGATGCCAAAGGACCTTTGGCCGCCTTTGTGGATGCCGCCGCGGCCGTTGGGCCAGTGGAAGGTTGGCAATTCGTGGTGATTGGCGCAGTGGATGAAGAACGCCATTCCAGCGGGGCTCGTTACGTGGTCGATCAATATCGTCCCGATTACGCCATTATCGGCGAACCCTCTCGCTGGGACCGCATCACGCTGGGCTACAAAGGCAGCGCCGGGGCTGAGGTCACCGTACGATGTCCGATGTCGCACACTGCCGGAAGAGACGAGAGCGCCCCTGAGGTTGCGGTCGATATCTGGAATCGAGTGCGCGCCTGGACCGATGAATTCAACGCTCAGCACCAACGCGCCTTTGACCAGGTACTCCCCTCACTGAACAGGATTTCCTCGGGAAACGACAGCTTCGAGACCTGGGCTATTCTTCGGGTGGGAGCACGCCTTCCTTTATCAGTATCACCTGAAACCTGGTATGAAATCCTGCTAAAGTTGGCCTCCCCTGAAAAGGTCAAACCCCTTGGGTTCGCTATCCCTGCATATCGAGCTGAGAAAAACACATCCCTGGTGAGCGCTTTTTTAGGGGGAATTCGAGCGGGAGGAGGAAAACCGGGTTTTGTGGTCAAGACCGGCACAGCTGACTTGAACATCGTCGCTCCGAAATGGGCATGTCCGGCGCTGGCTTACGGGCCGGGGGATTCAAATTTGGATCACACCCCCAACGAACACATTTCATTAGAGGAATACCATCAATCAGTCAATGTTCTTCAACAGGTACTGAAAAGATTAACAAAACGATCAGCGCGGTGGTAAAATCCCCGCTTGTATCTTGGCTGTTGGCCTGCATAGGAGAATACATTGCTAACCAAATTACTTTTCGTCGGCATGGGCGGATTTGTGGGCGCGGCTCTGCGCTATGTCACCAGTGGATTTGTCAGCCGCATCACCACGCAAACGCAGTTCCCCTACGGGACTTTTGTGGTCAATATGGTCGGCTGTCTGTTGATTGGATTTCTGGCCGGTCTGGCGGATTCGCGTGATCTTTTCACAGCTACCTCGCGGGCCTTTGTATTCACCGGCATCCTGGGGGCCTTCACTACTTTTTCAACCTTCAGCTACGAGACCATGGGGCTATATCAGAATGGGCAAACCGCCCCGGCATTGACCAACCTTGGGCTACAAATCTTGTTGGGGTTGGCAGCCGTGTGGGGTGGACTCCAACTCTCAAAGTTGGTTTAGACAAAAGTAACTATTCAGGCTAAGAGAGAGATGCCCCGAAAAAAGGGTGTGTGGCGTGCTCCGCACGCCACACACCCTTTTTTCGGGATAATCTCTGATTTGCTAAATGAGCATAACCCTGTTATACTCGTCCCCTGTGTCTGCGAACGATTGGTTCGCTGCATGATTTACTAGTATATTTTCGGGCTAAGCGTGCGACTTGGCTCAACGAGTCAAGGAGTACATTTCGTGAATTTCGAAGATTTTTCTCTAGACCCGCGCATCAGCGCGGGTATCAAAATTGCTGGATACAGCATCCCTACCCCAATTCAAGAACAAGCCATCCCTATTGTGCTCGAAGGGCGCGATGTCTTAGGCATCGCGCAAACCGGCACGGGTAAAACCGCGGCTTTTGTTTTACCTATCCTGCAACGATTGACCCAAGGTAAGTTACGGGTGGTACGAGCGCTAATTGTCTCACCAACGCGTGAACTCGCCGAGCAGACCCACCAAGCGATAAAAAGTTTGGGGAAGAAAACCAAAATACGCAGCGTTACAGTTTATGGTGGCGTAAACAAGAACCGCCAGGTCGAGGCACTACGGCGAGGAGCAGAGATCATCGTCGCTTGTCCGGGCCGTTTACTCGATATTGTCAGCGATGGAAATATTGATCTTTCTCAAGTTGAGGTATTGGTTTTAGACGAAGCTGATCGCATGTGCGATATGGGCTTTCTGCCCGATATCCGCCGCATCATCAAACTTCTACCAAAAGAACGGCAAACGCTCTTCTTCTCGGCCACCATGCCCAAGGATATTCGCAAGTTAGCAGATACCATTCTGAACAATCCTGCCACCGTCCAAATTGGCATGATTGCTCCCGCCAATACGGTGTCCCACGCGCTCTATCCTGTGCCTTTCGCGCTCAAGAAAAACCTGTTGTTCGCCATGCTGAAAAATACAGCTACGGGGCGCGTATTGATCTTTACGCGCACCAAACGACGCGCTCGTTTTCTGGCGCGCGACTTGGATAAGCAAAGATACCGCGTTTCAGCCCTGCAGGGTAATATGTCGCAGAATGCACGCCAGCGAGCTATCGATGGCTTTCGAAATGGCAAGTACGACATATTGGTGGCTACCGATGTGGCTTCACGCGGCATCGACGTATCAGATATCTCCCACGTGATCAACTACGACATGCCTGACACGATTGACGCCTATACCCACCGCATCGGCCGTACTGGCCGAGTCGATCAGAGCGGTGAAGCTTTTACTTTTGCTTCGCCAGATGATTCGCCGATGGTACGTGAAATAGAGAAGACATTAAAAACAAGGATTGAACGACGCCGCTTCCCAGAGTTTAATTACAATGGGTTCAGGCCAGAAAACCAGTTTCAGGGACAACGTTCAAACCAGCCACGCAAGAAATTATCACATCCCAAAAATGGCTCACGCAACGGTACATCCCAACGGAACAAGGGATATACCGCATAGTTTTCAATAAGAATTTCAGGGACGGCAGCCATCGCCGTCCCTTATTTTTTGCCGCGAACAAGCGAAGAAATCGAGCTTCCGGCAATGCTCATACACTTTCAAACCCTATTTCCGGAACTTTTCTGCTCGTTTGAAACACACCCACTTTCAAACCCTATTTCCGGAACTTTTCTGCTCGTTTGAAACACACCCGAATCATTTCAGTTGAGCGCCTTGCTGCGTATTGCGTATTTGGGAAGCATTACGGAATACGCTATTCGGAATACGGACACCTCTCCAACTCATTTGGAACACTCCCATTTGAAATCCACCCTGAAGATAACAGTAATGGAGGCTACTCATGCAATACATCAATCTCGGAAATACCGGACTAAAAGTTTCCCGCATTTGCCTGGGCATGATGACCTATGGCACGCCCAAGTGGCGCGATTGGGTACTGGATGAAGAAGAGAGCCGCCCCTTCATCCAACGCGCCTTGGAATTAGGCATCAACTTCTTTGATACTGCCAATGCCTATTCCGCAGGGGTTAGTGAAGAAGTCACTGGCCGCGCCCTGCGTGACTTCGCCCGCCGCGAAGAAGTGGTCATCGCCACCAAAGTCTACTTCCCTTACAACGATAAGCCCAATCAGGGCGGGCTCTCTCGGCTGCATATTATGCGGGCCGCCGAAGATTCGCTCAGACGCCTGGGAACAGACTATATTGACCTTTATCAAATCCACCGCTGGGATTACGATACGCCCATTGAAGAAACTCTGGAAGCCCTGCATGATCTGGTCAAATCGGGCAAAGTGCGCTATATCGGGGCATCCAGCATGTTCACCTGGCAATTTGCCAAATCGCTCTACCTGGCTGACCTGCATGGCTGGACGCGCTTTGTCTCCATGCAGAACCACTACAACCTGGTTTACCGCGAAGAAGAGCGCGAGATGATCCCGTTCTGCAACGATCAAGGCATTGGCCTAATCCCATGGAGTCCGCTGGCGCGCGGCTTCCTGGCCGGCAACCGCACCCGCGACAAATCAGGCCAGACCCCCCGCTCCAAGTCTGACGAGTTCGCCCACGAAATGTACTTTCAGGACACCGACTTTGATGTGCTCGATCGCGCTATCGAACTGGCTGAGAAGCGCGGCGTTACGTCTGCTCAAATTGCCCTGGCCTGGATGCTGCACAAACCGGGTGTCACCGCCCCCATCATCGGGGCCAGCAAAATGCGCCATCTCGAAGAATTGGTCGCTGCTGCTGACATTCAACTCAGCGCCGAAGAAATCGCTTACCTGGAAGAACCTTATCAACCTCATCCAGTTCTCGGACACACGTGATGTCCTATTTGACAAAGGCCTATTGCTCTGCCAAAAGATAAACGGGTGATATCCTCTTATGCCTGCGAAAAAGACCTTCTGGATTGAAGTCAGCAGCCCGGTGCGCGCCGAGTCCGAGCGCGGTATTTACAGCGCCACATACACATTCAAAGAACTTTCCCAGCGTGGAGTCATCCCATCCGACAAAACTAAATATTTTCACCAAACCACACACCTGAGAGATTTCTTCTGGCGCGCATATTGGTCGCGGGGCGACATCATCGCTGCCGGCGGCCGCGCGGGGTTCCTCCGCAAAACCGACGCAGTTGTCGTCTTCATGCACGGCTGGGACGCCAGCGAAGCCATCTGGGAGAATCTCCCTGCCCGGTTGTGCGCTGACGAACGGAATCTCCTGGTGCTGGTTCCCGATGTCAACGGCTTTGGGCGCTCCCCCTTTCTCACTCCAGAGAACATGGATTTCGACGAGTGCGATCCCGCTGCCGACATGCGCGCCGTGGAAACCTGGTTGGAAGTTCTAGGGATACTTGGCGGGCGGCGGCATGTGCCTATCATTTTCGTCGGTCACTCGATGAGCGGCGCGGCACTGTTCTATTTTCGAGAGGAGCGGTGGAACCAACACCCAATTGGCCGTTGTGCTATTGCTCCAGCCTTACTGATGAATGATATTCTTCGTAAAGGGTTTTTTAGCACTCTGGGTGTGAGCATTTGGGCTGGGGCTCGTCTGCTGCTCGAAAAATTAACTGAAACCATTTCTCCCCTGGTTATCAATCAACTTATCGCCGGAGCCAGCAAAGCTGTCCAGGCCGAACACAAGCGCATTTTCAAACAAACTCATAAATCAACCTTGGCCCACACTTTCTTCGCGATGGGGCAAGCCAAACGACCAACCCATAAAGGGGATTGGTCGCGCTTCAAGGTACTGCTCGGTCACTGCGACCGGCTGGTAGGCCTGGACCCCATGCTCAATTTACTCGTCGAACTGGGCTTCCGTTCGCGGCAAGTGCGGATGGTATTGGGCGATCACTACTTCTTCTCGGTAGGGCAACACAGCCGCCGATTGCACAGTGAAGGGCGCGAAATTACCCTGGAAGAAATCCGGGATTTGGTCAGCCAATGCCGAAAATCATCCAGAAGCTAAACTTTTCCAAAAAGTTTAGCTTCTTACGGAGACAACAGCGCCCGTTAGTACCAACGGATGCTTGACTCTGCCTGAGTTCCCCTCTAAAATTTCAGTACCGGACACTTTTAAAATAGTACACGGATTGCTCTGCACGCCTCTGGCGGCACGGATTGAACGGATAAAAACAAACGGTTTTGCTGAATTTACTTCGAATTCCATCTTTGGATACGTATCTTTTGGTCTAGAAAATCCGTGCTGGTCCGTGGCAAATGTATCTAATATGACTTACGCACTGGCTATGGAAAAAGTCCGAAAATAAGGGGTGTGCCGGGTTGCTCCGCAACCCGGCACACCCCGTAATTTCGGAATTTTTCCATAGCCAGTGCGTAAGTCATATTAGATACATTTGCCACGGACCAGCA
>JADHXE010000084.1 GCA_016783125.1 Anaerolineales bacterium
GCGGCCTCAGCGCAGCCGCGGTCGGCGGCCAGGATGTAGGCGAAGGTTGCCAGGGAGCCCATGTGGGCCTTGGCGGGGTCACTGCACATGGCTTCGATTACGCCAGCGTACTCGGTGGCCACGAAGGGAGTGATTACCAAGCCGGTCTCATCATAAATCATCGCAGCAACCTGCTCGAAGCCAGCTACTACGCGCTCGGTCTCGCCAGAGGGAACCACGGCCCAAATGATGGGATCTTCTTCAGTGCCCAAAGTAGGAGCGGCCATCATTTCTTCTGTTGGCAGGGTTGCGATATCACCAGCAACGATAGCGGGAACCATGGCATCGACTTCAGCCACGAGATCGGCGGGAACATCTACGCCGCCGTAGCCCAGGCCAACACCACCGTTGTCCAGTGTGCCCATGTAATTGCCACCAGCGAAAGTGCCGTCCATGGCTGCATCAATAGTCTCGTGCACGTACAAGTCCATGTTCTTCAGGGCGCTTGCCAGCACGTACTCGGACTGGTTGGCAAACTGCACTGACCAGTCGTTGTCAACGCCGATGATCAAACCAGCGCCGCGCTCTTCCATCACTGCCAATGTGCCAGCACCCACGGGGCCAGCAACCGGCATGATGATGTCTGCGCCTTCGTCCATCAGGCTCTCGCCCATGGTGCGGCCATCATCGGTGCTCTCGAAATTGCCCACGAAAAGACCATCCTGCGCAACATAGTCCCAGCCCAATGTCTGGACATCAGTGCCATGCACTTCGTTATACTTCTCAACACCCAGCACGAAGCCGTCCATGAAGATAGCCACAGGCGGAATGTTGATGCCACCGAAGGTGGCCACAATGCCGGTCTCAGTCATGCCAGCGGCCAGGTAGCCCGCCAGGAAGGTGGCCTCGTTGATGGCAAAGCCGGAGCCGTACAGGTTGTCGGATTGGAGCCAGTTGACATCCACAATTGCGAACATCTGGTCGGGGTTGGCGGCTGCGGCAGCCGCAGTTGCGTCACCGAGCAAGAAGCCGACCGAGACGATCAGGTCACAGCCTTCTTCGACGAAGGCGTTGATGTTGACTTCGTAGTCGGTCTGCTGCTGGGACTCGAGGTACTTGGCCTCAATACCGTGTTCAGCCATAGCATCTTCCATACCTTTCCAGGCGGTGGCGTTGAATGACTTGTCGTCGATACCGCCAACGTCTGTCACCTGGCAGGCCTTGAAGGCTGGCGCCTCCTCGGCTTCCTCAGGCGCTGCTTCGGGCGCAGCTGCTTCCGCATCAGGCGCAGCTTCTTCTGCTGGCGCGGCAGGTTGGCAAGCCGCCAAAAGCATAGCTGCAACGATGAGAATGCTTGTCAAGAAAAATAGTTTCTTCGACATGGAATTACTCCTCCTAACTAATAGGGTTGAATAGGATAGAAAAACGTTTCTCTTCGGGCTGGTTGACAAGCCCGGCACATAACAGTCTAGCATGAATTTAGTGAAATTTCAATGTGATCATAACATGGATTTTTTTGTGATTTTTAGCGCGCAGCACTTTATGGCACATTTCTACCAACCAACTCGATAAAACCTGCTTGAATATCTACCAAAACTTCTTCTACAAGACGCTGCTTCCCTGGGCTGAGCAAACTTGAATTTATATCACTGATTCCTATTGGCACAGATACAGATTGCCCGTCAGCACCGGCAACAAATTCGGGCCAAAAGGAATAGAAAGCTTCCAGGTCTGAAAAATCCACTGTGGCAACCCAGGATTCGCGCACATTTTCAGGCGGTGTTTCTCCGCCAATCATATTGACCCCTGATCGAGCCAGATATCCCAACAACGTATCATCCCCTGCACCGGGCACAACGTAAAATGTGGACACACCACGCTGGAGCAAGAAATCCGCCGCGGCCTGCCACTCAACCGCGTCCGCGCCTGCATTTAATTGAATATAAAGCGGATACTCAAAGAAGGGCGGATAAGTCGGGCTGCAGAATCCACAATAAAATTTCGCCCCAGTGATAAAGCTCCGACGGGCTAACTGCCCAGCCTCGCTATCTGCAACGCTGATAACACCAACCCGCCAATCTGGAGTAATCAACGCGGCCATATACCCGGCGATAAAACCTTGCTGATCTAGACGCGCCCCTTCAGCGCCGATCATACTCAGGTTTGGGGCTGATTCTAGACCCTCAACACCTACTGCCAGAAAACGCGCCTCTGGTGATGATGAGACTAAATCCCCCAGGCCTGGTGCTGGAGGTAAGGCGATCACCCAATGGATATCTTCTGCCGCGATGATTTCAGGAGAGAGCGAGGGCCGAACCTGGAAACGCAACCCGGCTTCGGGGATGGATTGAGATAAGCTGTTTTGCAGCGCATCGACCAGTTCAGGGTCCGCCTCCGGAGAGGCAAGCAAAACGCCCACAGGCGGTAACGATGTTGCTGTAGGAACGAATGTTTCCGTCGGTGGAGATGTTGGGGATACAACAGTGGATGTCTCCGTTGGATTTGTAACGCCGCCAGCCGCGCTGCACCCGGCAATCAACAGCATGATGAGAATCCACAGTATTTGTCCAACTGTTTTCATCACTTAACAAAGAACTCCTATTTGAAAAATAAGTGCCTATTCAGCCAACGAGAGGAAGTTCCCGAAAAAAGGGTGTACGTGGGGGGTGTACACCCCCCACGTACACCCTTTTTTCGGGGCAGATCTCTCTTAGCCTGAATAGTTTCTGATGCAGGTATTTTACTCTAATATAGCGATGTTTTTCAGCAACCCCAACAAATATCCTGTATAATACATCTATGATCGAGCTAAACATCCCCGGGCGCGGCACAATCCAAATCGAGCATCTTGTCTGCGATGTCAATGGAACATTAGCAGTGGATGGACAACTACACGATGGCTTAGTTCGCATCCTGACGAGCTTACGGGACAGAATGACACTACACCTACTCACTGCGGATACGCACGGCCGCCAAGAAATCATTGACCAGCAACTCAATATAAAAGCTGTGCGCATAAAACCGGGCCACGAGGCCCAACAAAAAGCGGCATATGTAGAAAACCTCGGCCGCGATCATGTAGCTGCTATTGGACAGGGGGCTAACGATGCCGCCATGCTTGAAGCAGCAGCAATCGGTATCGGTATTCTCTCCGTTGAAGGTATCGCGGCTGAATCTTTAGTCGCAGCCGACTTGATCATGCCTGATATTCACACGGCTCTTGAACTATTCGAAAAGCCCGTCCGCATGGTAGCTACTTTACGGAAATAAACGCTCAAGATTTCTGTTCAAACAAGATATTATTGTATGAGCCTCCCAAAAACCGAACAGACCCCAGACGACCCCAAACGCTTACCCCCAGCCAGGAGGAGGCGCGCCCAGCGTTTATTGCTACCGCTTAGCGCTGACGAACGGGAGGCTTTTTTAGATGACATCGCTCACCGCACCTCACCATCTGTTGATTTTTACTTATTTTCCCTGCTGTCTGGCCTGGTTTTGAGCCTGGGCTTGTGGATCGACGCGCCTGCTTTGTTGGTGCTGGGAGCTCTCTTTGCTCCAACAATGACCCCCTTGGTTGGCATCGCATTGGGAACGATCAGCGGATCGATGCGCTTCTTCGGTCGCAGCCTGGTCGGCTTATTGACAGCCAGCCTGCTGGTATTTGTCACAAGCACAGTCACTGGTTTCATCACCACATTTTGGGACACGCCCAAACTAACCCAGGCTTATTTACACACACAACTTGCCTGGCACCACTTCATTGTGCTGGCAGTTGGGGGTAGTCTGACCGCCGTCTCCATTGTGCGTACCCGTCGGCGAGCGGCGGTAGCCAGCGTGGCTTTAGCCTACGAGCTTTATGTGCCCCTGGCAGCAGCAGGATTTGGCCTGGGAAGTGGAATCACCCATCTGTGGCCCGATGGTTTGGTTGTATTCAGCGTGCATTTGGCCTGGGCTGCTATCTTGGGGACCCTGACATTGCTGGTTTTGGGTTTTCGCCCTCTAACGATTTTCGGCTATACTGCTGGGGGTGTTCTAACAATCGTAGGTATTATCCTGGTGATCGGCCTTGGTGGGGCTGGGGCTGCTGTGGGGGGGCAGGTCGCCTTACCAACCCCATCACCAACAGCCACCTTACCGCCAACTGAAACGCTTACGCCATCTCCTACAGTGACAGCATCGATTACGCCCATTCCCCCTACGGTCACTTTGCCAGCAACGCTGACGCCATCTTTGACATTGCCTCCCAGTGAAACCCCTGTTCCAAGCCCAACCCCAGTCTATGCAATCGTCAGCGCGCCCGAGGAATATTCCGGCGCCATTCTTCGAGATGGGCCAAGCTTTGCCAACACGGCCATCACATCTATTCTCAACGGTACGCTGATCGAAGTGCTCAGCGAAAAACCCACCGAAGCTGATAATGTCCCCTGGTTGAATGTAAAACTTCCCGATGGCCCTGAAGGGTGGATGCTGCAATCGGCGATAACGATCGCGACGCCGGTACCAAACTGGTAACAACACTACGCCACACATCCCTTTTTTGGGGAAGCGCCAAACGCTAAGTAACTGTCCATAAATAACTTGTTCGTAGTGCTCGCTTTAGCGTGCTGAAGCCCGCACTACGAACAGGGAAGTTATTTTTAGACGCTCACTAACTATCCAAATCAGCAGGGGAAAAAGCCTTCGGCAGCAAATCGGCTACGGTTAGTTCATCTACCACTTTCCCCTCTCCATTGATCACCAAAACAATCGTATCGAGGCCGAACTCGGCGAGCACTTGCCGACAAGACCCACATGAGTAGCCGGCATTGTCAGTAGCGATAGCAATGGCGGCAAAATCCTTTTCCCCCTCTGAAACAGCCTTAAATACGGCAGTCCGCTCAGCACACATGGTTACGGAGTAAGCCGCATTTTCAACATTCACACCAGTATAGACTTTTCCAGACCTGGTGAGCAAGGCTGCCCCCACCTGATAATTCGAATATGGGGCATAGGCATTTTCACGCGCAGCGACAGCTTTTTGAATCAGTCGATTGCGCTTTTCATCAGTCAGCATCTTTTTGCTCTTTCGACCAAATTCGTTGGGCGCGCACCTTACGTATACGGCGATTGCTGACGAGTTCAACGGTGAGTAAGAGATCATCATCTCTAACGCTTTCGCCCGAGATTGGCACGTGTCCGAGGCGGGTATAGATAAAACCACCCAGCGTATCGGCTTCGTCATTAGGTAAATTGCTATCCATAACTTCGTTGAAATCATCCAGGTCGATGCGGCCGCGGAAGAGATAATCACCATTTTCCAGCTTGCGATAGGGCGACTCTTCTTCATCATCATATTCATCTTGGATCTCACCAAAGATCTCCTCGATGATATCCTCTAACGTCACAACGCCTGCGACGCCCCCATATTCATCTACTACAATAGCCATGTGGACGCGGCGTTTTTGCATCTCTCCCAGGAGATCATCGACCTTTTTTGCTTCGGGAACAAAATAAGGTTCCCTTAGTAGATCACGCCGAATGTCAACTCTGCTATTCCCCTCTCTCCAAACCTGGAGCAAATCTTTAGCATAGAGCAATCCTAAAATATTGTCAATGGATTCTTCATAGACAGGAACTCGGGAAAATCCGGATGAAAAGAGGAAATCCACAGCATCCAAAAGAGAGATGCCGATCTCTAAACCCTGCACATCAATGCGTGGAACCATGATCTCCCTGGTGAGCGTATCACCCAATTGGAAAATCGAATGGATCATTTTGCGTTCTTCTTGCTCGAGGATGCCGTCTTTCTGGCCTACATCGACCAAAGTCTTCAACGCATCTTCAGTCACCATGCTGGCGTTTTCATGAGGCTGGGTGGCCTCCCGGGAAAAGATCAAACTCAAACTCACAAACGGATAAAAAAGCAAAGTGGTATACCGCACAAACTCTGTAAACCGCAGCACCCACCGTTCTGGGTCTCGAACAACCAACCGCTCGATAACCCATTCCAGCCAGGCCACGATCAAACCGATTACAAGGAGAACCCCAATGACCCCTGCCAGCGTGGTAATGCGCCCATCTTGTTGAATCAGAAAATAAACCGCCCCTATCAAGGCAAAACGCGACAATGATTGGGCCAAATGCAGGCCCGCGTAGGGACGCGGTATTTTCTCAAGCAGCTCAAGAGTACGCCCGGCGTGGGGTTCATTTAGCTCTCGCAGGTGAATCAAACGAGCCAGGCTCAAATGCCTCAGCGCGGCCCGCGCAGCGATAGCGATGAGATCGACTACAAAGACGATTACTAACCCGCTAATAATCAGATATATTTGAAACTCTGTCACCTTACTCCTCAATTCTCCATGAACGGGAGAACACGAAATCCAAACTCAGTAAATCACAGGTTTGCCATAGTAACGGCTAAAGCCGTTGTTTTTGGGGCTAATTTCAGGGAAGAAGCGACTAAAATCGTCACCACGAAGCGCTCAAAGATTGAATCTGTGATTTACTGAAACTACTCTACTTTTCCAATCGCACGGGCTGGCATGCCCACAACCAGCGTTTTATCTTTGACATCCTTGGTCACCACCGCGCCGGCTCCAGTACGAGAGCCTTTTCCTATCTTCAGGGGGGCAACTAACAACGTATCGCTGCCAATGAAAACATCATCGCCGATTTCTGTAGGTTGTTTATTTACGCCATCGTAATTGCATGTAATCGTACCTGCGCCAATATTGACATCAGCACCAGTAGTGGTATCTCCAAGATATGAGAAATGCCCCATCTTGGTGCCTGGCCCCAGGTATGAATTTTTTACCTCGCCAAAGTTACCCATATGGACACCAGACGCCAGGTGGGCGCCTTTGCGCAAATGTCCAAAGGGACCGACATCGACATCATCTTCTATCACAGCATATTCCACAACCGAACTGAGCACTTCACAACGATCCCCCATCTGAGAATCCTGAATGATCGTATTCGGGCCCAATATGCAGGCCTCACCAATTTTCGTCTCGCCGCGTAGATGGGTATTCGGTGCAATGACCGTATCACGCCCAATGGTAGCGCCCGGCTCGATAAATGCTGATTTGGGGTCTTGGATTGTTACGCCAGCCAGCATCCACTCCTGATTGATACGCTGCTGCATCATCACTGCGGCCTCAGCTAAGTGTACCCTGGTGTTGATACCGATCATTTCAGAGGTGTCTGCAACCTGAATGGCCTGGACGCTCTTCCCTTCGGATACAGCGATTTCTACTAAATCAGTGAGGTAATACTCCCCTTCGCTTTGCGCGCCTGGCCGCAGGCCCGCCTTTGGCGTGGCGGGTGATAATTCGATCCGATTGAGGGCATCCCACAACCAATCTGCAGAAAAACAGAACACGCCTGTATTGAGTTCACGGATGGCGAACTGTTCTGGGGTTGTCTGGATTTCCTCTACAATCGCCAGAACACTGCCATCAGTATCACGCACAATGCGCCCGAATCCGCGTGGATCATCTGCCACCGCAGTAAGTACGCTGATGGGGCCATCATGGGCCAGTTGAGCATCGACCAATCTTTTTAGCGTTTCCGCAGTTACTAAGGGCATATCCCCATAAGTGACCAATACATAATCGGTCTTGCCCCGCAGAATAGAGTCAGCCTGTTGCACAGCATGTCCGGTGCCCAATTGCTGTTCTTGCAGCACAAACTGGGCGCCATCACCCAAAGCCTCTCGCACTCGTTCAGCATCGTGCCCTACAACGACAACAGGAGGCGTCTGGGTAACAGCGCGAGATGCTTCAACGGCATACCATAACATCGGTTGGCCTAGAATTGGATGAAGTACTTTTGGAAGTGAAGAACGCATCCGGATTCCCTGCCCGGCTGCCAATATTACTGAGGTTGTTTTCATATTTGCTCCAATAGATGCAATTACAATTTCTTGCTGGCCCTTATGACTCTCACGCCGTGGAACGGATTACCCCGAAAAAAGGGTGTGCGCAGGGGCCTGCCGCTTTGCGCCTGCGCACACCCTTTTTTCGGCTGCTTCCCAATCAGGCTTTGTTGTTACAAACGCTGTTAAACACAACAAGCGTCGCGCAAAATAATTACTGCTGCGAAGCTTGTCAATTTTAGATCTCTTCAATTGTTGATCTAAGTGTGGATCGTCGTCAACGAAAGAATTCATCAGGATAAAACGGAGGCAGGGGAGCCCGGATTCGAACCAGGATCAACAGTTCCAAAGACTGCTGTGCTGCCGTTGCACCACTCCCCTACAAGGGATTGCTGCCCAAATGGGCGAGCGGAATTGTAACATAGGCCCATAGGAGTGACAATAGCTACTCCGCCTTACCGCCGCCATCCTCGGGGGTCAAACCCAACCGACGCGCCTGTTCATATGTCAGCGCATCAGCATTGGTTATTTCTTCATCTTTGAGTCTCATCGAGGCCGTATCCCAAAATGCGTCTACTTCTTCAAAATCGAGATCTGTTGACTCGGCCTCTTGAAATAGCGCTTCGATCTCAGGCTCAACAACCAAAACTTCTTCTGGAACTTCAATCTCTGGCAGGGGAAGTTGATCCCCAGATTTGATGGGAACGCCCATATGGGCCAGGATGGTCAGCAAATCTCGTAAACCAGTGTGGACCAACTTTATCGATTCATGCACCTGGTTACTCGATCCACTGGGATTAGCGGCCACGAGCAGCGCGTAGGCCTCACCAACATGGGCCAGGAAGATATCATACTTGGAACCTGCGAAATACATCAAATCGCTAGGAGGACTAGTACGCAGTAAATGGGCGACCTTCTCACTGGCGCTGAAAGCTGTCATCAATGCAGGGAAAAGAGCTGTCTCAACCGATGCGTCTGGTAAATCTCCGGCCCGGGCCAAAACGCGTCCGCGTCCATCTAGAAGAACCGCCGAGATTGCGTTCATCTCTTTGCGCAGCCCGGTCAGGCGATCAGCTATGCTTTCAACAGGTTCCTCTAAAGCTAACGTTTCCCCCCCAAAGATTGGTTCATCCACCAGCCCCAGGCAGCGTTCCACTGCGTCTAAGAAATCGGCGATATCGAGGGGTTTCAAGAAAAAGGCGGCCGCGCCAGCATCGGCAACTTCCTGTCTGATCTCCGAGTCCATCAAGCCGGTCATCAGAATGATTTTTATCTCAGATTCGAGCTTTTTGATCTTATTCAACAGCTCCAAACCTGTGATACCTGGTAGACGGACATCCGAAATTAACAAATCAAAAGAACCCGAAGATAGCACTAACAAGGCCTCTTCGCCAGATGGCACATCGACTACTTCAATTTCGAACTCTAAGGATTCAATAGCACTGCGCAATGCCAGCCTTACTTCGCGCTGGTCATCGACAAGCAAGACACGATATTTCGCCATAATAGGAATTATTTTATCACGGAATAAATTGGATCACAGACTACATGGGGTGGGTCTCTGGGATTTCCCGTAGTAATGTCCAAAAATAACTTCACAGATTGAGATGTCATTCCGGAAATGCGGAGTGAACAATAGACAACTCCAAAGTGTCTAAATACGATTGCCCTGGGTTCAGTGGTCAGTGGTGTGTCCCCAAAAGAAGTATGCAGGGGATTCGGTCCAGCGAAATCATGGCCTCAGCGTTTCAGTGATCCAAGCAGCACAAACAAAAACCGGGCTTCTTCATGAAACCCGGTTCTATTTCTTCGAATTCTCTGTTACACGTGATAACAAGCAGCGTAGTGCCCAGCGCCTTTGTCTTCAAGCGGCGGATGATCGTTGCTCTCACAAACTTTATCGGCAAGGGGGCAGCGGTCATAGAAGCGGCAACGCGGCTCAGGATCAACAGGGCGGGTGATACCGCCTTTAATCTTGATCGGCTCACGGGTATACGTCGGATCGGGAACAGGCACCGCTGAGAGCAAAGCCTTGGTATAGGGATGTTGAGGGTTCTGCAAAATTTCTTCGGTACCGCCGATCTCAACAATTTTACCCAGGTACATCACCGCGATGCGGTCACACATATAACGGGCAACCGCCAGGTCATGGGTAATGTAGAGATAGGTGACCCCAAAGCGCTCAGCCAGGTTCTGCATCAGGTGCATAACCCCGGTTCGCACGGAGACATCCAGCATCGAAGTTGGCTCATCGGCAACTACGAAGTCGGGGTTGATCACCAAAGCCCGGGCAATCGCCACACGCTGACGCTGACCACCAGAAAGCTCATGAGGATAGCGGAACAAGAAGCTCGAGGCCGGGGTCAAACCCACCGTCTCAAGCAGATCAGCAACACGCGCCTCGCGTTCAGCTACAGACCCTACACCTTGCACGTTGAGAGGTTCGGCCACTGTATCGTAGATGGTCAGGCGAGGGTTCATGGACTCGTAAGGGTCCTGGAAGATCATCTGCACACGTCGGCGGAAGATTTTCATCTCCCCGCCACGCAAGTGAGCAATATCTACCTGGCCCTCATCCGTATCCAGCAAGATATTTCCTTCAGTGGGATCAATTAAACGGGTCAGCAACTTGCCCGTTGTGGTCTTGCCGCAACCTGACTCGCCAACCAGCCCAACGCTTTCGCCTCGCTTGATTTTGAGATTTACATGGCTGACAGCATGGACAAAAGAATCTGCCCGTTTGAAGACACCTTGACCAATCGGGAAAAGCTTCGACAGATCCTGTACATCAACCAGAGTATTATTATTCTGTGTCATTATCCCTCGCCTCCCGGATGCCAACAAGCTGCCAAGTGCCCTGCGTCGTGATCCTTGAACTCCGGATCATCTTCGCGACAAACTTCCGTCGCATAGGGACAACGTGGGTGGAATCGACAACCCTTGGGTGGATTGAGCAGGTCAGGCGGTTCACCCGCCAAGGTCACCAATTCAGTCTTCTCACCTGCTATGCTGGGGAAGGAAGACATCAGCGCCATGGTGTAAGGATGAATGGGGTGATGGAAGATATCCTCGGTGGTTGACATTTCAACCAATTTGCCCGCATACATCACACCCACCCGCTGACTGACTTCTGCAATCACAGCAATATCATGGGAGATGTAAATCATCGCCATATTCAGCTCTGACTGAATTTCACGAATGCGTTTCAGGATTGCATCCTGAACGATCACGTCGAGGGCAGTCGTCGGCTCATCGGCAATGATGATATCCGGATCACAGGAAAGCGCCATGGCGATCACAGCTCTTTGCCGCATCCCGCCACTGTATTGATGGGGGTACTGGTCCTTCAAGGCTGGGTCTAACCCCACGAGGCGAAAGAGATGATCAACCTTGTCGCTCATCTCTTGGTCACTAAAGTGAGGTATATGCTCGCGCATCGCCTCAAGGATTTGATCCTCAACGGTATAAACCGGATTCATAGAGTTCATCGCCGCCTGGAAAACCATGGAAATATTCTTCCAACGGTGTTTATTCATCTCCCTGGTGGATAGCGGCACCACATCAGTATCATTGATCTTGATTTCGCCCTCGAGGATTTTTGCATTATGAGGCAGCAACTTGAGGAGGGAAATGGCTATTGATGTTTTTCCACAACCTGACTCACCTACCAGACCAATGGCTTCACCACGGCCGACATGGAAGGTCACATCGTCCACCGCGTAGACTGGACCTTTGCGAGTCATGTAGTGCATAGTCAAATCATTTACTTCAAGAACGTTTTCTGTCATTGTCACAATCTTGCTCCTACTCGCCAGATTTGGCTATCGCTCGCGCAGCCGTGGGTTCACAACTTCGTCAAGGGCGCGCCCTACAAGATAAAAAGCCGCGCATAAAAGCGTGATGGACAAGCTGGCCGGGATCAGCAGATACCAGGTATCGAAGCGCATGATATACCCAAAAACCTGCGTTGTGTTGATCATCAAACCCCAACTCATTTCGATCTCAGTGAGGCCGAAGTAGGATAACACCGCCTCGGAGAATATAGCGCCAGTCACTACAAACATCATATAAAGCAGTGCGATGGGCAGCAAATTGGGCACCATATGCGTGAAAATGATATGGAAGTCTCCTCCACCAGCAATGCGGGCCGCTTCAATATAAGGCTTTAATTTCACGGTCAGCGCCTGGGATTTAATCACAATGGCTGTTCCACCAAACCCGGATAAGATACCAATGACAAGCGCCAACTCGAGCATACCAATGTGCATCAAGGCGCTCATCACGATCAAGATGGGCAGGAACGGCACCATGATCACCAGGTCCACCACACGCATCATTACGGCATCTATTACGCCGCCATAATAGGCAGATACCGCTCCAATGGTGGTAGCGATTACAACCGTTACGATGGCTGAAATCATACCCAGGGCAAACTCAAAGCGCGTACTGTACATAAGCTGGCTGAGTACATCACGGCCCATAGGGTCAGTGCCCAATAAGTGTCTTGCCGAAGGAGGCGATGGGTGGTATGGAATCTCGATATCAAATCCATTTACAGGTCGATAAATTTTCGGCTCCCAAACAGTGTTCATCAAGATAGGATGAGCTAAAGCAAATAAGCCGAAAAAGACGACAATGCCCAAGCCGATCAAGCCAATTGGGTTTTCTGCAAACGTAGCCCAATTGGTTTTCAATCCTCGCCATAATAAGCGTAAGCGCACTCGCCACAACGGGATATAAGAGGTTTCAGCAGGTAATGAAATTGTACTCATATTAAAATTCCTTTATCAACCGCCACGGATTAGTTATAACGAATGCGCGGATCGAGAAACGCATAACCTACATCGGCCACCAAGTGGCTGATCAAGGTCATCAGACCCGTGACAGTGAGCGCTCCCATAGCCAGAGGAATATCCTCAAGCTGGGCTGCATTCAACAAAGTCAATCCAAGCCCCGGCCAGGAGAAAATGGTTTCTGTGATAATGCCGCCGCTCAAGGAACTGCCGATGCTGAAAACCAGGCCTGTCCACACCGGCAGCAAGGCATTGCGGGCAGCGTGCTTATCACGAACCACTTTTTCAGGCATCCCTTTGGCGCGAGCAGTCAGGATGTAATCTTCACGCAGAGTCTCTAACATGCTGGTGCGCATCAGCAGCATCGTTCCGCCATAGGCAATCAATGTGACAGTCAGCACAGGCAAGATCAGGTGCTGCAATATATCCCAAGCAAACACAGTCAGACCACTAACCGCCAATTGCCAGTAAAGCACCAAGCCGACGACCGGGATAATGAAACTAGCCCAACGGCCAACCGTCCGTAAGCGCGAAGGCAGCCGTACTGAAAGAACCATCCCTACTATCATGAAAAAGGATGCAATTATCGCTGACCATATCATGCGGATGAAAAGATCGTTGGCGTGAACTCCTTCCGGAGCATCCAACCACAAGAGTGGATCGAGGAATTTTCCCGGCGGCAGCCAATTTAAATAAACTGCAAAGAGCCAGATCATCATCAAGGCGAACCATGGTGTGAACACCGTGTAAAGAACAACCCCTACAAGCGTAGACGAGTACTCTACAAACCCCCCGCGTTTCCAGGCCAAAACTTTGCCCGTTACATAACCTGCCCAGAAAGAAATTATCGAAGCGGTCAGAAACAACACCAAGGTGCGCGGCAGGCGCTCTTTGATGATATCAATCACTGGCCTGGGGAAAAATGAAAAGGATACGCCCATATCGCCCCGATAAAAATTACCCACATACTTGAGAAACCTCTCAAGTGGTGGGCGATCCAACCCCAAATCAGCGCGCAAACGCGCGCGCTCCGCCGGGGGGATATCCGGGTTTAGGGTGAGAAGGTCTGCGATATCGCCAGGTTGGGCATCCATCAAAAAGTAGGTCGCCGCCTGAAACATCAGCAGGGTGATAAACATCTGCAAGAGACGTTTGCCAAGATATTTCCACATATTTACTTTCTCCTGAATTAATTTACGTACTCTGTATACCGCATCCCTCTACGCTCGCGAAACGGAGTACGGAATACGTAAACCGGGTATTTTATCTAACTACAAATTGCATTCGCTTGGAGAAGTTCCGATTTTTTCGTAATGGTCAAGAGAAGGTTGAACATCTGGTTTTTATAAGGAAACCAGGAATCCATGAATTTTTTCCTGGTTTCCTGGTTTCCTTATAGGTCATCGTACTGAGTAATATTCAACCTATTCTTGACTGATGCAAAGTTCCGATTTTTTAGGGAGCGGGCGGAAAATCCGCCCGCTCCCAGGTGTTACGAATCGGCTACCCGATCTACATCCAAGAATTACTTGTAGAGCATCACTTGAGCGTCAGTCTGCATACCCTGCAAAGACTCAATACCACCCAAGTTCTCGGTATAGGGGAAGACCACATTGCTGTGCGCCAGATCATGAACCTGCTTGTAGAACAGGGTGATGTAGGGGCGCAGATCGGCAAGCATCACCTGCATCTCGTTGACCAACTCCTGAGCGCGGCCCAGATCGCTGGTGGACATGAACTCATCCACCAAAGCATCGTACGCTTCGTTCTTGAGACACGGGGTGTTGTAGTTGCCGGTATCAGCAGTGCAGTTACGGCTGTGCCAGAAGGACTCGAAGTAGTCGGGGAAGGCCACGTTACCAAGGCTCCAGCCCAGGATGTACATATCGTAGTTGGCGTCAATGAAGACGGGGCCGAGGATGGTGTTGAAGCCAGTCAGCTCGGACTGTACGGGCATACCAAGCTCGCGGGCCCATTCTGAGATCCACTGGTTGAAGGTGGCCCGGATGGGGTCGTAAGCGGGGCCAGGGCCGAGGATGGTCATCTCGGGCATGGCTTCGCCGTTGGGCATTACCAGGCCCTCGCCGGGCACCACATCTTGCAGATCGTCATCCCAGTAAGGCTCAGCAGTCCAGGTCCAGCCGGCATCCTTGAGCACCTGCACGGCCATATCAACGCGTTCAGCGCGGGTCAGGCCGACATAGGGCTTGGGGGTGTCAGGGTTGTGCCAGAAGCCGTTTCCAGGAGGCATGGTGGAGTACATCGGGAAGACTACGCCGCCCAACACGCTGTTGATCACGAATTCCTTGTCGATGACGATGTCAAAGGCCTGGCGGAATTCGTACTCAGACTGCGGATACTGGGTCATGTTGAAGGCCAGGTAGAACATACCATAGTCAGCGTTGGTATAGGTCTCGATGCCCTCACCGCGCTCAGCCTGTTCGCGCAAACCACGCGCCAGACCGAGGGGGTTGATCACATAATCCACCTCGCCGTTGGACAGGGCCAGGAAAGCAGCATCCTGTGAACCGTAGATGGAGAAAATGATATTGGGGCTGTAAGGGCCAGAGGTGAAGCGCAGGATCTCTTCGCCCTCAGCATTGCCGTAGAGCTGATAGGTGGTGCCATCGGGCATGATCAACTGCCAGGTGCCATCTTCATACTCGACGATTTCGGCGCCCTTGAAGTAGTAGCCCTCATTGGCGGTGCGCTGAACGAAAGCGCCAGCTTCCCACTTGTCGGTGGTGTAGCCACCAGCAGTGGGTTGGTCGGTCGCATCCGCTTCGTACATGGTGACGCGGGCGTTGGTGAAGGCCTCATCGTAGGCACCCCAGGCGTCGCAGGCGTCTGCATCGGCATCTTCAGCTTCGCAATCCTCGGGGCGCTCGACCTCGGGGGCCGCAACGCCATCCAGGAAGGCATAAGCACCAGCAGCCTGCTCCGCCCAGAAGTGTTCTGGAAGAATGGGGGCCAGGGCCACGCCAGCCTGCCAGGTGCCCAGGCTGGGCTCTGCAGCATAGGTAAACTTTACGGTGTACTCGTCAACGGCCTCAGTTATGACCTCGATGCCCAGTGGGTTACACTGGTTGGGCCAGTTCTGGGTCAGCTTGAGGTCCTTGCAGACGTTCTGGGTGAAGACCACGTCGTCAGCAGTGATGGCCTCGCCATCGCTCCACGCGGCGCCTTCCACCATCTCAACGGTGAAGCTCCAGGTGCCATCGCCATTGTCTACAGCCTCGGGGATAGCCTTGGCCAGAGAGGTGACGAAGTCAAAGCGCTGGTCGGAGAGGGTGAACAGAGCAGCAGCGTTGCCAGCAACCACGTATGATGTCCAGACAGAGCTGCCTGGGCCAAGGTAGTTCCAGTAGTTCAAGGAAACGGGCTCCTCGAAGATCGCGATGCGGTAAGCGTCACAGCACTCTGCACCAGCTTCTTCGACCACAGGAGCTTCGGCCTCGACCTCAACTTCAACAACCACGGTCTCGACAACCGTTTCGCCTTCTTTTTCGACGATAACAGTCTCGACAACAGTGATTGTCTCAGGCGTGCAGGCCGCTAATGCCATGCTGGCAATGACCAGTACGCCAACCAAAATAAACAATTTTTTAGACATTTTCCTTACTCCTCCAATTGGATTAGGGTAAATGGATTTTGAATTTTTTTGACATGGGGAACTCTTTTTGGGGTACTTATCTTGCTGGGCACCACCTCCTTTCAATTGGACTTTAGACAAAGATTGACAAAAAGATAGGAACTGTGGCATTCATTGAGTATGGAAAAATACAAAAAAGAATGCCAACAGTTCCGATTACAACTATACCAGAACTTTAACAAACGAGCCGATACAGCGATGGA
>JADHXE010000085.1 GCA_016783125.1 Anaerolineales bacterium
AGCAGAAAGCTCTCGCAACCGACCGCCGACCGCATTGGATATGATGTAGGCCAGAGTGGTTTTGCCCAGCCCTGGGGGACCGAAAAAGGCCACGTGCTCCAGGGCCGCGCCCCGCATCGATGCGGATTGCAGCATCAAACCCAGGGTGGATTTGAGTGCCGATTGGCCTACGAACTCCTCCAGACTGGCCGGTCGCCAGGTGCGCTCGTCTGTGAGCTCGGCGTCTATTGTTGTCGTCATGGTGACTTACCTCCATTCGCCAAAGGCAGCCCTACGGGCAGGCGCGCCTCCGGCAGCCCCGGTGCTTTTCCGTACCGCACCGGGAACTTACCTCCGGTACGGACGGATTTGTTTGCAGCCTTACGCAAATGCCAACTTTCGTTCCTTGAGCGACGTATACCTCGAAGCGCTCACAATCAGATGATCGAGAACACCGATATCAATCAGCTTTCCAGCTTCTACGATAGAGCGTGTTAATGAAATATCTTCGCGGCTGGGGCTTACATCCGATGAAGGATGATTGTGGGCCAGGATGATGGCCGGGGCGTTGTATCGGAAAGCCGGTCGAAACAGTTCGGCAATCCGCACTTGCGCCGAGTTGACGCTGCCGCGGTACACCTCGACCACATCCAACACATGGTTGCGGGTACTCAGCACGATCACCAACATGTGTTCCTGGTCTTGATGCCCGATCATGGGGCAGACGATATCCGCCGCATCCTTGGGGCTGTTGATCATCCTGGGCACATCCGCCGGGGGTGCCAGCAGCCGTTTGGCCAGCGATAGCGCGGCCTGGATGCGAGCGGCTGTGTTGTCACCGACGCCGTAGATGCTGGCGATTTCAGTGGCGTGCGCCCGGTACAGGCCGTGGATGTCCCCAAACTGAGCCAGGAGCGCTTCGGCGATCTCGAGCTGGTTGGGACCGCCGACGATGGCGGCCAGCAACTCGATGAGATTGCAGCCTTCCGCGTCCCGGATCACCCGGTTGACCGGTCGTTCCCGTTGGGGCAGATACCGCAGCCGGGGTGGGGTTTCTAGATACGACAGTTGTGCTGTCATGCTTGCCTCCGTGATGCTGGCGCGTTTCCCGTACCCGCGCCAGGATGTAGATGTCCTGGTACGGGACAGGATTTGCGGACAGAAGACAGAGGACGGAAGACGGATGATCCTTCGACAAACGTCTCGACTGAGCTCGACGAAGTCTCAGGACAGGCCGTCAGTCCTCGATAACGATGGGCGGAATGGGTACGCCAGCCAGTTGAAACAACCGGTGGACTTTGCTCTCAGCCCAGGTCAGATCTTCAGGCCGGTTGTGGAGCGCATAGCGCCCCGCTCCGAGGTGATCGCCCAGTTCGTAGGCGTCGCTGGAGAGCCACAGGTGGACGATACGTTCACCCTCCCAGCCCCAACGCACCGAAGCGACATACGCGCACGGTTTGCTGAAAGCGCATCTTGTCATCGATACGCCTTCCCACCCCGAGGGGTGGTCATCGGGCGTACACCAGATTTGGAAAGCGCCATTCCCGGCCTCGAAGATCGCTTCGGGGGTCGGATTGGTGGCGATGTCCAATTTTCTGGCTGCCTCCAGCACAGGTTTCAGGCGTTGGTGCTCACTGGCGTAGGTCATAGTTCAACTCCATCCCGCTTCGAGCGCTTCGAAACCCCAGTGGTCGCAGTTCTTCGGCCAGTTCCCGCAGCGCTTGAGCGTAGACCCGGTCGCTCTCTTGGGGGTCGCTGTGCAGCAAGTCTTGCTGCAGCACCGCTTCGCGCTCGATCCAGCCCAGATATTCCTGGATGGATTGGGGCTGTGGGTGGCCGTTCTGGATTGCTGCTTCTTCAGCCATGCTGATGGCATCGAAGGCTTCCTCGGCTTCTCTGAGGATTTCCCAGGCCAGTTGACTTGGGGATAGGTTCTTGTTCATGGTTGATTACCTCCGTTGTGCCATGCCGAAGCATGGCAATAGTTATTTTCAGGGCATCATTCAATACCCTCCCAAAGACGTAATCGGCAGACGCAGATGCGGTCTTTGGGGGAATTTCGAAATGGTGGGCGAATCAGGTTTGAAGCTGGACGTGAAGTTTCGCCACCAGATACAGAGAAAGGGTGGCGACGAACAATATAAAATGAGTGAGAGGAGTAGACAGGTTCTTCGAAATGAATAATGGTGTAAGCGTCTTTAGCAAAAATGAGAATGGACACAAAATGCTCATTCATTTTCCTGGGCAGTAACTTCATTACTGATCTTCGTCTTTATAATTTGGGCAACGTTGTGAGTAATGAGAGTGAAGATGACGCGAACAGACGCAACTAAAGTTTCTTAAATTGTCTGCAATAATGAACAAAGCTTGACATTGGAATAAAAACTGGTATCATATGTCTAAATGTTTAGCCATTTAGACATATGACAAAATACACAGTTAATCGAAACTCGCCTGTTCCGGTTTATTATCAAATTACACTTAATATGCGCCAACGCATATCCGGGGGTGAATGGCGTGCGGGAAACAAGCTCCCACCCGAATTAGAACTAACCAAACAATACAACGTTAGTCGAATGACCTTCCGTCAGGCCTTAGGTGAACTGGTCAAGGAAGGCATTTTGATTCGAAGAAGAGGTGTGGGGACATTTGTAAGCCAGGGGTATGTATCTGCAGGAGAAACATCAGCACATGAACAACTCAGCGAAGCACTATCGCTAAAAGATAAAAGCGACCTCAGACAACAAGTTTGGCAAGAACTTCGAAAAGTAGCCAAGCCCGATTCTCGCTTCCATTGGGATTTTGAAAAATTTGTACCAGATTTCGCGAAAAGCGCCCGATGTGTAGATTCGATCCGGAAAATGGAGTGCTACAAAGATAGCAAGATACTCTTTATCGCCCCCGACAATAGCCTAACTCGCATACGCCAACAAGCCATTGAAGATCATAAACAAATCATAGTCGCTACCCACGCCATTGTCCGTGGATTCTTGACCATCGAGTCCAACAATATCCCACCAGGTTGTGAAGCATTTGCAGCCACACTCGATGGAATTGAACATTTCGGGCGACCAATCTCATTAGAAGAGATTATAGACCTGGCAAGTATCGATCTACTTATTACAGGAATATCACTCGTAACAGAGAGCGGCGTTCGTTGGGGAAAGGGACATGGCTATTTCGATCTTGAGTGGGGGATATTCCGAGAAATTGGCGCAGTTGAAGATAATACCCCCATCGTGGCTGTCGGACATGATTGTCAGGTTGTTTCTACCGATCTTGAACCATCAGAAGTTGATACTATTGTAGATGCCATTGTTACGCCAACCCGAGTCATTCGAGCGGAAAAGAAATACCCAAAGCCCAATGGTATTTTATGGCAATACATTTCGCCTGAATTGCGTGATCAAATCCCCCCTGTGCAAATTCTACATACTCAGCGTTTGGATGAATGAAAACATCGAACATTGGAGGCTTGCCATTATGAATAAATCTGAAGCTAGAGAACATGTTTGGGAAGAGCTAATTAAAGTCGCGAAACCAGACAGTCGCTATCATTTTGACTTCAATGAATATATACCCGATTTTGTTAGCAGTCATGAAGCGACTGAAAAATTAATTTCGACACCAATTTATCAGGAAGCCCAAACAATATTTATTACCCCCGATAATTGTCTGGAAGGGCTACGCGCCCAAACAGTGAAAGATGGAAAAACACAGATCGTTTCAACATATGGTATTCGTCGGGGGCTAGTAGAACTAAGACCAGAAGATTTCTCGCCTGGCTTAGAACAATACATTGTCTTGCTTGATATGATTGAGCAAGTTGGAAATTATATTTCTTTAGAACAACTAATGGGGCAATACCAATTTGATTTAATCGTGACAGGTGCCTCTGCAGTAAACAAATCAGGGGTCCGATTTGGAAAGGGGCACGGTTTTTTTGATTTAGAATGGGCAATTTTTTACGAACTTGGCGTTGTACACCAGCATACCCCGATTATTGCATTTGTTCATGACAGCCAAGTGGTTGATGTCGATTTTGAACTCAGTCCCTTTGATACGCTGTGTGACTATATTGTCACACCGACGAGAATTATCCATATCCCAAATTCACAAAAACCCACTGCCGGTGTTATCTGGGAAAAATTGGAAAGTGGGATGATGGACGATATCCCCCCTTTACGCGAATTGAAGGAATTGGAGCAACGGGGAAAACTACCAAACAAAACATAGCCATGAAAGGAGGTACAAAAAGGAAATTATTCTTCCACGATGAAGGCTAATATCTGCTAACTTGCTCAACCTAGAAAAAGGAGTAAATAAAATGTCATCTTCAGAATATACAACCCCCAGTTCTCCCACCCGTTATTTTGTGGCTTCGGCTATCTGGGCTGCGGTAATTATCCCGCTTGCTTGGTTAAGCAGCACATTTTTATCCATTCCCGGCGCTTTTGGGGCTGGATATTTTTGGCTGCCCAATATGGCCATGCCTACAGGGGCGTATTTCCTTGGCCCTTGGGGATGGTTAGCCGCAGCAGTCGGCACGTTTTTTGGCGGCATGATTTCTGGCAGTCCATTGCTGATCAACATTGCCCAAAATCCAATTCCGGCGTTCTTAGCTAATGCTCTTCTGTTCTCCGTGTTAATGAAAGTATTCAAAGTAAAAGTAGGGGAAGGTCTAGCGGAGACCAAAAAACGTAGCCTACAAAGTGTAATCATCGTTGTTGTGGTGACCGTTGTAGTAGCCGTGATCGCAGGTTTCTTTATCGGAAAAGCAACCGAAGCATTAGGTATTTCGGGACGTTGGGGTTATTTGGTTGTCTTCCTTCTTACCATTCCAACCTGGTTCTTGCTTGGTGTGCCGTTCAATCGACATGTTATTGGCGCCCTGGTTGCAATCGTGGTATCCAGTATCGTCAGCGCTGCTATGGGCGCTTATGCCTGGGCTACAATTGGTGAGATGGGGCCTAGCGCCTGGACGATTGTTTTCCCTGGTTGGTCATTAGGCGACATCGTAGCTGGTAGTCTTGCCGTTCCCCTAATATGGACAATCGTCGGAGAAATGAATCGCCGCGGGTTGAACTGGGAAACCAAATCTAACTAAAACGATATATGCAGTTTCTTCCAAAGACGAGGTGTTGGTAATAATACACCGCACACAATAAGGACAATATCATGAACAAACATAGGGGATTTAGTCAGTTAGCGCCAACACCTCGCCTGGTGGCATTTGTTGTTTTAAGTATGCTGATAACTTTCAGCAGCAGTTGGGTAGCTGTGGTCGCTTCATTCATAGTAGCCATGATCCTGCTGATATTTGGGGGAAAGTATCCGCGTCCGGCGCTGGTTGCTGCCGGAAGCGCATTTATTCTCACTTTTTTAGGTCATGCTCTAACATCACAAGACCCAAACGCCGTTTCCATACTAATCTTCAATATTTCGCAAGACAGTTTACTAAAAGGATTGCGTTTGGGAATTCGTTTGACGTCAATGATCATTCCAGCAATTGCCTTCATTGCAGCGACGCCAATCCACGAACTCCTCGAAGCATTTGTGGGCTTGAGAATCCCAGACGCCGCCAAAATGTATTTGACAATCGTTTTGCGATATGTTGACATATTATGGTACGACATTCAGATCAGCATGAAAGCCATGGCCCTTCGCGGTGTGAATTGGGATGGCAGTATCAAAGATAAAGTTCCCGCATTCAGCCGTCTCATGCTTCCCCTCATATTTCGCATTCTCGATCACATTGATGGTCAGTCTTTAGCAATAGATAACAGAGGTGGAGTAAAAGCATCAAAGGATATTCCTGAGTACTCAGAATCAGTAAATGCCATAGCTATGAAAAACGTGTTTGTTCGATACGATGAAGCAGACAAACCTGATGATGGACATGCTCTTTCTGACATAAACTTGGAAATCCCACAGGGTGATGCTACGGTATTGTTGGGACGCATTGGTACTGGAAAAACAAGCACACTTTTGTTGTGTACTGGATTAATTCCAAAAAGTGTTGGGCGGATGAAGGGAGATGTTGAAATCTTCGGTCACAATACCAAGAGCGCGTCTCTTGGCTTATTGGGAAGATTATCTCGAATTGTATTCCCCAGCGCAGTTCAAGGATTAATAGGGCTTACTGTCGAAGGCGAGTTAGAATTCAGTCTACGTTCGAGCGAGCTTGCCTCCGAAGAAAAACAACAAGCTATGGAAACCGCACTTGAGCTCGTTGGACTTGATAGCTCATTCCTACCGCGCCTGACACTTGGCTTATCAGGTGGCGAGATGCAGCGTTTAGCCCTTGCATCTGCTATCGTCAGCCAGCCCCTGTTATTAACTTTAGATGATGTAACCGTTCAATTAGATCCAGTGGGCAAGCGCGAAGTCGTCTCTGCCCTTCAGGGCCTTCTGGATGGTCAAATAACAACAATCATCACAGATCCCTATGTCGAACTTCTAACTGAGGTTGGACACCGATTTATCTCACTTGAAGAGGGAAGAATCGTTGGGGATTATCCTGCCTTGGACGCAGCGACAATTGAAGAGGCAAGCCTACGTGTTCCTCAAATGATGCGCCTTGGCAAATCCTTAGACATCCAGATACCTATGAAAGTGAATGATGCCTTCCAAACCTTGCAACCGCACCTAAAAGGGTCTACCCCAGAATACTCACATACTGCAACAAAACCTGCGCCAGCAATTGTCAGCGCTGAGAATCTAGTCTACACATATCCGAATGGCCCGACAGCAATCAAAGGATTAGATATCACTTTCAACCAAGGAGAATTTGTAGCCATATTGGGTTCTAATGGTTCTGGAAAAACAACGCTTGCCCTCAATCTGGCCGGTGCGTTGTCGGCAGACAGCGGGACTATTCTAATCCAAGGAGAACCCTATGATCAGAGCCGCCATCAGGGGCTAATCGGGTACGTGTTCCAAGAACCTGTCAATCAAATTGTTACCATGAAAGTATCCGACGAACTGGCCTTTGGTCCCGAGCGGCTGGGCTGGGATGAAGACGCTATTCAAGAATCTGTAACCTATGAATTAGAACGGTTTGGTCTTTCTCCTGATGCTACCCCGTTGCATCTGACCCCAGCAGAAGCACGCAAACTGGCTATTGGTTCGACATTATCCATGAAACCTAAAATGGTGATATTGGATGAGCCGACAAACAATCTCGATGAAGACGAAAGTCAGAGTCTAATGGCCCACTTAAAATCGTTACAAAAAAACGATACAACCGTAGTTCTCATTACCCATGATGTTGAAATTGCATGTGAGTATGCTGATCGTATGATTGTGATGACAAAAGGGGAAATCATTTTCGATGGTCCGACCCGGAAAGCTATGGCAGAGAAAGAGATGCTAGCCCAATGCGATGTCATGGTGCCAACTGTTGTTGATCTTTCATTAGCGTTATGGCCTGACAAGCTTCCGGCGTTGAGTGTCGAAGAACTTAGTCGTGTGTTAATCCAATAACAGAATTGAGAGTATCCCCTTCTTTTATTTTTTTGGCAAGCGCATCTGTATGCAGTGTCCAGTGGGTATAAAATTGAGCTGCATTATTCTCTTCGCTCCTTGGAATACCTATTGAGTCATATCTTTTCTTTCCTTTTTGAACTAGAGTTTACTAGATTTGCCTCGCTTATCTCAAATTGTATGGAGTGGTGAGAGGTGCGGTGAAGCACCTCTCGAGTGATGACAGGATCGGTCATCGGCAGAGTGAGGGGTCTCGCTCTGCGGCGGTCAGGGCCTCCTGCCGCGGGTCATACTGCGGTTTGGGAGGATCATCGTTGTGAACGCTGAAACTGATCACCAGTTGGTCGTCGAGCTGGTCGATGTAGATGTGGCTTCCAAAGCTGAAGCTGGAAAAACCGATCTCATCTACCAGCGCTTCGACATCCAACGTGATGCTCAGATCGGCGAAAGTCTGATCGCCGTCGTCAACGTTCAGGATAGCTTTTGTTACTGACATTATTTACCTCCGTTATCGAGCTACTCCGAGAGCATCAAATCGCAGATACCCATCCGGGTAGCGCGTGATAGCAGTTCGCGCAGTTTCCCGCCTGAACCCTCTGCTAGTTCGGGATCCAGGTTGGATAGGGCATACTCGGCATTGATGCAAACCGTGCTCTCACCGGTTGCGAAAGCGTGTTCGCGTGCCAGGTCGAGCACCTCTGGTGAGACGTCAACGTAGCCTGCGATGGCCATACTGATTTGGTACATGGGTTTCCCTCCGTTGAAAAGTTGGGTTTCTTCGTCAAGGAGCTTGATGCTCCCCCAAAGGTGACAATCCCAGAACATCACCTTTGGGCGGGCATCTAGCCGGGTGAATCAAAAAACGCCTGGTTTACACCTGGCGTTTTCCTCCGTCGATAGATCAGTTATGCTTATTGTATTTGTAAATGCACTATTAGCGATTATCCCAAATCAGAAAGAAGTCTTGGACACAGGCTTGCTTTCCATTATTAAATGGAATACAAACCTGATAATCAATTCGTGTTCCTTGGGGAGCATCAATTGGGTTTAGACTGATAGTAGAATATCCATCGCTAGCACGGGTTGCTTCAAAGATGTGTGATTGTAGTTCTCCTCCAGGGAGTGTCAGAGTCAGCGTTGGAATTACATCCCCTTTTGGTAGGTCTTCTTCAAAAACATATACTGAAATCAATTGCGAAACATCAGGAGCAATTACGCTATACCCCTCTGAAGTAATGATATGAATAGACTTTTCAAAACTATCAGAGATTCCTATGTTCGATTCTCCTGGGTAAAATTTCATTAGATATTCGTAGCCCAGCGGAGTGGGTTTCACTTGCAATTCCTCAGGATGATTTGGGAAGTAATCCAAACATATGTTAGTGAAGCACTGGCGATAATTATCCTTACTATGCTGTTCATACGCAGAAACGGCTTCGCCCGTGAACTCATAGCCTGAATGAGCCATTATGAATTGGTGGAATTGTTCTGGTACAACATACTCTTTACCCAATATCACTTCGATCCCCACCATTGCAGTAATTGGGCGGAGAGCAATTCCACCGGGCTTCGAAGTATCAGAAATCACAACGATATTTTCAAAAATTTGCTCATATACCCCATCAAGCGCTTCATGTGGTGGTGATAACGGTTTTCCCGAGAATAAAGTGCCGATTCTGGATAGGGCTGCGAAAACTGGTTCGGTGATCGATGATGGTATATCTGGTGTTTTTTCTAAGGGCAGCTCAGCTGAACAGGCTTCATCGCACATCCAAGCTCCGTAATACATTAGGTGTGCTATGTGTGGTGGATCTGTCTCAAGCTGATATAAACCCAGGTTCTCAAAATATTGTTCTATCCTGCCGCGTGTTTCATTATAACGAATAGGTGTGATGGGATCACCAATGAATTGTGATAACGTCTCATAAATAGGCAAAAAGCCATGATAGATGTCATGCCCTCCTGGTGAGACGCTGTTTGAAAGCGGGTCTGCAACCCCCATTTGTCTGCCAATTGGAGCAAGCGAAAAAGTATTCGAATTGGAGTCGAATTTCATGAGTGCAGCGGAAGTATATTGATATTCAAAACCACTATCATAAAATTTCGGAGAAATTGCAGGTCCAACAACATCTAACCCCCCAAGAAGTTCATAAAATTCTTGGAAACTCGAATCTACAACTGTGCTGTTTTCATCTAAAGGAAAAGCCGCGTTGGATGCCGCTTCAGTGGAATTGCACGCAACCAAACCAATACTTAGTGCAACGATGTACGTTATTATGAAAAATGTTTTGAGATTGGAAAATATGGTTTTTAGGAACAATCCAGATGTAGTACAAGTATGCCGTACTATATTTATGCGAAGTAAATTTGGAATTAAACCCCAATTCTGAAAGGCCATGTCTGAGCGTATGGATTTTAGTAACAGAATTATTATTTTCATCACGGCAGCCTGGCAATCATAGCTGAGACAATCAGCCTTAGACCCATGGTTTTGCGTCCATGATTTTCATCAGGTTTGCCTTTTCAGATATTGGATCCGTTCTAAATCAGTTGCATATGCAAATCTATTATGTTGAATATTATACCAATGATCGAAGCCAAATAATCTTAATCCTGGATACCTTGGGGGGGGAAATTTATCCATTTCACAGCATTTCCCCTCCAACATATTAAAAAATGCAGATGAGAGAATTATTCCATCTTCGAAGACCAGCAAAAGCTGCATGCCTCCTTCGACTTCGTACGCCACGGTAAAGGCCTCCGCACCAGAAATCCAGTCACCCCCACCGAATTCCCTGGCGATATCTTCGAAGCGCATACCTAGGTGGATCGTTTCTAGGTCATCTTGTGTCAGCGTGCGTGGTTGCTCAGGGGTGTAAGCGCAAAGCAGGGGTCCATAGATGATCGCAATCGTAAGGGCAGCAGGGATCGCAATCTCTGGCCTGGTCTTTTCTCGCACAGCCCAATGAATGGCGCTCATCACTAGCAGCAGGATCGGTACTGCGGAACACAACAGCAAGAATGAACCTAATGAGGGTGTGGCATACGTCAGAGCTGCCGCAGCGATGAGCATGATCCCCGCAGCCACTAGCGCAGAAACGCTATTCGATCTCCATTTCATCCTTTGACACATCCTTTTCTGCTGGTTCTTGATCACTGCTGATCGTCAGGTAGGTAGCCCCCAACAACTCGTCCCCCGTGTAGATTGAGAAGGTGTACCTTCCAGGATGATCAAAGGTAAAGTCTTCGGTGATCAAAATGTTATGGGCCTGAGCTTCTCCGATGGAAATCTCGGTAGAGAAGATGTCAACATCTTGTTTTGCACCTTCTCGCCTGGCCTTGATGTGGATCGGGTGAATACTGGGTTCTGCCAGTAGGCGGACGAAGAGTGTGAAGTTGTGCGTTCCGGGGAGCTTCGCAAAACGGATATTGTTGAACACATCCACTACGGTCGGACGTTCGCCTATTCCCATCGTGACATACTCGCAAGTGACGAAGATGTTTATGATAGGTTTCATTTTCAATTCCGGTTTAAGATCTCTTCGATCTTGAAATCGATAAGCTCTGCCCTGCGTGCTTCCCCAATTGCGGCCTTGATGAGATCAGGTGTCCTTTTTCCTACATCGAAATCAAAGTATTCCTTGAGTTCTTCCCTTCTGATAGGCTCTATGAATTCCAACCCCGGTTTGACAAACTCTTTTGAATCAGGTTCTTTCCAATAGGATAGTAGAGCATCTACCGCCTTGTAAGTTGCTTCCTCGCATATCAATAATTTCTCCAGATTTCCATCCAGAAGCACTCCGAGCAAGAATGCGTGTATTGATTCTTGAATTCTCTGTGGGAGATTGGCAAAGTTTTTCTTTTTATCACTATCAATGATGGCATCGAAGTCGTATAGCGAAACATCGACATCCAGGGTGATTCTGATTCTGCTTGTTTTGAGTTTTTTTCCACTCATTAATTGGCCTCCTAATTTCTATGATTGATCATTTTGGATACTCTCATATTCTTAGAGATCCAAAATCGGTAAACAAAATAACTTTTTGCGAGGTGATATTATGGGATAATAATACACATGATAAAAGTGCTTATCAGTGGTAAAATAGCGATAATCACTCGATAAACCCCGTTTTCAGGGGGGCTATCGACCCAAAATTACACTTGATAACACGAATAGATATGAAACAAATTGAATTAACCACATTCAAAACCCACCTGGAAGATGTCGAAGAACGCTCGCCGCACACCATCCGGGCCTATCTTTCCGATATTCGTCTGTTCGGACAATGGTTCGAGCAAAGCAACGGCAAGCAACTCACCCCGCAGACATTGACGCCCACTGATCTGCGCGAGTACCGGGGCTACCTGCAAGCCACGCTGGGCTACAAAGCATCTACCATCGTGCGCAAGCTGGCTTCGATCTCCGCCTGGATGCAGTTCCATGTCGGCCAGGATACGGTCAGCGGAAATCCCGCCAGCGGCATCCGTTGGCCGAAGCTGGAACGCAAGCTGGCTCCCAAGGGGCTGACCCGTCAGGAAGAATATGCTCTGCTGCGCGCTGCCGATGAAGCGGTGCAACTGGCGGACGCCAAAAAGTTAGCTGCATCACACCGCCTGGCAGTCCGTAACCGGTCGTTGGTGATCCTGATGCTCAACACCGGCCTGCGCGTGCAAGAAGCTTGCGATCTACGCCTGAAGGATGTCGTGATCAACGAGCGTTCCGGGAGCATCACGGTCTGGCGCAAAGGTTTTGCAGAGCAAGCGTTGCCGCTCAACAAACCGGCTCGAAAAGCCCTAGCTGAATGGCTGAAACTGCGCCCGGAGACTGAACTCAAGCAAATATTTTTCGGGCAACGCGGCGATGCGCTCTCCCCCTACGCCTTCCGGGATGCGCTTAGCGGCTTGGTAGCTGCGGCTAACATCGAGCATTGCACCCCGCATACCTTGCGACACACGTTTGCCCACCGGATCGTCAAAAAGCACGACATCCGCACGGCAGCGGTCTTGTTGGGGCACAAAGACATTAACACCACCCTGATCTACACTTTCCCTACCGAAGGCGAATTGCTCGAGGCGGTGAATTCTCTAGAGTAAGCGTCAACGAGATCGTCCCCATCCATCGGCAACGCTTATGAGGTGCGATACGGGCGACCTTCCGGCAAGGACTTGCGCCGGGCTGCAACCAAGATCCGCAAACGGACGTTTGAATGATGCAAAACATTAAATCTGTCCTCAATCGCCTGGGAGGGGTGCACAATCATGAGACTCTGCCTACCTATGCAGATGAATTGATGAAGGAACTGCTTATATGCAGAGAGCGCATTGGGCAGGGACACAATGGAATCGTCTACCGTCTGAAAATAGATGGTTTTCCGATGGTAGCCAAAGTCGGATTTATTGAAAGCTTTGAAATTGAAACCCAGCGATTTGCTTGCAGTATTGGCTGGGGGCTGCCTGTCTATGCGGCTCATCTCAATGTAAATCTGGGCATTGAACTGGATACAGAGATTTGTCCTCACTGTGGTCCCGATTGGCGGACTAATGTTTTTGGACCTCAGTACGAACGGGAAGATTTATATTGCTGGTGTGATAAAGTCAAAGACGTGCTATTGATGCCGGAGGCAATCTCAGTTCCAAAGACTGCCGTTTCTGATGATGATGAGATCCTTATGTATACTGCGGCAAAAAGAATCATGGATCATGCCGTCAAAACTATGCGGCATTTGCCGGAAATTAAGACTGTGATGCGCTACCGGGGTCGTTATGTATTCGTCGATTTTGGCGATCCCCTGTTTATCGAAACCATTTTTGACGAATAAACAACTTAGAGACGCTTTGCAAATGCATATCACTCGAAAAAAGGTTTTGAGAGAGGGAGATAAGTCCCTCTCTCATATGTAAGCGGTTAGCCTACACAGGTTTGCGGCGAGTTCTGAAACGTGAACGATGACGGGATTGTCGATTGAGTTGACGATTTCGCGGTTTGGGTGGCGAAACTTTCTTGCGGGTTGGCCGAGTGCCTTTTCCCGAAGGTTTCACTTTCTTCACCAACATAATGATCGCGGTAATCAAACCGACAGCGATCAAGATGCACACAACCACGAATGCAATCGCAACGACGTTCAGAAACGTGCCGAGCATGTTGAGCGTATCCATAGGATTTACCTCCGTTAATGTTGAAACTAAAAAGGTTTTGAGAGAGGGCATGTGATGCAGCCCTCTCTCGCGAAGGCGGTTAGCCTCCGTGTGTCATCTTCTTCGCACTGCCTCTGACCGTTGCCGTCAGACCGCAGCGCAGCGAGAAAAAGAAGACTTTATCTGCGTAGTGCAGGGAGTCTCCCGTCACTCTGCGGAGCGGTCATACGGGTGTAGCCAAAGAAAGGAGGAGAAGATTGGGGAGCGTCACTTCCCCAAGTCCCCTTGGATGGGAGCGACCCATCTTTTCCCTGAATGGGGAATGCCAATTGGCTAAGACACCTGGTAGCCGTTGTTAGTTGCTCAGGTTCTTACAAGGGTGAAATTCAGAGTTCAGTTTCCAATAAACAGTGAGTGATTGAATACTATCAACTGGTTACTGCTTACTTGTTCTCTTTGCAAAGACGATGACCGAAACGCCAATCACATACAGGCTGTCTCGAACGGCATAGATGCCATCGGCTTTGGACGGGATGGTCTTGATCAATCCTTTCTTGTCAGCCCTCTCGAGGATTTGCGGTAATGTCTGGCGGTAGAAATGGATATGCAGATGGCCGGATGCTCGTAAGCGGTTGCGTTTGTGGATCACGATCTTCTTGCCATCCACCTCGCCGCCTGGTATCCGCACGGTGACGTAATGCGGTTTACGCCTGGGCAGTCCCTTTTTTTCGTTGTGGCCGATAATCTCGGTGTGCTGGTCGTAGATGGCCAGGCGAGCAAAACTATCCGCGCCACCCGTCCAGGAACGGACAACAACTCCCTGGATCGTGGCCGAAGTGAGCCGGGGGTCGCTGTTGATCGAGGCCAGGGTGGTGACCACTATCTGCGTGCCCACGCGCTCGATCTCGATCTGTTCCCATGCTGCGGCTTCATCTGTATCCGCATAGAATGGTTTCGCCTTCGCATCTCGGAAAAACTCTTGGATGCTTTCAGTGTAGGGCGCATCAGCCAGATAGCCCTCTACCTGGATAAGTTCCCCAGGCTGGATGGTGACAAATTGGCCATCAATCATCCCACCGGGGATTTTCAAGGTGATATATCGGGAAGGACGATCTTCGTCCGGTACGAACTCCAACCGCACGAAGATGTCCTCTCCATAGTCCCAGATGCGCTGGACAACGCCAGAGACCTGGGTTCGATTCAAATCAAATCTTTCTTCCATAGGTTAACTCCTTTATGGACCTGAAACGGAAGACCGGGGACAGGAAACCCGTCATCCGTCCTCCGTCTTCGGTCGGTTTTGAAAAACTTCGTCAACTCAATTATTAAGGTGCTGGTGCGAAAATATTTTCGCCAGGTTATCTTCCCAAAGGGGAAGGTTTTTTGTAAGGTGGAGAGAGGGCGGTTGGCCCTCCCTCTCAGGGTACGATCAGCATCAAGACGGTTAGGAACGCAGTTCGCCTCGATGCTGATGTATGGACATCTAGGACACGGCTGCGAGACTCTCTTGGAACTGGCGGGCTTTCTGCTGCACTGTCTTGCCCGCATCGTTGAAAGGGGCCATCTTGTTGGCTACCCAATCCAATTTGTCGGGGGTGAGTTCGCGCAGCTTTTTGCCTTTGATACCGGAGCCAAACGGCATAACAAAGTCGCCAGGATCGCAATTGCCGTTATCCGGCGCAGGCGCAGCGGCTTTTGCCTTAGCCTTGGCTTTGGGAGCAGTCTTCTTCCGGGCAGACACCCCCTTGCGGGATGCACCAACGGTCTTCTTCACAGTGCGGTGATCTCGTTTACCCAGATACACGGACTGTTGGAAGCCGATGTTGCTGACAGCATTGCCGATGGCATTGGTCAGCGCACCCTTCAATGCGTAGGCGTCGTTGGAGTTCTCGGAACTGCCGGTCGCGGGCACATTGCAGACAAGCACTTCATCATCGATGACCAGCTTGTACCAGAGCTCGAGAAAGCTCAAGGTCACAATGATGACCGTGTACTCCTTGCCGCTCCTGTTCGTGCGAACGTCCGTCCGAGAGCGGATCGTACTGGCGTCATAGTCATAACCCCAGCCGTAACCGCAAACGCCGAAGACCTCGTTGAGCACCTTGCGCATGAAATTGGGATCAATATCCGTGAGATCAGCCCCGCCAGGAACCGGCTTGTAGGCATCTGCGGGGAGCTGCTCATCCAGGCGTACAGCGACCTCTTCCAGCGTCATTCCTGTGAGTGTTTTTGCGTTCATAGAACTTACCTCCGTAAATAGTGTCCCTGTGTGCAGCCAGGGACAGATCAAAGTTGGATCCATCCCTCCTGAACGAGGGCACAACACGAGATGCGAAGCAGGTCTCGTCTTGTTGCGTATTTCGTTGTTAAAGTACCCTGAATTAGCCCGACAGGACTCGAACCTGCCTCTCTCCACCTGGAGAGCTACCATTCCTTCATCCAAAGCGGCTCATCCTTTGCTTCGTAATATCGCTTTGCCACCAGCGTCGCCAGGTCGGTGGCCACGCCGGAGAGTTTAGCCAATCGGCAATCTTTGACTAGGCGTTCCCGAACTTTCACATTCGGGGCGCAGATCGCCACGCGGTCATGGGCATCAGCCAGGTTCTTCCACTTGGCCGTTTGCTTCTCGTTGCCGCGTGTGCCCAGTTCGACTTCAACGAAGAAGCGTTGATCGTCTTTTGCAACCAGGATGTCCGGGACAGCGCC
>JADHXE010000086.1 GCA_016783125.1 Anaerolineales bacterium
CCCCACTTTCCGGGCTCTCTTCAATTGAAATGAAATGCGTCTACATCAACAGGCCCCGATGCAAATACATCGAGGCCTGTTTTGTTTTGTACTCTAAAATCTATTCAACGGTGGAGCGGGGTTGCCAGCTTTGTCAAACAGGAATATTTGCGCTAAACATCTTCAACGATACTATCCTCGTCCACTTCATCATCTGCCAAACCGGAGGCAATATGGAACTCGCTCGGGCTCTCACCCTCCTCGAAGCCGGCCAACACAAATACCGCATTCGTCACTGTGCTCCCTGGATTGCGCCACTGATGTTTTAGTTCAGCAGCAAACAGGAGGCTGTCACCTGGTTCCAAAATGAAATGCTGATTCTCTACCCGATATTCTAACTGTCCCCGCAAGCACAGCACAAATTCATGACCGGAGTGTGCCATGGAAAAACGTCCGCTATTAGCGCCGCTCTCCAGCGTAAGCATAAAAGGCTCCACACGGCCTGAAAAATATTCGCCCCCCAAACCTTCCCAAAGCCCACGGTGGAACGGTACCCGTGTTCGTTCATTTCCTTTGAGAAATACAACTTCCTTTTGATCAGTTTCCGTGCGGAAGAAAGCCGTAATCGGCACTTCCATTGCCTCTGACAATTTATAAAGCGTGCTCACCGATGGGGATGACTTGCTGCGCTCAATCATACTCAGCGCATTGGCTGAAAGACCACTCATACGCGCCAATGCCCGCATGGACAAATTTCGCTCTTCACGCAAATCTCGCAACCGCACACCAACATCTATAGAAAGAGCTTCATTGTTAAAAGGTTCCATGGCAATCGCCTCCGATCCGTCTGGATATCATAATCAGCAAACTAAAATTCAACAGGTGCAATATTGTACCAAATAACTCCTATTTTTGTTTAGTTTGCGTCAAATGTTGTCAGGAATAATCTCTGACATGTTTTGTGCGCTCACCGTCAAATTCAGGCAATGACCAATTTTGTATGAAGCATCTACACTGAGATCAAACCTGTACGAATGGCGAACTTCACCAATTCAGTGGCCGAATGTAAATTCAGCTTATTCATGATCCGCTCGCGATGGCGGGAGACTGTCTTTGGGCTGATATCCAGCTTCTCTGCAATTTGGGGTGTTGACAGACCTTCAGCAACCATCTCTAGAACCTGGCGCTCGCGCTCGCTGAGTACATCTAAATCTGGGTGGGCTTCTTCAATTTGATCACTCACTGCATCCGTTGTTAATTGGCGCGAAAGACGCCTGTAATCATCTAATAACCAACTCGCCAAGGAGGGCTGGAGGTACACATTTCCTGCATGAACTGTCCGAATAGCGGCTACTAAATCATCGGCAGCGGCCTGCTTTGAAATATAGCCTGCTGCCCCAGCGGCCATCATCTCGAAGAAATATTGTTTATCCTCGTGCACCGTCAGCGCCAACACATTACAATTAGGGCACTTTTTGGACAGATGACGTGTGGCTTCCAGGCCATCCATTTCCGGCATGGTGATATCCATTACAATCACATCCGGTTGAATTTCCATGGCATTCTCGATGGCCTCGACACCATTGCAAGCCTCTCCTACCACCTCCAGACCATCCTGTGTTTCCAGGAACGATCTCAAACCAGTACGTACGACATCGTGATCATCAACCAGTAATAGTCGGATAGTTTTCATCAACCCTCTCCTCTTGCTCCTCACCTTGTGCACCTGTGCATGGCACAGACACTTTGATAAGCGTGCCCTCTCCAGGATTAGACTCTAGCGTAAATTGGCCATCCACCGAGCGCACTCTTTCGCGCATCCCGGCGATTCCCAACTTGATTTGCGGGTTTTCTAGCGCGTCAGGATCAAAGCCAACACCATAATCGCGAATTTGCAGCATCGTTTGATCAGGTTGGTATTCCAATAGCATCGATACCTGATTTGTTTTGGCATATCGGACAATATTGGTGAGAGCTTCTTGAGCCACTCGGAAGAAGACTGTTTCCACCAGGGGATCCATGCGCTGTCGCTCGCCGGAGATGTCGAGAGTGATTTCCAATTTCATACGGCTGCGCACATCGTCAATCAAGTGTTGCAGCGCGGGAACAAGCCCCAAATCATCCAGTTGGGCTGGTCTTAGATCATGCACCAGTTGATACAATCCCTGGGACATTTGACGGCTGAGCTCTTGCAGCCGCCCTACTGCCGCAGTGACATTCTCATCACCAGAACAACGCGTCTTGAGCGTCGCCAAATCCAGGGAAAATCCGGTCAAGATTTGGGCCAGTTCGTCATGAAGTTCCCTGGCAATGCGGGTGCGCTCTTCTTCTTGAGCGATAACGGTATGGCGCAACAACTCGCGCCGCAAATCTTCGCGTTTTACTAATTCCTCCTGGACGCGCTGCAAGGCATCAAAACGCGCCTCCTGAGCTGCTTCCAGTTCCCCCTGGCGCTCCTTCTCTACTATTTGTGTGGCTCTTATCAGGCCAGCTGTGATGAACATTGCGAGAAGCGCCCGCAATGCTTGTACGGGCACACCGGTAATTTCTAAAAATAAGGCTGCATTCAACCGGTCGGCTGGGAAAAAATTTCCTCCTGAGACTAACACCTGAGTCAGGCCATAGAGAACAAATCCAACTGAAGCCCATCGCAAGCTTTTAGAAAGGGCATCCCTGTTATCGGTATGCGCCTGTCGAGCTTGAGAAAACAGTGCCAGCGCGGCTAATATGGCTCCGGAAACGGCCAAAACATAACGCGCCAAAACATCAGCACGTTCTATCCAAAGCTCCAAATCACCCCAGATCGCTGAACCCGTGAGCACAACCAGGGCAGCATATAATGTCAGAAGCCCTGCTCCAATCCAGGCATCCATAGCAGCTAAACGTTCTGGGGGGCGCAGCACTTGTATACCATAGGCGACAAGAGAAGCAAAGGAAACAGCCAGCAGCACCAAACGGATCCATAACCAATAAATGGGGATGATAATCTCCACCCATTGTAGTTGTAAGATAAAAATCTCCAACCATTCATGCACACCGTGCAGTAATCCAAACACTGCCAAAGGGCGCAGCACGCGCGCCTCAGCTAACAAAGGGGAACGGCCCGCTTCCAGGGCGATCGCCAACCCCATACTGAAAAAGGCTAACCCGTAGATAAAAAATACGATGATGGTGTTCAATTGAAGTTCAGTCATTGTTATCAATTGTTTGAAATTACATCTGAGCCACAAATCCCTCTAAGTGTCACATATGTGAAGGTTGTCACTTGACACCAGGTTTAATATTGGGTTAAAATACCCAACGTACTCTATTTTCGTTGGGGTCTTTTGCCTATTTCGTCAGTATTATTCGTATCGTTGGGCAAATCTACCCAACTATTTTACTCGATTTCCGCAGGAGGTGAAGCCCAAAATATATTCCACACAATCATCTATTATGATCTCAAACAAGTAAAAAGGAGAATGACGAATGCATAAAAAAAATCTATTCATGATAGGCGCAATGCTGGTAGTTGCCCTTCTCTTGGCTTCTTGTGCTGGCCCACAGGGACCAGAAGGTCCGGCTGGCCCCGCAGGCCCGGCTGGTCCCGAAGGCCCTCAGGGTCCTGCTGGTTCCGAAGGCCCTGCGGGCCCAGCAGGCTCCGCTGGTGAAGCTACTGAGGTTTCAGTTGGCGCAGAATTCGTTGGAAGCGAGACGTGCAGCAAATGTCATGAGGAACTCTACAACATCTTCATGATGTCTGGGCACCCTTACAAGCTGAACGAAGTTGTCGATGGCCAACCCCCTGAGTATCCGTTCACCGAGGTTCCCAATCCGCCCGAAGGATACACCTGGGATGATGTTTCTTACGTGATCGGTGGCTATAACTGGAAGGCGCGCTTCATCGATCTAGATGGCTACATAATCACCGGTGCTGACGAAAATGCCACCACCCAATACAATTTCGCTAACCCGGTTGTGGGTAACGAAGCTGGCTGGGTAGGCTATCACGCTGGCGAAGTTGATAAAGTTTATGATTGCGGTGTCTGCCATACCACGGGTTATTCCGCATGGCTGCCTGACGCCCACCAGAACGATATGCCTGGCTTGATCGGCACCTGGACGGAAGATGGTGTCTTTTGTGAGGAATGCCATGGCCCCGGCAGCCTGCACGCTGGCGATCCTCATGGTGTCACGCTGGATGTAGAACGCAGCTCTGCACTGTGTGGCGAGTGCCACCTGCGCGGCGGTGCGGAGGCAGTCAATGCCAGCGGCGGGTTCATCAAGCACCACGAGCAGTATGAAGAACTCTTCCAGAGCAAGCACATCACCATCGACTGCGTTACCTGCCACGACCCGCACGCTGGGGTTATTCAACTGCGCCAAGCTGGAGAGCAAACCACCCGCACCTCGTGCGAGAACTGCCACTTCCAAGAGACTGCCTATCAGGACTCTGAAGTACATCCGGCTGTTGCTGCCTGCATCGATTGCCATATGCCGCGTGTTTCCAAGAGCGCCGTGGGGAATGCCGAGATGTTCACCGGCGATATCCGCACACACCTGATGGCTATCAACGCCACCCAGATCGGGCAGTTCACTGAGGACGGCTCCCAGGCTCTATCAGAACTCGGCCTGGACTTCGCCTGCCGCAGCTGCCATGTTGAAGGTGGTTCCGCGACTGTGAAGACCGACGAGGAATTGATCGACAAGGCTTACGGCTATCACGACCGGCCCGAAGCTCCCTAAGATCAAGTAAGGTGTGGCTCCCCAATGCGGGTTGAGCGAAATGTTCAACCCGCATTTCTTATTGAGTAAGATATTTGTTCAAGTTTAATATGCCTCTCTACTTGATTAGGAACCGACTATCCTTATGAGTAGTTTTTCAACCAGATAAACCTATTCCCATGGTCGAAATCAATTACCCAAGGGAGCATGACAGACTTTTAATTCTTGCGTTAATATTTTCACAATTACCAAAACGATCTCTACAAAATTAAGGGTCTCTGGGATTTCGCGTGGTAAGGTCCAGATTTGGGAAGCTTCACGCCAAGTCCCAAAGAGCCAAAATTATGGAGGAATCCTTGAAACAAAGCCGAATTATTCCCATCCTGGGCATAATCATAACGACAATTGTACTGATGACACCCTTGGATATCACTCTTGCCGGAGAAGAGGTACCAGGAGTCGCTGACGAAACATGTTTATCCTGCCATGATTTTCCAGGGATGCGCACAACCTTGGCATCTGGCGAAGTGCTTTACACCGCAGTAGACAGCGTCACACATGCGACATCCGTCCATGGACGTGCGGGCACCGCCTGCGTGCAATGCCACACCGATATCGATGGATATCCCCACCGAGAGATTCCAGCAGCTACTCGACGGGAGTACACCTTGGTCATGTATAAACTGTGCGAGAGGTGCCACCATAGCAACTACGAAGCCACCATGGATAGCACGCACCAAAAATCACTGGCAGAAGGCAATAAAGAAGCCGCCGTATGCACAGATTGCCACGGTGTTCATAATATCCAGGAGCCTGAGACGCCGCGCAGCAACAAACCTAAGATGTGCGCACGCTGCCACTCAGCCATCTTCACTGCTTATGAAAGCAGCGTTCACGGAGCAGATCTGATCGGTGAAGGCAATCCCGATGTTCCTACCTGCACAGACTGCCATGGCGTACACAACTTGCAAGGCCCCTCGACTGCTGAATCCTTCCATTTATTCTCCCCGGAAATATGCGCCGAGTGCCACGCTGACAAGGAATTAATGGAACGTTATGGCATCAGCACCCAGGTGTTCGATACCTATATAGCTGATTTTCACGGCACTACTGTTGTATTATTCGAAAAAATCGCCCCAGACCAGGAAACCAACAAACCCGTCTGCATCGATTGCCACGGAGTTCATGACATGCGCCAGGTCGATGACCCTGAAAGCTATGTGATGAAGAAAAACCTTTTAGGAACCTGCAAAAAGTGCCATCCCGATGCAACAGTCAACTTCCCTACTTCCTGGCTTGGACACTACAAACCCAGTCCTACAGAAGCGCCCCTGGTGTACTTCGTCGATCTCTTTTATAAGATCATCACCCCGGTAACTATTGGGGGCATGGTCGTGTTTATCGGTGCCGATGTTGCTCAAAAAGTTTCCAAGAAACGAGGGGGTCGAAAATGAGCACAGAGCGCAAATACCTCCGTTTTTCGATATCAGACCGCATCGAACACTGGATTCAGGTGATCAGTTTTGGATTGCTGGGATTTACAGGGCTGATTCAAAAATTCTCCGCTGCCGAAATATCCGTATCGCTGATCGCTTTACTCGGAGGCATCGAAACCGTCCGCATCATTCACAGAATCGCTTCCATTGGCTTGATGCTTGGAACAATTTACCATCTTGGTATCGCCGGATACAAGTACTACGTAAAACGCAACCGGATTTCAATGCTGCCCACCTTGAAGGATGTTACCAATGCCTGGGGTCTATTCCTCTACAATTTAAACGTCCAGAAACATAAACCACAACAAGGCCGCTACACCTTCGATGAAAAATTCGAATACTGGGCTTTTGTGTGGGGCACACTCGTCATGGGATTGACCGGTTTCATGTTATGGAATCCAATCGCATCTGCAAAGTTCTTACCTGGAATCTTCATACCTGCTGCAAAAGCCGCACACAGCGGTGAAGCTTTGCTGGCTGTGTTGGCCATTGCAATCTGGCATTTCTACCATGTACATATCAAGCATCTCAATAAAAGTATGTTCACCGGACAAATATCTGAGCATGAGATGCTTGAAGAACATCCCCTTGAACTCGCAGACATCAAAGCTGGCATCGCCGAGCTGCCGCAAGACCCTATACAAGTAGCCAAACGAAAAAAGGTATTCTTCCCAGTGTATAGTATGGTGGCAGCAGCCATGCTGGTCGGTGTATATTTCTTCATCAGTGTCGAAGAAACAGCCATAAAAACGGTTCCTCCCGCAGAAAATCTGGTAGTCTTCGTGCCCTATACCCCAACTCCTCTGCCCACGCCTTTCCCCACCCCTACACCAGCGCCGCTCACTGGCAATACCTGGAATGAGGGTGTGTCATCGATGATTAAATCCAAATGTGGAGCATGTCACGGGACGACCGTTCTCGGTGGACTTGATATGCACATATATGAAGGCATCATGACTGGCGGGATGTCCGGCGAAACTATCATCCCCGGGGACCCCGATGCCAGCATAATCGTCGCACGCCAATCTTCAGGTGACCACCCAGGGCAATTCGCTGAAGATGAGTTGAAGCTGGTGATTGAATGGATCCTTGCTGGGGCACCTGAAGAATAACTTTCAACTCAGCCAATGATTTCCGTATTCAATGAGGCGCTTCGCTGAAGCGCCTCATTTGACTTTCAAGAAGTTTAAAACTATCTCCACAATGTCAAGTTTTCCTATTCAAAGGAAGATTGTGCCGAAATTTTGGGTGTCCTCACTAAGTAACGGTGATTAAATAACTTGCCCGTTCCAAGATAAGCGCCCTGAGCGGAATGGAATGCAGTCGAAGGGTGCGGCTACTGTGAACTCCGCTTCTTCAACTGCGCAAGCTCCGCTCAGAATGCTTGTCAGTTTGCCCAAATGGGAAAGTTATTGAATCACGATTCCTAAGTTGACATTGTCAAAATAGTTTACTATTCTTTTAGAAACAAATGAAGACAAATGTCATTAGACATATATGGTAGGAATTATATAATAGACAGAGCATTTTCCAATGCCATACAGTTCTCATTGATTATGAGGAGATATAAATCATGAAACGCTTTCTGGTACGGCTAAAAACATTTTTCTTCCCACCCGCTGGTACTCCGCGTTGGTTGCGGATCTTGCCATATGCCATCTTAGGGTTATTAACTCTACTTCTAATTATCGCTGGCGGCGCAGCATGGGAATATACCAACTCGTCTGCATTCTGCGGCACGGCCTGTCATACCATGCCGCCGGAATACACATCCTATCTCACCTCCCCACACGCCAGGGTGGCATGTGTGGAATGTCATCTTGGGCGGGGTTTCATCGCCGAAAATATCACGCGGAAAGCCGGAGATGCAAAACACATCATCTCCCTGGCTTTCAAGCAATATGAATTTCCTATTGAAGCCCAGCAACTGCGCCCGGCACGAGAGACTTGCGAGAAATGCCACTTCCCGGAAAAATTTTCCGATGACAGCCTGCGCGAGATCAAAACTTACAACAACGATGTCGAAAACTCGCTGGTCAGCACGTTTTTGATCCTCAAAACCGGTGGTGGATCGACTCGTTTAGGCCTGGGTCAAGGAATACACTGGCATATCGAAAATCCCGTCTACTATCTAGCCTCAGACAAAGACGAACAAGAAATCCCCTATATTCGCTATGAGGAAAAAAATGGATCAATCATAGAATATATCGATATCGAGTCAGATTTTGATCCCACGGAGATTAATGAAGAAGATCTCAAAGTCATGGATTGTATTACCTGCCATAACCGCATCACGCACCTGGTGCCTCCCCCCGATGATATGATTGACCAGATGATCACCAATGGTCAGATCCAACAATCCATCCCGGAGATACGTCGGATAGCCCTCGAAATTTTTTCGCGATCTTACAAAAGCAGCGAATTAGCGCTCAATAGTATCGCTGGAATCGAAGATTATTACCAAACTTACTATCCAGAATATTACACCGAAAACGAGATTGTAGTGCAAGATGCGATCACTGCTTTACAACAGGCTTACTCGCAAAGTGTCTATCCAGAACAAAAATCTGACTGGAATTCGCATGCCAACAATATTGGTCACGACTTCTCCCCTGGCTGTTTCCGCTGTCATGATGGACAACACATCAATGAAGAAAATGAAGCCGTCCGCCTGGAGTGCAACCTTTGCCACTCTATTCCAGTAGTGGCTGATACTTCAGATTTTGTCACGAATATCGAGATCAGCCGCGGTCCTGAGCCTGAAACCCATCTTAATGCCAATTGGATTACACTACACAGAGATGTATTCGATCCTACTTGTGTGAACTGCCACACCACAGAAGACCCCGGCGGCATGAGCGATACATCGTTCTGCTCCAATAGCGCTTGCCATGGCAGTGTTTGGACATATGCTGGTTTCAATGCCCCGAAACTGCGAGCTATTCTGCAAGAACAACTTCCCCCACCATACGTCGAGCCGCAAGCACCTACTGGAGGCCCGCTGACATTCGAAGATACCATCGGGCCTGTGCTTGAACTGCGCTGTGGTAGCTGCCATGGAAAAGGCGGGATAGAGGGATTAGATTTGACAACCTATGAATCAACTATGGCTGGTGGTGACGGAGGCCAATCTATCGTCCCCGGCGATCCGGATAACAGCTTACTGGTCATCAAACAAACCGGCGAGCAAGCCCACTTCGGGCAATTAACTGTAGAAGAACTGGAATTAGTTACTGAGTGGATAATAGCGGGTGCTCCTGAGACAGGCGAATAATTTATCTCCTTTTCATCATCACCTCAAGAAGCGAAAAACATATGGGTGCGTTTCATTCCAGTTGAAGTGAGCCCGGATATGTTTTTTTGGGATACCAAAAGACCCCGATCTTGGCTAAGGATCGGGGTCTTTTATCACGCACTACGCACAACTTGCTAATCGCCTGGAGCTAAGACGGGGTCAATCATATGCTCGATTGGGTGCTCATCTGAAGCATAATTGACAACTTTCAAGTACTGAACACCCAAAGTAAATGCCATCAACCCAAAAGCTACCACACCGGCTCCTACCATCACTTCAATCAGATTCGGCATATAGCTGGTGTAAATGGCGTTGATCTCATCGTGCAGATAGGTCAAGATGACCATCTGCCCTGAGAGATTGACATCCCAGCGATAAGCCACCAAACCGCCCACCACCAGGGCCAATGCCGCCATGCGCAACCAGGGGCGAGCGCGCCAATCCTTTTTGAGCAGAATGATCATCGGGACGAGAGCGCCCAAAATGATCTCCCCGAGCCAGAAGTTGAAGGCTAATGGCCCTTTGGTCAGCAAACTCAAACCTTCAGTACGCCCGAGTTCATAGGTATAGGTCATCGAGAAGGTGTACCAGAAGCGGAAGTAAAGATACACCACTAAGGCCCAACCGATGAAGTGAGAGAGCTTCTCGAGCAAGCGATCATCCACATTGGCTTTCTCACTCAGGCGAGCAGCGAGCATCGATGCCAGCACTGTGAGGGAGATACCACCGACAATCGCTGAAAACATAAACAGCACCGATAGGCTCGGAGAGTACCACAATGGTCGAGCTTTGAGCACGCCATAGGTGGCCCCTAAGGATGATTGATGTAACATGGATAGGAAGAGCCCGGCGATAGCCAGGTATGGGGCGTAGTGGTGAACTTTGGTCAGCCAGTCGGAGAGTTTAGGCCAGCGCTCCTTGAACCAATCTGCGCCGCCAATAATCGGCAATGTCTCCAGGGTCAGCACAATGAAGTACAGGCCCACACACATGGTGACTTCCCACAAAACCGAATGCACGTTCCAAAATACGAAAGCATGCCAAAATCGATCCGGGCGGCCGATATCCATCAGCAGGCAGAGCATGGCCATGCTGTAGCCGATGATACCAATGAAAGTAGCTGTACGGGCCACAGGCTGGTATTCCTTCAAGCCTACCAAGTACACTGCCGCACATAAGGTGAAGGCGCCCGCGCTGAGGGCAATGGCAGAGAGGTCAATCGTGATCCACAATCCCCAGGGAACCAGGTCGGTCAAATTCGTCACCACCAGGCCTTTGGCAAAGACAATCAGTGCGCCGATCACCCCGATCACCATGATGATAGACAGACCAGCCAGCCAATAGTGAAATCTTGAAAGGTTTTTTACAAGGCTTTTGATCTTCATGATGACTAAGCCTCCAAGGTATGCGTGTTTTCTGGGCAGATATAGTAAACCCGCGGTTCTGTGCCGAGGTCATCCCTGAGACGGTGGGTGATACGTGTAGCCAGGATCTGACTTACCTCAGACTCTGGATCATTAAGATCGCCGAATACGCGTCCCCCAACAGGACAAGCGACAACACAGGCTGGGGTGGCATCTGTATCCACACCGGGGGTTAGTCCCTGGGCGATGCCGCGGTCGATGCGGTGATAACAAAAGGAGCATTTTTCTACTACACCGCGCGGCCGGCGCTCCACTTCAGGTACTCCCCATTCTGGAACAGCAGGATTCTCCCCGGTGAAGGCTTCCCAATTGAAAGCGCGGGCGTTATAGGGACAAGCCACCTCACAATAACGGCAACCAATACAACGGTCGTAATCCATCATCACAATGTCATCAGCCCGGTAATAGCTGGCCGTGACTGGGCAAACATCCACACAAGGAGCATGCTCACACTGCATACAGGGTCGCGCCACGTAGGTTTTCTCGCCATTAACTTCACCGGACTCAATTACCCGGTTCCAGGAAATATCTGGATTGATATCGTTATGTGCCCGGCAGGCATTTGTACAATAGCCGCAACCAACACACTTGCCTTGATCGATGACCATGGCCCATTTGTGGGGGCTGGAGCCCTCGGGTTTCGATGCGGACACGCGCTGGGCGATTTGCACACTTGCGACGGCAGCGCCACCCCCAAGCACGACTTTCAAGAACTCGCGTCGGCCCAAAGGGCCTATGGTATCTTTCTTTTCAGCCATGATCCACCTCACTCCCCTTGCCCTTCGGAACGATCGCGTATTCGATCTTGCTGATCGAGACGGTGATACCAACGCTCTATCCAGGGAGCAAGCAGCAACCCAAAGGCCATCCCGATCAGGGCCGAGATCAGCGCATAGTAAATCGGGCTGATGGGACCAGGATCAATGCTGACACCGAGATTGGCAGCCGAGGCCATGGCATCCGGTTCCGGATCAGCTGCTGGTTCTAAATTTGTGTGCACATCAACCGGGTCGTGCATATCATATTCATGGCACTCATTGCAAGTAGCTAATTTGACATGGAAGCTGTGATCCAAGGCGGCATGCCCTTGACCCACCTCGCCATCTGTAGCACTGAGGTGGCAATCTGCGCACATCAATCCCTCAAGACTGTGAGCGGAATGAGCAAAGCCTGAAGCGCGATCGCGGTGACAACTGGCACATAAGGCCTGGGCATCCTCACCTTTCAAGGTGGTCGAGTGCTGGCCGTGACAATCCACGCATGAGAGGTCCGCCGAACGGTGATGGCTAACCTGCCACTCGAAGACTGTCTCTTGATGACAAGTACCGCATAAATTCACCGAACGATCAGTGGGCATCGGCTGATCTGGATGATTGGTTGCCAGAGGGTTATGGCAGGCTTCACAAACGATGCCATCAGCATCCCAGGTTCCCGTTGTGGCGTCATAACCTGTTGTGTGACAGGGAAGGCATTCTTGGGGTTTACCTTGTTCCTCCCAGGCATGAGCAAAAGCTGGATCAGACATGGCCTGACCGTGATCACTTAGCTCCCAAACAGCGTAAACCGATGGATGGCATTCCTGGCACTCCTGGTCAGGGGGAGCCTCTTGAGGGCTTACACTGGCCTGGACGCTTGCAACAGCCACCAGACCAAATGGGATAGCGAACACTATAGCGATGCACGCGCGGAAGAGTATTCGTTTTATCATTGTTTATTCCTTTCTAATCGCCAGCCACAGGCGCGAGAGCGGGAGCACCCCGGAACACTCTACAACTGAGGCAGCTCTCTTTCAAAGAGCCATCAACCAGACGGTAGTGTTGCCAGCAGGGTTTTTCCTGATTCTGATAGGCGGGGCACTTTTGTCTACGTTCTTCTGGACAATCGTTGAGCAGCCAACAACGAACTGCAGGAACCAGGCTTTCCAAGCCGGTGCGCTCTGTGTATTCCTGGGCTTCAGATTGCCAGCGGGCATCTAAGCGCTTGAAGAACCAGATCACCAACGCTGTGGCAAGCACTGGCAAGCCAAAGCGCAGCAGGAACCAACCGATAGCCAGGAGCAATCCTTGAGTAGTTTCCACAACTTATCTCACTTTCAAAACGCTATCCGCCGTCGCTCCATCATCGATCCAACCACCAACAGCAACGTCAGGGGGACAATGATCCTTACAATCAACAGGGTTCCTAAAACTAGTGTGGACATCTCTACCTTCCTTTCTCACTGAATACTCTCAGGATTTGTATGTTGAGTGTAGCAATAGGAAGACTTCAAGTAAATCGGCTATGTGACTGATTTCACAAGTGGTTCAAAATACTATGTTTCTGTTAGACAGGGGGTATACCTACTAGGACATGGGCCTATTTTCACAATTAGTTTTCTGGGGCGAATCTCCCACGCGTAAATTTGAGCAGCCCGAATCAGGTGATTTTTAGGCTGATTCATGGGATAAACACCCCACCATCAAACCAAGGTGCGATTATTTAGTTTTTAATTTGTTTGGGAATGCTCAAAATGAACAATTGCGCTTCAGCATTTCTGGTCCCCCAACTGGACAAAATAGAGTTTTCACCCTCTACCACAAACGATATCTTTAAAAACAAGGTGAGAGCGGCGCCTTACGCCAGCTCTCACCTTGTTTTTTCACTAATTTCAGTACTTCACGATTTTGTGTCATTGCGAGGCGTTTTGTGCCGAAGCAATCTCCTCACTACGCTCGCTCTGCGCGCCTCTGGCGTGCGGGCCTTCGGCCGGGGGAGATTGCCGCACTCCGCGGAGTTTATCCTGAGCTCGTCGAAGGGCTGCGTTCGCAACGCCATGCCAGAGGCAGCCCTACGGGCAGGCGCGCAAAGCGATGACATCAAAAATAGCGAAACTGTGATCTACTGAATTTCCCTTCCCCAGAATTCGGGGGAGGAGTTAGGGGTGGGGACAAACTACAACTGAATCAACCCCTTACGTATCGCATATTTGACCAACTCCGTCCGGGAGTGCAGGCTAAGCTTTTGCATGATATTCTCGCGATGTGAAGCCACCGTCTTAGGGCTGATATGCAGCTTTTCGGCGATCTCAGCGTTGGTGGCTCCCTCCGCCAATAAGGCCAGGACTTCCTGTTGACGCTCGGTCAAACCGTCGAAGGTTTTGTTATCGTCATCGAGTTGTCCTTGGGTAAAATAATCTTTGACGAGCAATTTCGCCAGGGAAGGATAAAGGTATACATCTCCAGAAGCTGCTACTCGAATTGCTGTGAGCAGTTCTTCTGGGGCGGCGCGTTTAGGGACATATCCACTGGCGCCGGCTTCAAGCATTTTAAAGAAATATTCTTCATCTTCGTGGATGGTTAGGGCAACAATGGCAATATTCGGCCATAATGCTTTTATTTTGCGTGTAGCTTCAATCCCAGAAATATCCGGCAAGCCGATATCCATCAAGACGACATCAGGTTTCAAATTAGTGGTGGCGTTTACTGCTTCGCTGGCTGTACCAGCCTCACCAACAATCTGAACATCTTCCTCACCTTCTAGTAACATACGCAACCCTGATCTAACCACAGCGTGGTCATCCACGAGCAATAAACGGATCTTCATCATTCTCCTCTAAGACAGCATCAATATGATAAGGCACTCGCACCGTAATGCATGTGCCATCTCCAGGAGCCGATTTCATGGAAAATTCTCCTCCTAATAATGATGTACGCTCCTCCATACCTAACAACCCCCAAGCCGATTGATCAGGTTTCAAAAAATATTCTGGGTGAAAACCAACCCCATTATCCTCGATCTCCAACTTCACAAAGCCATTTTCGAGCAAGAGGCGTACCCAAACTTGATCTGCCATGGCGTGCTTCAGCACATTGGTCAGCGCTTCTTGAGCTACCCGGAACAGCGCTGTGCTGGCGGTCGAGGAAAGATTCACAAGATCATCCGGTATATCAATATCGACTTTAAAATCGAGAACAACGCGTTCTTGTAACTCACCCACGTACCAACGGATCGCAGCAGCTAAACCCAGATCATCCAGATGGGAAGGGCGCAGGTCATCTATCAATCGACGTAATTCATCTAGGGAACGTACAGCCATACCTTCGAGCTGACGCAGATTACTGGCGGCTCTATCCTCATCCTGACGTAATGCCGAAGATACCCCCCTAAGCCCAAGGCCAAGGGCCGTAAGGGCCTGACCTGTTTCATCATGCAGTTCTCGAGCAATACGTTGACGCTCCGCCTCCTGGGCAGCAACAACCCTTCTAAGCAGTTCTCCTCGAAGAGCCTCCTTACGCTGGGCTTCGTGGAGACGTGCTGATTGCAACTCTGAATTTTTTCCCTGCATCTCCACTTCGAACGAACGCAAAAATCGCACTACAAAGGTCGCTACCGCGATAGCTGCAGCGGCGCGCAACAGTTGAACGGGAAATCCAAAAATGTCCAGGAATAGATCCTGGTTGACTACCATAGAAGGCCACAGAGGGCTGGCTTTAGTGAACAACTGTCCGATCAGGCCATACCAGGCAAAGGCTACCGCAGCCCAGAGGCTGTCGCGACTGAAGCGTTCTAAGCCAGCCAAACGGAAGACGCGCTGCTGATAAATCAAACCTAAGCAGGCAACCAGAGCACCTGGGATGGCAACCACATAGCGCGTCCATACATCAGCCACATCCCATAAAGCACCATAGATACCATAACGTCCGGCCAGTGTGAGTAGACCATATCCCCATATCGCCGCTTGGATCAGTGGAACGACCAAACTCAAGCGGCGGATTTTATCTGTTGGTGAGAGCAACGAAGCACCAAAGGCGGTTAAAGAAAAAAACGAAAATGCCAAAAGTGCGATGCGGATACTGCTCCATGCTAAAGGAGCGGTATCTTGCCCTGGCAAAACATGCATGATCTCGAAAATTTCCAACCATTCATGGCCCCCATGGATCAACCCAAAACCAATCAGAGGGCGCAGCGCGTGGTTCAAGCGGGGGTCCGAACCACGACCGCGCTCGATAGCCACGATCAGCCCCATGCTGAAGAACGCCAAGCCGTAAAAGAAGAAAATTAAGATCAATCCCGCCGATGAAGTCATAATCAGATTATACCAAGGCTCCTATCTCGAAAATTAAATGCTGGTTATAGCTATTAGAAAGTTCTTGGTGACTACTTTGACAATGTCACATTTCAAGCAAGAAACTCGAAATTTGGGGGTGCGAGCGGGGTTACACCCCCCTCGCACCCCCAAATTTCGAGTTTGTTGCTTGGAATGTGA
>JADHXE010000087.1 GCA_016783125.1 Anaerolineales bacterium
TAGCGGTGTACTTCGATGTGTTCTAATAAAATTGGATATTGACCAGGGTTGGTTGTAGTGAAGTCAGTATCCGGGCGGAGGCGATCCAACTGGGTTTGTTCAAGGAATTCGGTTTGTTCAGCTTTGATGATCAGATCGTCTGGTTGGGCGTCAGGAGTGATATTTACCCGAGTGCGCACCTCGGTGACATAAGCCTGGATGCTGGCCGCGCCAAGTTGGCGAGCCACGGAAACACGGTGGTTGCCATCGAGAACGAAATACACCTCTCCAATCTGGTATACATCAATGGGTGGCAGTCCGACTAAACCGGTGGTCTCTGCCATCACGCGCGCCCAGCGATCCTGGTCATTATCGTAAAGCGGCAAGAAGTCGCGCGAGAAATCTGTATATCTTCCCACGCTGCCCACAATGGCATCGAGGGGGATATCTCGCAATGTTCTTTTGCCGCTTTCTAAGGCGCGCAATTTCTGGCGAACTTCTTCATAGGAGAGCAATTCGGTGGACTTCCCTGTGATACGCGCCATGATCCCCTGCATGGCTGCTTTGCGGCGCGCTTCCCTAAAGTCAATAACCGCGCTGATGTATAAATCTTGTCTGGTCATTTGTTATCTCGTGATTTTAATAAACATATACTTGCCATCTTGGAAGATCAATTCATAATTGCCAGCTTCTATCTCTTTAGCAACCTCCTGCAATACCTGTTCGTCAGCGCGATCTTCGAATACGAGCAGCAGGCGCGCTTCGGGGTGGTTGTCAATAACTAAATGATATAAGGCATAGTCAGCGAAGTTGCCAATATCGATTTGCATATTTTCCAGGCCGGGTAGATATTGGATGGGGTAATTGGTCATGATCGGCTCATAGTGCCCGATATCATCGAAATAATCGTAGATTTTGTGATTGATGCTTCGGAGAAGAATATCTTTTTGTTGTTCTTCTTGGTGATCAATGAGAATTGTGTCGGATACAAACAGGCTGCCGATGATGATTCCCAGAATGGTTGATGTGGTAATGATGTATAGTTTGAGCCGCTCGATTTTTATTTTTGTGGTCAGCTTTTCTCCAAATTCAATTACCTTCTGAGTAGCCATCCCTGTTACCAATCCAAGTATTGGCAATGCAATCGATAGATTTCTTGGGAATGTGCTAAATGCGAAAGCCCAAATGAGCGTATAGGGAATTAGTATCGTTAGGCTGATCCAAATAATGGCGCTGTCTAGAAACGGCAGCAAGAGCAGTATGAATGGGAAAAGAAAAGCGTATTTTTCTAGAAGGCCCATGGCTCTGATGAAGCGTTCAGCCAAGTTCCGACCTTCATGTCGATCAACAGCCAGGTATAGGATATTGGTTTCATTGGCTCCCATAAGGATACGGGTTTCATTGAAGATATACCAAGGCAGAATAATACACAGGCTGATACCGAACCATTTCGCCACCTTGATGATTTGGTCTTTACGATTTAGCGAAGTGATATTTCTTAGAATGAGCCAGTATGCCAGAAATGGGTAAACTGCAAAGACGAATAAACCGTTTTGTTTGGTGAGTGCTGTACCGGCTGCGAAGATCGCGCCCAAGCCTACGTAACTTAATTTCTGATTTGGATTGGATGTGCTCTTGGCCTTCAGTAAAGTATAGACGGTTATGAGAGTGAAGAAAGCCAGCGCGACGTCGACATATCCAGAAGCAATATATGATCCTAAAAATTTCTTTATAATATAGCGGGTTGCAACAACTCCAATGAAATACCCAGTATTTTTGTTATCAAGCCCCAAATCCAATATGAGTAACAGGATGAAGAGATTGAAAAGAGGCATGATGCTCTTGGCAAAGAACTGGATTTGAGTACTCCTAAGAAATGCATATGAAACTGCGAAGTTAGTTGGAATAAGTTGGGCGTAGCGACTGGTACTGGTCGGGAATATCCCGGAATACCATTCTGTGGCCCATCGATTCCAGGAAACGATCGTATCCCATTGAGTAAATACTGTGTCGATATTGGTATACCAAACTTTGAAAGCCCACCAGATGCTTGACGCGGCCAAAATGACGAAAATGAATCCAATGATCTCACTAATTGTTTGGGAAAAGTTTCGATGCGAAGCTTCTTTTTGGAGGAACTTGAGTGAATGAATATACTCTAGAACAGTTGATATTTTTGTTGATATAGTTGATCCCACTGATTTGACGAGAGAACCAGCATATAATTTGATGAATAATATTAGTTCGATGGCGAAGATAGCGTAAAAAGTATACGAGATGTTGATGCGAATGGCTGTTATTCCGAATACAACCAGATGATTGGTAATTAGGCTTAGTGCAAAGGAAAATATCAGTTTGTGAATAGTGCCCCGTTTAATATTAAAAGCTTTGAGAATCAATAAACCAGGTAACAGTGTGATTTGTAAAACAGATAAAAAACCAAGTAATAACATGATAACTTTGATTGAAACTAATTCCGTTGGTGTAGGGTGCCTGATAGACCCAAGCGCTATTCTTTGGAGAAGTACTCACTTCTCTCAAAACGCAACTGAGCTATTTGTTCAGATACCAGCCCCACCATAAAGACAACTACCGAGATGGTCATCAGCATCGCAGAAGTAGGACCATAGCGTGTATTTAAGAAGATAACTTTGAACAAGCCATACCCAACCCCTGTTAGAAACATCAGGGCACTGGCTGGGATGAATATTTTTAAGGGTGAATAGATTGTGGCGATACGTAGGATGATGATCAGGAAACGCAGTCCATCCTTCAACAAACGGATATTACTTTTTCCAATTCTTCGCCTTCCTTTGATGGGCACATAAACCAGGCTGCGACCTGATCGCAGAGTGGCCAAAGTTATGGTTGTGGGGTAAGAGAAGCGGTTTGGCAGCAGATAGACAAACCCGCGCCCCGCCTCCGCCTTGACCGCCCGGAAACCCGACGTCAAATCTTCAACCTTCGTGCCGCTAATATAGGATGCCAACAGATTGTAAACTGTATTGGCAAAATTCCGGTGGAGATCAGTGTCCGAGTCCGAGGTGCGCGCACCAACGGCCATATCATAGGGACCGATCTTATCGAGTAATCGGGGGATATCCTCGGGAGGGTGTTGGCCATCGGCATCAAGCATGACCAGAATCTCCCCTCGGGCGTTGCGGATGCCCGTTTTTATGGAAGCACCGTTCCCGATGTTATAGGGATGGCGGATCACTTTCACGCCGGCTTCCTCGGCTCGTAACGAGGTTTCATCACCTGAGCCGTCATCGATAACCAGGATTTCATGCTCTGTTCCTTGTAGGACTTCCCGTATCTTACGGATGATTTCAACGATATTATTAGCCTCGTTATAGGCGGGGATGATTATCGATACGTGAGGGGAATCGTTTGACATGGGGGAAGTATAGCCCAACTTGAAGATCAGGCCAAGTTTTGTATTCTTTGTCGCAGATTGTGGGAATGCTAGAGAATTAGCGACAGATCAAGATGGGGCATTTGGCAGCCCTGAGCACATCGTTGACCGCGCTGCCGATGACGAGCTCGAGCATCGGTGAATGGCTGTATCCTCCCATGATAATCAGATCGAACTCAGCGCCTTCGGCTGTCTTCAAGATTGTTTCAGCGACAGCACCATAACGGATGTGGATATCCCCGATTATTTTGTGGGTGTTCATATACCAACGGGCGCGGGCGATGGCTTTCTTAGGGAATGCGTCGCCTTCTAGGATGATGAGCACAGTCAGTGGAAGTTTCCACTTTCCCGCCAGATACGCGGCAATGAAAAGCGCCTCATCTGCCTTGGGGCTGCCGTCATAAGACAGAAGCATTATGTTCAGGGTTGGTCTGTATTGGGGGACAACTAACATGGGGCGCGGACAGCGTTGAACCAGACGGTGGAATCCTGGAGCTAAGCGTTTGAGTGTTTCCTGGCTGGGGGGATGAGCCAGATGGACTACAACCAGATCGCTCCATCGCGCTCGATCACTGATCGTGGGTGTGATCTCTCCAACATCGATGGCTAATTCGCCGGAGATGCCTGCTTCTTGGCAGATACGATTGAACTCTTCTCGGACGAATTGGACGTCAGGAGTGTCGACACGTTTTTGACTGGAAACAATATGAAGCCCCAGCAGATTTGACTCTTCTTGTTTGGCGAAGATAAGTGCTTGATGAAACGCTTGCCAGTTTTGGGTTTCTCCACTAACTGTTACTAGAATGTTATTGAAAAGCGATGTATGCCGTTCTGATGATAGCTGCTGTTTGCGCCATTCTCCAGTTTTGGGTCCCGCCTCAATTGGGGTTGGGGTGACACTATCTCGCATTCGTTCTCCCCAGCGAGCGAAGATTTTCTCCGGCCGCGAGCTGAATTGATCTGCAAGATCCATAGCAACATCTTCGGGATTAATATCCCACCCCAAACTGTTTTTTAACTTTTCCTGATGTTGGGAGATCCAGACATATAAGTCGGTTTCAGTTCGATCCGGGAAATCACGCAGCATATCATGAGTTCGAATAATGTCGCAGACTGGGAGATAGTATTCTCGATACCATTGTTGAGCGGCTTCAGGAAATGCTATTTCTTTTCCATGATCACCTTGTCGCTTTTGCAACTGTTCGATTTGATGCTCGATGATCTGATAGCGACCCGGGGATGTAATCTTTAGATCAAGATCGGATTGAAGATTGCTTAGTTGAGTATTCTCTAGAAACTGCTCATATTCAGCCGCGAGGATCAAACTGTCGAGATCTGTCTCAGGGGTGATCTCAATCGATGAACTGATTTCAGTGACATTAGCTCTTATCTCCGTCGCCCCACGTTGCCTGGCAATGGAGACGCGATGATTGCCATCCAAGACGAAATAAACTTCCCCAATTTGATAGACCTGGATGGGTGGCATGTCTCCTAAGTTGCTAAAGGTAGATTTAACGCGTGCCCAACGTTTTTGTAAAGATCCGCTTAAAGGCAGGAAGTCGCGTGTAAATTCAGTATATCTACCTACACTGCCGATGATGGATTCCAATGGAATATATTGCAAACCTAGATCATGGCTCTGCTCTGATTTGATGTGTTGGATCACTTCATCAAAGGGGAGCAAGCTGACCGGCTGACCTTTAAATCTCCGTAGAATCGCACTGGTGGCAGCCTGCCTTCGGGCTCGACGAAAATCATCTAGGGCTATTTCATACTGTGATTTCGGTTCGTAAGACATGAGTATAAGTTGATTTTAGGCAATTGTTCAACCATCGAGAGGAAGTTCTCGAAAAAAGGGTGTACGCAGGGGGCTGCGCCCCTGCGTACACCCTTTTTTCGAAGCATCTCTCTTATAGCCTGAGTGGTTATGGTTTTAGCTCATTATAACCACACTTCTAATTCTATCTCATCTCGGATCGGGATCCCCTCATACCCGTAATGGGGGATATCAGGTTTCAGTTTTCGCGATTCATTCATCTATTTTCGGGGAACTAATAGTTGATAAATTCATTCTCAAGCGTTCGGCAATTCTCGCCTGAACAAGTGTAAAAGGCGGATAACCACTCTGATAATTTGTCTAATAGATCAGGGTCTGTAACATCAGCGATATTTTCTAATTGATCAGGATCATTTGTTAGATCGTAAAATTCAATAAAACCTTCGCTGTACTCTACAAATAGAAATTCAGAGGTGCGTACACCAAGATACATTGGTGCAATAACGCCGCTTTCGCCTAATTCATGCCCAAAGAATTCCAGGGGCATGGCTTGTCTCCATTCATCACTTGGGGGCTTATTTTCTCCAAAGAAAGGCACAAGGGATCGTCCATCGATATAGTCTGGCGGTATCACGCCCGCAAGTTCGGCAATTGTAGGGGCAAAATCGATATTCCCTGTCAGGTAATTGTCCACTGACGTTCCCGCAGAAATCCCAGGCCCCCGGATAACGAAGGGAACTAGAATATCTTCCTCGTATGGATGAGCTTTTCCAGGCTTCATGCGATGTTGGCCGAGGTGGAAGCCATTGTCGGATGTAAATATTATGTACGTGTTTTCCAGGAGATCAAATTCTTCGAGCGTTGTTATTAGCGATTCGATCATTTCGTCCACGGCCTGCATGCTCTGGACGCGCAAGCGATAAACATCATCTATATCTCGGATTTCCTCTTCAGTGAATTGTGGATCAAATCGGATGCCACTGGGTTTGTCGCTCACATCATCTTCATTGAATGAAGCGGTTCTAGGCGCTTGAATATCTAAGGAATCATCAGCGTGGCGAGGAGCAGGAGTATATGGTTCATGGGGCGCGAACGTCGATACAAATAAAAAGAAAGGGCTTGAGTCTTCTAGTGAAGACCTGATGAAACGACCCGCTTTTTCAGCTAGCATATCGGTCATATAGTCTTCTGGATCCTCTTGATATTCGATGAGCGTTCCATTCTCGTTTAAGGTATACCCAAAACCAGTATAAGGTTTTCCTTTTGCTGGACTGTACCACTCTGTCCAACCGGGGGGTACGTAAGTCTTGTTTTCAGGGAAAGGATAATGGTTCATATATTTGCCCATGAACCCAGTTCGATATCCTGCTGCTCTAAGCCAGGTGGCTACTGTTGATGCCTCGCTTCCCAGGAGGTTAAACTTCTCAAAACTACCTTCTGGTGGCGTATTCATGTGTACCTGGTGGTTGTGTGTATATTGGCCGGTTAGAAAAGTAACGCGGGATGGACAACATACTGGAGTTGGGGTGAAAAATTGCTGGAAAGATAGTCCCTGATCTACCAAATGCTCATTCAAATTTGGCATATGGTCGGTAGTTTCCATTGCAGCATCTAAATCATCTGTCATGATGAATAGAATATTAGGGCGTTTTGAATTTGGCACTACCGTGACATCAGCAGCAGCAGTTGGTGAAATTCCTGTTTTTAGCTTTGATTGTGGAAGTAGCCGCGAACAACTTAGCGCACTAATGGCCAGAGTTCCACCAAATATTTTAAGGAAATCGCGTCTACTGATCTGATTATTTTTATTCAATTTGATCCTCCGGCAGTTATTGACGGGATGGTTGAGTAGTTGATGGTACTGTAGGTGATTCTCATTCGACCATTACCATGGGAAATCCCAAAGCCCCTTGGCTAATTGTGATGACTATTTTCCTTGTTTACAAGGGTCTTCGAAACATCAGCCGGGGGTCTGCCTAGCTGTAGTAGTTGTACCATTAACCTCATTGGTTCATCAATATGTGTAAAGAATGTCTTATATCCCTCGCAAAGGAAATTCAACCCTTCTTCTCCATCTGGTGTCCGTCGGATGCGATTTTTGGGGCAGCCGCCGTTGCAGATAAACCTCACAGCACATTTTTGGCAAAAAGAAGGTAGGGTATCTCGTTTGTTGAGTCCGAATTTGGCTTGTTTTTCGGTACCAATTAGATTGATGATTTCATGTCTTCGAATATTGCCCAACCAATATCGAGGTTCAACATAATGATCACAAGCGTATAGATCCCCGGTGTGTTCAAGGGCTAGAGCTGTTCCACAGGTCTCACAAAATATACACATGCTTGCTGGTTGTCCATACCAGACTCCTAAAGCTGCATCGAAGATTTGCACATAAACCTGACCTATATCATGGTGAAGCCACTCATCAAACACGGCAATTAAGAAATCCCCATATTTTTTCCCTGTCACAGAACGTTTGGTGACTTTGTATCCTTCTTGATTGCCGGTCTCATTCTTTCGCTCTACAATGGGAATAAATTGAATGAATTGTGCTCCGACATCATCCCGCAAAAAACGATAGACCTCAAGGGGGGAACCGGCGTTAGCAGCATGTACAGTCGTCAGGATATTGAATTCAATCGCGTTTTTTTTCAATAATTCCAGACCGGCCCATACTCGATCGAAGGATGGCTGGCCTCTTTTATCTACTCTGTAGGCATCATGTAGATGGCGCGGTCCATCCAGGCTGAGGCCAATTAAAAAGTTGTGTTTTTTGAAAAATTTGCACAGGTCATCATCTAGAGTCGTGCCATTGGTTTGGAGCGTGTTGAGAATTTTCATGCCTGGTTTGCGGTATTTTTCTTGTGCCCGCATCGCCTTCTGGAAGAAATCCAGCCCCATTAGAGTTGGTTCGCCACCTTGCCAGATGAAGGTCGCCTCAGGGACGCGCTGTGCTTCAATGTGTTGACGAGTGTATTCTTTCAGAATTTCCTCGGTCATAAAGAAATCGCTTCCTGTGAAAAGCTGCTCTTTCTTTAGAAAATAACAATACTTGCATCCCAGGTTGCAGATTGCACCTCGAGGTTTGGTTATAATATGAAAGCTTGGCGGGGGAGGAACTTTCTGTCCTAAATCAGAAGCGATATACATAACTCCCATTGTACACTTAACTTTCCAAGTTTTGGTACACTTGTTGAATAAATTTTTTCCTACTACGCTCCACGGAGATTATTATGCAACCCATCCTCACTGTGAACCTCACTGCCCGCGAAATTGACACATTCCATATTCCTCCTGGTTGGGTACGAGATTACCTGGGCGCTTCGTCTCTGGCCGCTCGCTTGTTATACGATTACATCTCTCACGATCTCGATTCTCTTTCTCCTGAATCTCCGTTGCTCTTTCTTACTGGCCCATTGACCGGGACGTCCGGACCGGCGGTAGGGCGATTTGTAGTCTGCGCACGCTCACCAGCGACGGGGTTATGGGGTGAGTCCAATTGTGGGGGTTTCTGGGGACCAGAGCTGCGCAAAGCAGGTTTCGATGGACTGTGGGTTACTGGGAAATCAGATCAACCTGTTTATCTTTGGATCAACGATCAGCAGGCCGAAGTTCGGGACGCGGTACACCTTTGGGGGCTGGAAACAACCCAAACCCAGGCTGCGATCATCCAGGAACTTGAAGAACACGGAAAGCACCGGGTTGCAGTCATCGGCCCGGCAGGTGAATCCCAAATCCCATATGCTGCCATTCTCACAGATCACGGACGAGCGGCTGGCCGCACGGGGATGGGGGCGGTCATGGGGTCCAAGAATCTTAAAGCAGTGGCTGTGCGGGGCGGGGGATCGATCCCGGTTGCATCCGATGTCTATTCAAAGCTGCGCTCGGAAGCCAACCGCGTTTTACGTGACGATAATTTCACCCGCGCCACCCGCGAATTGGGTACAGCCGCGGTCGCCGATTATGCTGATTATTTGGGTGAAATGCCCAAAAAATATTTCAGCGCCGGAGTCTTCAATGGCGCTGATAAAGTTTCCGGCCCCAGCATGGCCGAGACTATCTTGGCAGGGGTGAGCGCCTGCCATGCCTGTGTGGTTGCTTGTGGGCGGGTGGTGGTTCTGCCTACTGAGACTTCCGAAGTTTCCGAAAACTTCGGAAGCCTTCCAAGAAAGCGCAAAGGCCCGGAGTATGAAACCATTGTCGGGTTCGGCCCTAACTTGCTCATCGATGATTTGGCTTTTATCACTCGCATGGGTGAACTTTGCGACCGTTACGGGATGGATACGATTAGTTTTAGCAACACCCTCGGGTTGGCATTCACCTTATTTGAACGGGGCTTTGTGAGTAAGACCGACACCGGTGGTTTGGTTTTGGAATGGGGGAATAAATCTGTGGTTGAGGCGTTAGTTCATCAGACTGTAAAAGGCGAAGGTTTCGGCGCTTACCTGGCCGAGGGAGCGCTGGCGCTTGGACGGCGGTTTGGGGCCGAGGAACTGGCCGTGCAGGTCAATGGGTTGGAAGTGGCCTATCACGACCCGCGCGGTGCTTCTGGCATGGCTCTGACATATGCCACATCACCACGCGGCGCCTGTCACAACCAATCGGATTACTTCCTGGCTGATATTTATGGCATGGTTGAGGACAGACTGGGCATGGAGTTTTATCAGCGTCATGATGGTGCTGAGAAAGCTGTTAATGTCGCCATCCATCAGGATTGGCGCACGGTGTTCAATGCGTTGGTGATGTGCTATTTTGCCAATGTATCACCAGGAACTATTTTGGATTTGGTGAACGCGGCCACCGGAGAGGATTATTCCCTTGAAGATCTACTGCGTGTTGGAGAGCGTGCCTGGAACCTGAAGCGGATGATCAACCGCCGCTTGGGGTTGGCGCGCACGAATGATACGTTGCCTAAACTTTTGAGAGAACCCTATGCCGACGGCGGCGCACAAGGGTATGTAATCCCGCTGGAAGAGATGCTGGAAGCTTACTATCAGGCCCGCGGTTGGGATCCAGTGACCGGCATGCCAACATCACAGAAGTTGAACGAATTGGGCTTGGATTGGGTAGAAGAAGGTGTTACACGTTAGCATGTTGAAGGTTGGCACGTTTAGCGCGTCAAAACGTAGAGAAAGTGTAGCTATGCAAATACGCGGTGATATCGTTTTATCCGTTCGCCCCGTGGCAAACCGCGTCTGAAAATTGCATGATAAAACTTGAGTAATAATCAAATGGGTACATTTCATTCCAGTGGAAGTAATCCCGCACACCCCTATGTCCGGAACTTTTCCGCTTGTTTGAAACACGCCCTAATCAAATAGAGGTGAAACTATGAAATACGTAACCGTCGAAGAGATGATAGCCATTGAAAAAGAATCCGATGCCAGCGGTCATACCTATCCGGAGATGATGGAGCACGCTGGCCGGGGATTAGCTGGGCAAGTTCGTGATGCGTATAGCCATTTAGCCGAGAAGCGCGCTCTGGGACTTGTTGGTTCAGGCAATAACGGTGGGGATACGTTGGTGGCTTTTAGCTACTTAGTAGAATGGGGCTGGGAAACGACAGCTTATATCGTGCGACCTCGCCCTGAAGATGATCCCCTCATCGAACGCCTACGAGAGGCTGGCGGCACGATTCTGACTCTTGATGAAGATGCCAAGTGTAAAAAGTTGGGTGCGGCTTTGAAACATCACACAGTCTTATTAGATGGCGTGCTGGGCACGGGGATCAAACTGCCTCTCCGTGGTCAGCTTGCCGAAGTTCTTGATTGGGTGCGTAAGACTCTCTCGAAGATGGATGATCCTCCTCACGTTATGGCTGTCGATTGTCCCTCTGGGGTAGACAGCGATACAGGAGAAGCTGCCCCCGAGTGCATCCCCGCGGAACTCACCGTGACCATGGCCGCCATCAAACGCGGCTTGCTGCAATTCCCAGCCTATAATCTGATTGGCTCTCTACGTTTAGTCGGGATTGGTTTGCCTAAGGGCATCAAAGCGTATGATTCAGTTCAAAGTGAAGTCGCCAGCCCCGAATGGGTGCGGGATGTGCTGCCGCCTCGACCCTTAGATGCCTATAAAGGCACTTTTGGCACAGCGCTGATCGTTGCTGGATCGGTCAACTACACCGGCGCGGCTGCCCTGGCGGGAGAAGCCGCCTATCGCATTGGGGCAGGTTTGGTCACCTTGGGCGTACCGGGCTCGCTGCATTCAGCGTTGGCAGGTCAATTGCCGGAGGTTACCTGGCTGTTGTTGCCTCATGAAATGGGGGTGATTCAATCAAGTGCGGCCAAAATCGTAAAAGAAAACCTTGATCGCGTGACTGCCATGCTGGTTGGTCCAGGATTTGGCCTGGAAGATACCACTGCCGAATTCCTGGTTCAGTTTTTAGGGGAGCAGATATCTAAGAAGAAGACGCGGCTTGGGTTCGTGCAATCTTCTGAGAAGGGGATTGAGCAGGAAACATCAGAATTGCCTCCCCTGGTCATCGATGCCGATGGTTTGAAACTGCTGGCTCGCATCCCTGATTGGCCGCAGCAGTTGCCCGCCTCGACGGTGTTGACTCCACACCCCGGCGAGATGGCAGTGCTCACCGGATTGGAAACAAGTGAAATTCAAGCAGACCGCGTGGGCGTAGCAGAACGTTACGCCGCTGAGTGGGGGCACGTGGTGGTGCTCAAGGGAGCCTTCACCGTGATCGCCGCTCCCGATGGGCGCACGATGGTTATTCCAGTAGCTTCTTCAGCTTTAGCCCGGGCCGGTTCTGGCGATGTGCTGGCCGGTTTGATCGTCGGATTGCGAGCACAGGGCCTGGAAGCCTTCGAAGCTGCTGCCGCTGGGGCCTGGATCCACGCCCAGGCTGGCCTGCTGGCAGCGGATGTGCTGGGTTCCACAGCTTCAGTGATCGCCGGCGACCTCATTGGGACACTGCCGGATGTGTTAGTTCAGCTAGGGTACCAATAGAAATGGGTGTGTTTCATTTCAGTGGAAGTAATCCCGGAAATAGAGGTGAGCGGGGGTTCCCCCCCCCGCTCACCCCTATTTCCGGAACTTTTCCGCTCGTTTGAAACACGCCAAATGTACCTCCTGCGGGTACAGTATCACGCGGAAAGTAATTTCGGATCAACACAAAAAATCGCCCCAAACTTTGCCAGGGCGATTTTTTATTTCATCAAAATAATATTTTCTTAGGCCTCGCCAGCAGCTTCTTCGGCAGGGGGTTCTTTCTTAGCGACCTTCTTTTTGCCAGTCTCGATGGCTTCCCCGATCTTTGACTTTTGTTCTTCGAGCACAACTTGGCCTTGTTGGCGCAGCTCATCAGCTTTGGCTTGGGCCTGTTGGGCCAGCTTCTCAGCTTGTTGGCGAGCCTCAGCGATCTTGGCCTCAGCCTGGGTGCGCGCTTCGCCCAGTTTGGCTTCAGCTTGGGTGCGCGCCTCAGCGGCTTTTTCTGCTGTCGTGTCCTTCAGTTCGATGCTTTTATCACGGATATATGTTCGGGTTTCCTCACCTGATTGGGGCGCTAAGAGCAGCGCGACGGCCGCTCCGACCAGCCCACCGAGCACAAAGCCTGACAGGAAGGCTCCAAATTCATTATTATCGTTACTCATGGTTATCACTCCTTTGTCTTACTAAATGACTATTAGTGTTTTTAATCTACCAGGCAGGGAAACTCCTGAAAAAGGGTGTGCGCAGAGTGCGCCGCACTCTGCGCACACCCTTTTTTAGGTAATTCTGTTCTGTGGCTGATTAGTAAATTTACTTTTTCTTCGGTTTTATAAATCTGGCTAAATGTCCAAGCCCAGCTAAATACTCATTGAGCTTGATGACCGGTTCGACCAGGTTATCACTCAAGAATTGCGTGGTACCGCGCAAAGTGCTCACGGTCTCGTTGGTTGAGTTGATAATGGGTTTGATTTCGTTTTGCAGCAAATTGATCAACCGGGCAATTTGGATGATCAAGATGATCAGTGCCAGCCCAATCACAATGGACTCAAGCGCCATGAAGATGATGAAAACATCGCGAAAACGGGCTGTGTCAGTTGTTGGATTGAGCAGAAAGATGACACTGACGACAACCAGCGCAATCAGCACCACAGTGCCGATCCCAATGCCAATCAGTACCCCCGTTTGGCTTTTCATCTCTTCGGGCGTTGGGTCAGTTTCTGTATTATTTTCTGTAACGATGATTTCGTTTTCCATAATTGTGATTATTATAGCATAAGACGCACATCGTTACCTCAGAAGCTCTACCGCCACCGCGCAGACTTTATAATCGGGGATTTTTGCCTGGGGATCGCGAACATCATTGGTCAGTTCATTGGCCGCGGCTTCTGCAAAATGGAAGGGGATGAAGATCGTCCCTTGAGGGGATCGCTCTGTAACCAAAGCTTTGACTTCGATTTTACCGCGGCGGGAGCGCACGCGCACTTGGGCGTGTTCCTGTACCCCAAGCTGATGTGCGTCTTTTGGGTTGATCTCCACGGTAGCCTCGGGGTAGATATGGTCTAATTGCGAACGCCGCGTCATTGTGCCCCCATGCCAATGATACAGCACCCGCCCGGTGGATAAGATGAAGGGATAATTTTCATCGGGCAGTTCTTCCGAAGGGCGGTATTGGATGGCGCTAAATTGCCCTTTTCCGCGCGGGAAGCTCTCGGCGAAAAGACAAGGTGTGCCGGGGTGATCCGGTGTTGGGCAGGGCCAGTGCACGCCGCCTTCGCGCTCGATGCGTTTATAGTTGATGCCTTGGAAGGGGGGCGTCAGGCGGGCCATCTCGTCCCATATCTCCGCGGGATGTTCGAACTCAAAACCGGCGCTGTGTTCGCGGTCTAGCTTTGCCTCTACTCGTTGAGCCAGATCGCTGATGATCTCCCAATCTGCTCGCGCCTCACCGGGGGCGGGTAGAGCAGCGCGGATTTTCTGCACCCGGCGGTCGCTGTTAGTGAAAGTGCCATCTTTTTCAGCGAAGCTGACCGCAGGCAGGATGATATCGGCGTACTCTCCAGTTTCGTTGAGGAAGATGTCTTGCACCAGGACGAAATCCAATTTTTCCATGACGTGCCGGGCATGGCGCAGATCTGGCTCAGACATCATCGGGTTCTCGCCCATCACATAATAGGCCCGGATGGCCCCGCTTTCGGCGGCATCGACCATCTCCATAGTGGTCAGACCGGGTTCGTTGGAGAGACGGAAGACCGGGGAATGACGGGAGACCGACGACCGGTGACCGTTCCCCGTCTCCCGTCTTCGGTCTTCGGTCGCGATATGCCATGCTCGTTCAAATTTCTTGCATATTTCTGGATCATCGATGCGTTGATAACCCGGGTAGACATTCGGCAGCCCACCCGAGTCGGAGCAGCCCTGGACGTTGTTCTGCCCGCGCAGAGGGTTGAGTCCTGTCCCTGGGCGGCCGATATGCCCGGTCAGCAGGGCAAGATTGGCCAGCGAAAGGGTGTTATCCGTGCCGTGTACAGACTGGCTGATGCCCATGCCCCAGTAAATGGCGGCTGAGTTAGCCGAGGCGTAGCTTCGAGCTGCCTCCCGAATCAGATCAGCGGGAACACCCGAAACGGATTCTGCCCGCTCCGGGGTCCATTCCACGATAGAACCAGTAAATTCTTCGAAGCCTTCGGTGCGCGCAGCGATGAAGTCATGATCGAATAACCCCTCCTCCACAATCACCTGCGCCATGGCCTGAAAGACTGCCACATCGGTGCCCGGCTTCTGCCGTAGCCACAGCGTGGCGAATTCGGTCATTTCGATGCCCCGGGGATCAACCACAATCAACTTGGCGCCGCCTTGCACGACAGCTTGTCTCAGAAATGTGCTGATCACAGGATGGGTCTCGCTGGTGTTGGAGCCGGTGACGATGAAAACTTCCAGGTCTTTCATCTCAGCTATCGAGTTGGACATGGCCGAAGAGCCGATGGCGATTTGCAGCCCGGCTACCGATGCCGCGTGGCACAGGCGCGCGCAGTGATCGACATTATTGGTACCCAACACCGCCCGGACGAATTTCTGGAAGAGATAGTTGTCTTCGTTAGTGGCTTTGGCTGAACAGAAGGTTCCCATTGCATCACCGCCGTACTGGCGCACGGTATCGGCTATCTTTTCGGCAGCCAAATCTAAGGCTTCATCCCAGGTGGCTTCGCGGAATCCCTCAAGCCCGACAGGCCGGCGTGGTTTCTGGCCCAAATCTTTACGGATCAGGGGTTGGATTAGCCGGGAGGGGTGACTGACATAATCCATTCCGAAACGGCCCTTGGCGCACAACCGCCCGTAATTAGGGGCCACATCGAAGGGTGCTTCCACACGGAAGATATGAGCATCTTTGATAAGTAAATCTACCTGACAGCCAACGCCGCAATAAGGGCATGTGGAACGGATTGTACGTTCGGGTTCGAGCATGAGGCTCCTCAATAATAAATCTGAGCGATTTTGTCCATTTACTAATTTTAGCATATTGGGCAATGCTGGAGGCAAATTCAGTAAATCACAGGTTTGCCATAGTAACGGCTAAAGCCGTTGTTTTTGGGGCTAATTTCAGGGAAGAAGCGACTAAAATCGTCACCACGAAGCGCTCAAAGATTGAATCTGTGATTGGGGTCTACACCCCGTACTCA
>JADHXE010000088.1 GCA_016783125.1 Anaerolineales bacterium
GGCACACCCCTTATTTTCGGGCTTTTTCCATCGCCAGTGCGTAAGTCATAAGATAAAAGCCCGGTGAGACCTGTCTGATCTGGCCGTGGGGGGTGGTAAAATCTGCCCCGTGCTAAGAAGAATTTTCAACATGCTCATCAAAATCACCCTCATCCTTGGATTCTCGGGCCTGGCAATTTTGCTACTGCCACGGCTGACCACGCAGCTCCTGGCCGCGGCGCGCACCCAAACGGTGGAGGACACATCCTCTCAACGGGTGGCGATCATCTTTGGGGCTGGTCTGTGGCGTGATGGATCTCCGACTCCCGTGCTGCGCGACCGCGTCACCACCGGGGCTGAATTGTACTTCGCTGGCAAAGTGGAAAAACTGCTCATGAGCGGCGACAACCGCTTCGATGATTACAACGAACCTGCTGTCATGCGAAATTACGCCATCGACCTGGGAGTCCCTGAAGATGCCATCGTCCTGGATTATGCTGGCAGGCGCACCTATGACACTTGCTATCGAGCGCGCGATATCTTCGAGCTTGATTCAGCCATCCTGGTCACGCAGGGATTCCACCTCCCCCGGGCCCTGTATACATGCAACGCCTTGGGAGTTTCCGCGGTTGGAGTCTCCGCAGACCAGCGCACCTATCGCCGCGGCTCGCTGATGTTCTGGCACACCCGCGAGACCATCGCCACCCTGGTAGCCCTGCTGGAAGTGCATCTATTACACCCCTTGCCCGTCCTCGGAGAGCCAGAGCCGATCTTCACAGAAACTACGAAGGATACAAAAACAATCACCGCGGAGACGCAGAGTACGCAGAGAAATAATTAGTGGGAGACATATCTCACTGGATACTAAGGAAGTTCCCATGAACCGAGAAGAAGCCCTAGCCATCGTCCGAGAATTCGTCAAAAACGAGAACCTGGTGCGTCACATGCTGGCAGTAGAAGCTGCGATGAAATTCTACGCTGAGAAGTACGGCGAAGATGTCGAAAAATGGCGCGTCACTGCCCTGCTGCATGACTATGACTGGGAGATACACCCCACCCTGGATGAACATCCTCAGACTGGTATCCCCCTCCTGCGCGAGCGCGGTGTCCCCGAGGAGATTCTGCAAGCCATCCTCAGCCACGCCGACCACACCGGAGTGCCGCGCCAGTCCCTGATGGAGAAAGCCCTCCTGGCCTGCGATGAGATCACCGGTCTGATCGTCGCCGTAGCCCTGGTACGCCCCTCCCGCTTATTAGATGACTTGAAGACCAAGTCCGTCAAAAAGAAGTGGAAAGATAAAGCCTTCGCAGCCGGGGTAAACCGCCAAGAAGTTGCCCATGCCACTGAAGATTTCGGCATCGAATTGTGGGAGCATGTCGGCAACGTCATCCAGGCCATGCAGACTATCGCCCCTGAGTTAGGGTTGTAACGTTGAGCGTTGGAACGTGAAACGTTCAACGCGACTATCGACTGTCTCCAGCGTATACAATTACAGATTACAATACCTATGGAGACATGACAATGCGTAAAATATACCTTCTCACAGCCATCACAACATTGGCACTGGCCGCGCTGGCCTGCGGCGTGAATTTCAATCTACCCATCACCACAGATATCAAAACTGGACCCACAATCATCAAAGAGATCAGGATTCCAGCGTCAGGGACAGATGATGCTGCTGAACTGACTCTGGCTTTTGGTGCTGGCGAGTTACTTCTCTCCCCGGGTGCAGAAGATGCCCTGCTTGAAGGCACGGCCACCTACAACGTCGAAGATCTGAGGCCAGAGACTCAAATCGAGGGCAACCGCGTCAAAATCTCCAATGGCAATCTGGAGATCAACGGGATTCCGAACTTCCAAACTGAAATCAAGAATATTTGGGATTTTGATCTCGGCGAAAGCCCCCTCGACCTGACCATCAAAGCTGGAGCCTATGTGGGCGAACTGGAGCTGGGCGGTTTGAACCTGATCAAGCTGCACATCTCCGATGGCGCCGCTGACGTCAGGCTGAACTTTGCAGAACCCAATCAAGACGTGATGCAGTCCCTGCGCTATGAGACCGGGGCATCCAATATCGAGATGACCAACCTGGCCAACGCCAACTTCGAGACGATGATCTTCCAGGGCGGCGCCGGGAATTTCGAGCTTGATTTCTCCGGCGAGCTGCAGGGTGACGCCGAGGTGTTCATCGAAACCGGTCTCAGCAATATCACCATCACCATCCCCGAAGGCGTCCATGCGGAGATCACCGTCGAGGGCGGCCTTTCCAATATCACCACACGCGGTGACTGGCAGGTATCAGGAAGCACATATTCGCAGGAAGGCCATGGCCCTACGCTGACCATCAACGTCGAAATGGGGGCGGGAAATCTCAACTTGCGCCACCCCTGAAAGTTCATCAAAACTTTGGACACGGATTCCACGGATTTTATGGAGAAAAACAAAAAAATCCGTGTACAAAATTCTCGCGAAGCCCTCACTACGAACAAGTTATTTATGGACAGTTACTAACGAAAAGCACTCTTCCTCTGGACACCCCCAACAAGACAGGGACAAGCCTAACCACAAAGGCTCGAAGGCACAAAGGATTTGCTGTTCAACTTTCTATTGACCAGTATAGATTTTTTAATTTTTTATCCGTGGCATCCGTGTCAATCCGTGTACAAAATTTCTCGCGAAGCGCGCAAACTTTGCCGGGGAATTCTATCAATCTGTCCAATCCGTGTCCAAATATGCTAAAATCCGCCCTATGGACATTCGCATCGTCTTCATGGGCTCCCCGGACTTCTCCTTGCCCGCTTTGCGTGCGCTGGCTGAAAACTATCGTGTTGTGGGTGTGGTCACGCAGCCTGATCGACCAGCGGGTCGCGGGCGCGAGCTGAAGATTCCCCCGGTCAAGGAATTAGCCCAAGAACTCGGTCTGCCCATTATGCAGCCGACTCGCTTGAAGGCCCCCCAGGCCATCGAGCAGCTCAAAGCCTGGAACCCAGACCTGATCGTGGTGGCCGCTTTCGGACAGATATTGCGCCCAGGGGTGCTCGATCTACCTCAACATGGCTGCATCAACGTGCATGCCTCGCTGCTGCCGCGTTGGCGCGGCGCGGCCCCCATCAACGCCGCCATCCTGCACGGAGACGACAAGACCGGCGTCACCATCATGAAAATGGACCCCGGCCTGGATACCGGTCCGATCCTCAGCAAGTCCGAAATCTCCATCCAAGCCGACGAAACTGCCGGTTCACTCTCCCCCAAGTTAGCCCAACTCGGCGGCGATCTGCTCATCGAGACTTTGCCCGCTTATCTGAGCGGCGAGATGACCCCCCAACCCCAGGACGACTCTCTGGCTACCTACGTCCGGATGCTGAAACGAACCGATGGCGAATTGGATTTTAACGAACCTGCTGAAGCCCTAGCGCGCCGGGTGCGGGCCTTCAATCCCTGGCCAGGAACCTATTTGATTTGGGGAGATCAACGCTTGAAGGTTCATAACGCCCACGCCCTCAGCGCAACTTCCCCAGGGGTCGGGGTGTTTACAATTCAGGAAGGCTGCCCCGCAGTGGGTGCGTCCGACGGCTTGTTGATGCTTGACGAAGTACAGCCTTCAGGCAAACGATCCATGCCCGGAGATACCTTTCTGCGGGGCGCCCGTGATTGGAGTAGTTAAAATCCCGAAAAAAGGGGGTGCACAGGGGGCGACGCTCCCTGCGCACCCCCTTTTTTCGGACAAATGTGTATCTTAGCGGTTCTCATTTCTCATGTCCTCACCATCAAACGCCCCTCCCGTCTACCACATCACCCTGCTGCGTCACGGCGAATCCGTGGGCAATGCCGAGGGCTACCATCAAGGCCAGGCCGAATTCCCCCTGACAGAAAAAGGGAGAGCCCAGGCCCAAGCCCTGGCAGACCATTGGCTAGCTAATGAGATCACCTTCGATCAAGCCATCGCCAGCCCATTATCACGCGCTCGCGAGACTGCCGAGATCATCACCGCCGCGCTGGATATCCCCTTAACATTTGACCCTCTCTGGATGGAACGAGATAACGGTCTGCTGGCGGGCCTACCCCACAATGTAGCTGCAGAACGCTACCCCATTCCTGATTTCGTCTCCCTCTACCAACCCATCGCCCAAACCGGAGAGAGTCTTTGGGAATTATTTCTCCGGGGCGCTCGCGCCGTTGAAACGATTATGCGCCAGCCTCCCGGACGGTATCTGATCGTCTCCCATGGAGCGCTGCTCAACATGGCCTTCCACGCCATCCTGGGCGCAACTCCCCATCCCAACTTCCAAGGGCGCATCCTTCCCTTGAGAAATACCGCTCATTCCAGACTGCGCTACAACCCCCAAGAGGGACAATGGCGACTGCTATCCCATAATGAACGATCTCATCTCGACAGCACAGTTGAAAGCGCCAGCAGGCCTGAACTTCCTCCTGATACCCATCATTTTACTCTCCTGCGCCATGGCGAATCCGTTGGCAACGCAGAGAAAAAATTGCAAGGTCAGGCCGATTATCCCCTCACCGAAAGGGGACGTGAACAGGCGCGCCTGCTGGCTGCCCGCTGGGGGGCTGAAAAGATAACCTTCGACAAAGCCATCACCAGCCCGCTGCGACGGGCGCATGAGACCGCACAAATCATTACCGAGGGCCTGGGCATCCCCCTGGAAACAGACCCGGCTTGGATGGAATTCGATTGGGGAGAATTGAATGGTCTCACCGGCGAGCAAGTCCTCCAACGTGGCGATATCCAATGGAATAACCCTTATTTCCCTATCGGTGGAGATGGCGAAAGCCATTGGGATGTCTATCTACGGGCGGGCCGCAGCGTACAGGATTTGCTCGACAGTCCACCAGGGCGTTATCTGATCGTGGCGCACGGGGCGATCTTGAGCCGCTTCCTGTTTGCCGCCCTGGGCCTCGCCCCACAGAACCGCATCCGCTTCGGTTTTGAGAACACTGCCTTCACGAAACTGCGTTTCATCCCTGATAGACATCTCTGGGTACTCGACAACGTCAACGATCACTACCATTTAGATATTCAACCCTTATGAACAAACTACGAATACTCACTTTAGGAGCTGGCGCCATCGGTACATATATCGGGGGGAGCCTGGCGATAGCGGGACATGAAGTCGTCTTCTTGGAACGCCCCCAGGTGGCTGCGGATCTCAAATCCCGAGGTTTGCGACTGGCCATCCAAGATGGGGAGCATCATATCCCCGACCCGGTGGTGGTCGACTCGATTGAAGAGGCTCTTGCCCCTTCGACAGGCTCAGGGAGAGATTTCGACATCGCCCTCTTCGCCCTCAAATCATACCACACCCAAACTTTTCTAGATTCGCTCCCCGCTCCCCGCCCCCCGCTCCCCCCCATCCTCTGTCTCTCCAACGGTGTCGCCAACGAACCAGCTATCGCCGAAGCACTCGGCGCGGAAAAAGTCATCGCCGGCACAGTCACCACATCTATCGGCCGCCGCGCCGCCGGGGACATTGTACTGGAACGACTGAGGGGTGTCGGTATTTCAGGGGAACATCTTCTCTCAAAACAACTGGGCGCCGCGCTGAATGATGCCGGTCTCAATGCCCGTCTCTATCCCCGCGCTGCGGATATGAAATGGTCCAAGATGCTCACCAACCTGGTCGCCAACGCCTCAGCCGCCAGCCTGGATATGACCCCCGCTGAGATCTTCGCCCACCCCGGCCTGTTCCGCCTGGAGATCACCCAATTGCGTGAAGCCCTGAAGGTGATGAAAGCCCAGGGCATCGGCGTGGTGGACTTGCCCGGCACACCGGTCAAAGCGCTGGCTTTTGCAGCGCAATATTTACCCTTGAGTATCTCCCGCCCATTAATGGGCAAAGCCGTAGGCGGCGGGCGCGGCGGCAAGATGCCATCTTTCCATATCGACCTGCACAGTGGGGGCGGCAAGAGCGAAGTGGATTATCTCAACGGTGCGGTGGTGCGCACTGGAGAGAAGTTAGGCATTCCCACCCCGGTCAACCGCCTGCTCACCGAGACCCTGCTCGGCCTGACCAATAGCGATATCCCCATAGAAACCTATCGTCATCAGCCGGAAAAATTTCTAGCGAAACTGTGAAGCGTATTGCGTATTTTTTGGGATGTAACTCCTGTTTTTACGCAACACGCAACACGAAATACAAACGATAAGACCAATTACTCTTATTTCCAACTCAATCACATATCATTCTGAAATCAATCCATGACTTATGCATATCATCAATGTAGTGGGAACGCGTCCTAACTTCGTAAAGATGGCCCCGATTGTCGAAGAGATGAATCGGACTCCTGGGATCAAGCAAACTCTGGTGCACACAGGTCAGCATTACGATGAAAGCATGTCCAGAGTATTTTTCGATGAGCTGGGTCTGCCGAAGCCGGATATCTACTTAGGGGTTGGCTCTACTTCTCATGCCAGGCAAACTGCGCAAGTAATGGTCGCTTTCGAAGAAGTATTGGGAGAATCAAGACCTGACCTTGTCGTCGTGGTTGGCGATGTCAACTCAACAATGGCTTGCGCAGTAACGGCCGCAAAACTATGGATACCCGTCGCTCATGTCGAGGCAGGGCTGCGCAGCTTTGATCGCAAGATGCCTGAGGAAATCAATCGCATTGTTACTGACGCACTTTCAGATTTTCTTTTCACAACTTCGCGCGGGGCAATCAAGAATTTGCACAAAGAAGGGATTCCCAAAGAAAAAATCTTCTTTGTGGGCAATGTCATGATCGATACTTTGAACAAGCATCGTGACCGCGCTGCAAACCTGAACACTCCAGCGAGATTTGACTTAGATGCTGGCGAGTACGCGTTAGTAACCCTGCACAGAGCAGCCAATGTCGATGATCCCAGAACTCTCTCAGACATCCTGGATGCGTTGATAGCCATTCAGCAAGAGATCCCAATCTTATTTGCTGCGCATCCTCGGACATTGAAGCGCATCGATGAATTCAGTTTTCAGCACAGGTTAGATTCTGCACCAAATCTCCAAACGATCGAACCGCTGGGATATTTACAGTTCCTGGATTTAGCGATGCACGCAAAAATGGTATTGACCGATTCAGGCGGCATCCAGGAAGAAACAAGCATTTTGAATGTTCCTTGCCTGACGATAAGAGAAAATACAGAACGCCCAATTACAATTACCGAAGGAACTAATACCCTTGTCGGAATTGAAACCGAAAAGATTATCGCTGGCGCCGTGGAAATTTTGACAGGAAAATATAAAGATGGGCATATCCCTAAATTATGGGATGGACGAGCAGCCGAGCGAATTGTGAATATAATCAAGAGATTAGCCCCCAAATGAGTGTTCTTAGTGAGGCTTCAGCGCGCTTGCCGCGGCGAGCACAACGAACTGATTCGCCAGAAAACCAAAGATGAGAGCAACTTTACTGGGCACAGGCACTCCCACCAATCCCCACCGCTTTCAGAGCGCGGTTCTGGTAGAAATCGGGAACAATAAATTATTATTCGACGCAGGCCGCGGCACAGTCCATCAGATGTACCAAGCCGGGGTCGGGATCAACCTGGTCAATCCCGTCTTCATTACGCATCACCACTTTGACCATATCAACGATCTGTTCGACGTAATTATTTCCTCCGCCATGCAGGGGCGTGACCACGAACTAAAAATCTACGGACCTTCTGGGACAAAGCAAATTGTGAACGCATTGCTTGAACAAGTGTATGCCCAAGATATCCGTTTTCGGATCGAGGAAGACAAAGATATTCGCAGGCGAGGCGGAAGCTGGGACGAACGACCAGAGGCGATATCCCAAGTCGGCGTGAGGGATGTGGAGCCTGGGCTGATCGCTGAAACCGATCAATGGAAAGTTTTTGCCGACTTTGTGGTGCATGGCGATTTCGCGCATGTGCCTGATTTCGAGTGGCGCTGCCTTGGATATCGAGTTGAGGCGCAGGGCAAAGTCGTTACAATCAGTGGTGATACAATTCCGTGCGAGGGCATTATCAAGCTGGCAAAAGATGCGGATCTACTCATCCAATGCTGCCATCTTCCCAAAAGCCTGGTGAACAACCCGGTGATGGAATATCTCACAACCTCGATCTTGCCTTCATCTGGCCAGGTTGGCGCGATTGCGGCAGCCGCCAGGGTCAAGCGCATGGTCATCACCCACTTAAGTGCGACGATCAACTCAGGTAATCATTCGGAAATTCTCAGCAATATCGGGCAAGATTACAATGGGGAAGTATTGATCGGGCAAGACCTGATGAAAATTGAAGTTTAATATGGATATTCAATCAGTCGCCCAACTTATCCCGCTTCTTCAGACAGCTATCGGCCCTGTGATCATGATTTCAGGGATCGGTCTGCTCCTTCTAACGATGACCAATCGTTATGGCCGAGTCATCGACCGCTCGAGGATGCTGGTCGATGACCTTCCCAACGCCGCCGGGGAAAATAGAGCCAAGATAGTCGCCCAGCTACAAATCTTTTGGAAACGCGCTCGCTTGATCCGCCTGGTCATCGCCCTATCCTCCGTGAGCGCCTTATGCGCTGCGATCTTGATCATTGTCATCTTCATTACCGCACTCTGGCAAATTGAAACAGCCTGGATTATCATGTCGCTATTCATCCTCTGTATGATGAGCTTGATAGCATCACTCACGCTGTTCATCTACGATATCAACCAATCGCTGGGGGCTCTCAAGCTGAAATTAGAAACTGAAGGCATTGATAAAGGATGATGATGAACTTATTTCTTGCCCTGGGAAGTCTATTCACGATCTGGTGGCTGGTATTGATGATACCAGGTCCGAACTTTGTGGTTGTCAGCCAACTCGCCATATCTGATTCGAGAAAATCAGGAGTTCTCAGTACTCTGGGCGTTTCTACGGGGGCAGCCACCTGGGCCACGGGCAGCCTGATCGGTTTGAGCGCGGTCTTCGGATATGCGAGCTGGATTTATGACTCGATCAAATTCTTGGGAGGGTTGTATTTGATCTATCTTGGCTTTAGAGTGATCCTGACCAGTTTCCAGGAAATGAAGATACCCAAATACACCAATAAGCTCGTCGAGAATCAGCCCAACTCTTATCGCTGCGGTTTATTTGCCAGTTTTTCAAATCCCAAAACGGCCACTTTTTTTGGCAGTCTATTCGTGATGTCTTTTCCGTCAGGCGCGCCAGCCTGGTTTTATCTTGTGACCATAATTATGGTGTTCTTGGCATCGACAATTTGGTACAGTCTGGTAGCATATCTCTTTTCGACTACCCAATTTCAATCTAGATACGACCGCTTCCGAAAGACCCTCGACAAACTTACCGGCAGCGTGCTCGTGATCCTGGGCATCAGATTGGCTTTTTCGCGATCATGACTGTTCAGCAAAAAGCTCCCTTTCTGAGTCACTGCGAGCGTTTTTACGAAGCAGTCTCCTCCTTATGAGTGGGGGATTGCTTCACTCCCGCCGAAGGCGCGCCTGTGGCGAAGCTCCGTTCGCAATGACAGCGTTTGGGGTTGTTTCAGTTGAAGATGCCGTTGCGTTACGCATTTGAGAAGGCTTACGAAATATGCCGTAGGCAATACGCAATACGGCCCCCTTTTACAATTCGTTTAAAAAACACCCAAATCATTTAGCACATAAATTTCGTAACAAGCACATACACATGTCATCGCATTTTCTTGGCATCATCATAGCATTAACAGCAGCCGCATCATGGGGTGGCGGCGATTTCAGCGGAGGGTACGCCGCTCGGCGGATAAGCCAATACCAGGTTCTTTTTCTAACCTCGCTGAGCAGCCTTTCTTTGCTGCTCATCTTGGCGTTCATCTGGGGCGAAGGACTACCCTCCTCAAGAAGTATGCTCTATGCCGTCCTGGCAGGCAGTTCGGGAGCCTTGGGTCTGGCCGCCCTTTATAAAGCCTTATCCATTGGCAATTCTGTGATTGTCGCGCCTGTTTCAGGCATCGTAGGGACGATAATTCCAGTGATTGCAGGTATATTCGCGCAAGGTCTGCCTGGTTTCGCTCAATTGATTGGGTTCATGGTGGCGTTATTGGGGATTTGGTTGGTCACCAGGGTTGGCAACAACGCTGACAGCGCATCAACTATCAGCCTTGGATTAGCCATATTTTCAGGGATTTGTTCGGGGGGATTTCTTACTTTAATCGCTCAAGTCGAAAGTGGACAGGTATTTGCACCTTTAGTTGTCGCCAAGACCGCCTCTGTTCTCCTGGCCAGCGCCTTGATATGGACCAGTAAACAATCGATCCCAAAAATTACCGCTTCGAGCGTAGCCTTGATCTCAGGATTGCTAGACGGTGGCGGGAATATATTTTATCTCTTCGCCACCCACTTCACTCGCCTGGATATCGCCGCCGTGCTCTCCTCGCTCTATCCGGAGGGCACAGTACTTTTATCAACGATCATCTTGAAAGAGAAGATATCACCTAAACAATGGCTGGGTGTTGCCGCCTGTATCGCTGCCATTTGGCTGATCACAATCAATTAGAATACACTGGAATTCATCCAACTCATCCAAAACCTTTAGCCATGCGCCGATTATTCTCTATCGACATCCTGCGAGCAACCGCCATCCTGTTGATGATCCAGGTTCATTTTGTCGGGAACCTCTCGCCCCGCGAACCATCATCACAGGGCTTATACGATCTATCGACAATCCTGGGAGCATTCGCCGCGCCGATCTTCACCTTTCTGGTGGGACTCAGCTTGTGGCTTTGGCTGAACAAACAGAAATCCGTCGGAGCAGAAGACTCAGCCCTGCGCAGGTTCATCATCAAGCGCGGCATTCTGATCTTCCTCTTTGGATTGATTTTCGCCGTCATCATCTGGACGCCGGCAGAAATTTTCAATTGGGACATCCTGGCCCTGATCGGGATATCAACCATGATCGTCTATGCGCTTCGCCGGGTCCCAGCTAAGTATCTCATCGCGCTATCGGTGCTGATTTTGCTCATCGCCCCACCCTTGCGCGAGCTGACGGATTACGGCTCCCACTGGATTTACGATGAGTATGCCTACGACTTCACGTTGAGCGAAGTTTTACTTGGCGTAACTTTACAGGGCTATTTTCCCTTGCTGCCCTGGTTGGTGTTCCCCATCATTGGATTCTGCCTGGGACGAGATATTCTTCAAAGAGAACAGACCAACCCAAAAGCCGCCCGGAACATCCCCACCCTGGGGCTAATCCTGATCGTTATCGCCGCGGTCAGCGCGCCCATCAGCCAGTATTTCCCCATTGGATCGAGCTGGTATCTGAGTCCATATTCTTTTTATCCCGCCTCGACGACCTTCGTCATCAGCAAGATCGGATTTATCTTGCTGGCATTTTGGTTTCTGCGTTGGCGATTTGATCTTAGAGAATCTTCGAAACCCGCTGGCGGGGAATTCATCAGACTTTACAGCAAGTTTTCCCTCACCACATATGCGGTTCATCACGCGGTGCATGTGTGGCCGATTTATTTGCTCGCCGCCCTGAACCATCCGGATGATATTTGGTATTACTATCAAGATGCCGTCAGCACGCCGGTGGCATTGGGATTGTCTTTCGTGTTCAGCGTGGTTTTCTATTTCTTCTTGAGATTTCTAGACTCGCGAAAACAGCTTTCACTCGAGGGCATGCTCAGACGGTTGAGCGAGTCATAAACCGAGGTGCAAAATGTCACCAGGCTACACATCACCCCCCGATGCGATGGCTTTCAACCAACAAGTCTGGGATGTCGTCCGGCAGATCCCCGTTGGCAAAGTGACCACTTACGGGCGTATCGCTGAAATGCTCTCCCCTCCGGGCAACATGAACCCCAAGGATTATCTGGCCTTCGGCGCTCGTTGGGTTGGCGGCGCTATGGCAGCCTGCCCCCCAGACGTGCCCTGGCAGCGCGTGATCAATGCCCAGGGCAAGATCAGCCTGCGCCGCGGGGCCGATGCGGAAGCACAGCGTATGCTCCTCAAAGCCGAGGGCGTCCGATTCGATGACCGTGAACGTGTAGATTTGAAAGTTTATCTTTGGGAAGGAATTAAGTATTCCCTAAACAAGAAACCCAAAAAATAGGGGTGTGGGGCGTGCTCCGCACCCCCCACACCCCTATTTTTTGGTATTTTCTTACTACGCAGGGAAAGCCCTATTTAGCTTACGATCCCATAAAACAGCGGCAGCGGCTCAACAGGCGCGTCGCTCCAGGTGTGGGCGTCGAACAACCTCTGGCGTGCTTCTGTTAATTTGGCCTGGTCATTGGCATGGATGGTAAACAGCGCATCCCCCACTTCAACGTAATCGCCAACTTTATGATGGATCTCAAAGCCCACGGCATGATCGATGGGGTCGTCCTTTTTGGCGCGTCCAGCGCCGAGCACCACAGCCGTTTCGCCAATCACGCGGGCGTGGATGCCCTTTAGATAGCCCGAGCGCGGCGCCGTGACGCTCTCGATCAAGGATGCCTTGGGCAGCAGATCGGGGTTATCGACATAGGCCACATCACCACCCTGCGCGATGACTAATTCCCGGAAACGCTCCCAGGCCGAGCCCTTCGTTAAGGCCTCATCCAGCTTGGGGGCAGCAGCAGCTACATTTTCGACAATCCCGCCCAACGTCAGCATGTGGGCCGCCACTTCGAGGCAGTGCCCCTTGAAGTCAGCAGGTCCGCCACCATGCAGCGTTTCAATCGCTTCCTTGACTTCCAAAGCATTGCCCACCGCGTGACCCAAAGGTTGATTCATGTCCGAGAGCAGAGCCACAGCTTGACGTCCCGCCAATCTGGCAATATCGACCATCAACGCCGCCAACTCTCGGGCTTCATCCAGCGTGCTCATAAAAGCGCCCAGGCCAGATTTGACATCTAAGACAATGCCATGCGCGCCGCCGGCAATCTTCTTGCTCATGATGGAAGAAGCGATCAGGGGCAGCGAATCAACCGTGGCGGTGACATCCCGCAAAGCGTAGAGCTTTCCATCCGCAGGCGCTAAATCGGCCGTCTGCCCGGCCAGCACCAGACCGACATCTTTTATCTGGGTCAAGAATTCTTCGGTGGTCAACTCGATATCAAATCCAGGGATCGATTCCATCTTATCGAGGGTTCCGCCAGTGAACCCCAAACCCCGCCCAGACATCTTGCCCACCGGCAAACCGCAGGCAGAGACCAGCGGCTCGACAACCAATGTAGTCTTATCGCCGACGCCGCCGGTGGAGTGTTTATCCACAGCGAATGGCACAACTTGAGAAAGATCGATGGTCTCGCCAGAATCGACAATCGCCAGGGTCAGATCGGTGGTCTCTTGGGCGGTCATGCCGTTGAGCAACACAGCCATGGCCCAGGAAGCAGCCTGGTAATCAATGACTTCGCCGCTGACGTAGCCTTTAATAAAGAAATCGATTTCTTCCCTGGTTAGCTCGCCCTTATCCCGCTTTTTTGCAATAATCTCGACTGTGCGCATGATTTGCTCCAATGTTCCTTGAATAAAGGTAACTACACAGGCCAAGGGAGAGATACCCCGAAAAAAGGGTGTGCGCAGGGGGCTACCGCTTTGCGCCTGCGCACACCCTCTTTTCGGGAATTTTCTCTCTATGGCTGAGCAGTTACGAATAAAGATACATTATAACCGAGTCCTTATGGCCTGGGCCCATTTATTCGGCGTTCCTGAAATATCCCGGCCACTCCCAAGAGCACCAACACAGCGCCTGCAATCGTCCACATCGTGATCGGTTCGTTTAGGATTATCCAGCCCAAAAACACAGCGATCACCGGGTTGACGTATGGATAAGTCATCACAATACTGGTTGGTAATAGTTCCACGGCGCGCACGTAAGCCGTGAAGGAAAACAACGATCCAAACACCACTAAATACCCCCAGGCCCACCAGGCTTCTGGAATTGGGTTGGGGACGGGTTCAGAGCTAAGCAGGAAAATCAAAACAAAACCTATGCCGCCAAATAGCTGTTGGTATCCTGCGCTGACCACAGACTGAACTCCCACAGGCCTGCGGCTCTGTAGAATTGTGCCCAATCCCCAACTAAATCCAGCGATCAAGAGTCCGATGATCGCGAGAATATCCGCCCGCACCCCAGAACGCAGCACGGGCCAACTCAAAACTGCGATCCCAGAAAAGCCGATCATCAAAGCGCCTGCAAAACGCAGCGATGGTAAACGCCGATCCAGGATCGCTTCGGTGATCGCCACCCAGATGGGCGTCGCCGCGATCATCAATGCCGCAATGCTAGAGTCAGCGCGCTGCTCAGACCAGTTGACCATGCCATTCCCTCCCAACCACAATAGCAGGCCTGAGAAAATGAGCGTGACCAACTCCCGGCGGGTCAGTCTGACCCGTTTCCTCGCTAAGGCACCCAAGGCTATCAGGATCGCTGCGGCCGGTAAGACGCGCATTGCCCCCAAGGCAAACGGCGGGAATCCCGATCCTTCCCGTACGGCCACGCGGATGGCTAGATAAGTGCTGCCCCAAACAAAATAAACTACAAAGAGATTTAACAAGCCACCCCAGGTAACTTTCTTTTCAGTTTTCATGCAAATATCCTACTTTGAAATCTAGAAAATAACATCCGATTTTTGAACGACTAATATCGTAGCGCAGCCTTTTGCCGCTGCCTTATAGTAAGCCTGTTGGTGACTGCTCAGCCATGGAACGGGTTTGCCCGAAAAAAGGGTGTGTGCCGGGGGTGGAACCCCCGGCACACACCCTTTTTTCGGGATATCTCTCCCCTGGCCTGGGTAGTTACGTCGTGGGATAATAATGCCAGCATATGCGTGATAATTTTATATTCCGCTCGCCCTACTGTGATGCACGATATACACGCCGGCAATTACAGCTATCCCACCAACAATTTGCCATATTGTAAATACTTCTCCGAGCAACAACCAGGCGATGATAGCAGTCAGGACTGGTTGAGCCGTCAAAGTCACAGCAATAAGAGCAGCCGATATATAACCTTGAGCATAGTTAATCGCTAACCAGCCAAACACCTGAACAACGATCCCTATTGCCAGGAAATTTAAATAGGTAGCCCTGTTATACGCAACGAACGAATGCCCGAAAAATAAATTTACGATCAACAAGAACACAGCGGAGGATGTTGTCGTAATCCAAAAATATGGCAAGGTTCGGACATGGGAGCGGGCACGCTGGGCCACAAGGTAGTAGGCGCCATAAAACACCGCTGCACACAAACCCAAAACGCCCCCGATACCTAAATTGGATGCACGTGAAAAATCCTGCCCTAAAATAACAGCCGCTCCCAGCATGGCTAAGAGCAGACCGATCCAGAAGTTCAAGCCCTGTTTTTCTCGGAATATAAACCAGGCTCCCAGGCCAACCCATACCGGGGCTGTATTTGCCATCAGGGTAGGGATGGCAGCGCCGCTCATCACAATTCCAGTTGACCAAAAAGCCAGATCAAGGCCGAAGAAAATCCCACCCAGGATAGATAACCAAATCGCGCGCGGTGTGGTTGTGATTGGCTCTCGACGGGCTTGCCCCAGGAATGGCAGCAGTATCAAAGTCGAGCCGATCACCATGCGGTAGAAGGCGGTTACTGTGCCGGGAGCCTCGGCTGAACGTACGAAGATGGCAGAAAAACCGAGAGCCAGAATGCCAAATCCCAGGGCGATATAAGCTCTGGGGAATTTACTACACGCTGCTGTTTCTGACTGCAAATTTAGCCTCCTAAACTTTGGCTCTTTGGGAATCGGCGGGATGGCTCCCAGATTTGGGGGTGTGCGGC
>JADHXE010000089.1 GCA_016783125.1 Anaerolineales bacterium
TTCGTGGTTACGTTCATCGCATTGAATGGACTGGTCCAGGCCCAGAAACCGCCCACGCGCCAGGTTTTGGCCGCAGCGAATAGTTTGGATATCGGCGATGTGATCCGATCGTCAGACATCACTGAAAAGACAGTCTATGAAGACGAAAACACAGCCTTGTACATCCCCGCAGATCAGGCTGATAGCGTGATTGGCGGCATTGTGTCACTACCGATTTCTGCCAATCATCCCATTTTCAAATCTGCCATCCTCGCCCAGGCCAGCGAGGACACTCGCTTCTCGGCAGCATTGAGCCAATACCCTGACTACAGCCTTTTCCCCTTGCCGATGGATGCCATGAATATATTGGCCCCAGACATCAGCATTTTCCTGCCCGGTGACCTGGTGGGGCTTACAGTAGTGATCGGCGACCGGCCTCAGGTGATCGAAACCCAGACCGCTCCTGAAGAATTGCCGGGGATCATCCCCACACTTTCAGAAGCGGATATGATGGCGACGTTGACAGCATATGAAGTCAGCAAGACAAAAACCCCAGGGGAAGAGAGCCTGGATCGCTCGTTTCCCCCCATGGCAAAAGACCTGTTCCCCGCCGGGGTACGGATAATTGCTATTCAAGGATTACCACCCGATTCAGCGGCAGATGGAGAAGGAACCGCAGTGCAGGCCGGACTGGCCAATGCGATCCGTTCGCAGCTCCTGATCTTGTTGATCCCCAATCAAAGCCGGGAAGAATTAGCTTTAGCTATGCAGCAAGGCGACCAGTTGATCGTCTCCCTACTGACCCGCGGCGAAGATATTACCACCCCGGGTTTTACCTATTGGGACTTCGAGGCGTTGTTCAAATCCGACCGGGCGGAAGTGTTAGGTATCACACCAGCCGCAGAAGAAACGGTACTACCTACGTCCACGCCATTAGCGTCATCAGAGGATTCTGCGCTTACACCCACACTCGAAATCACACCCACGATGACACCCACTCCGTAACGAGGAGAATACGATGCAGATTCTACTGCTTGGCGCGGGGTCAACCACTTCCCGCCTCAACATGACTTTATCCGAACAGGGACACAGCATTGCCGCTCAGCTGGCATCTTTCACAGCCCAACACCTGGATTTATTCGATTTCCAGGGCGTGGTGGCCGTGGCGCCGGAGGCTTCGGTCTCGTCCGACAGCCTGCTGCAAGCTGCCGAGCGCGGCAAGATGATCTTTGTGATCGCCGGTGAGGGGGACGGTTTGACCGCCTGGGCTGGCGCTACGGGCGTCCCGACCTTTGCCTATCCCCCTTCTGAGGTAGATACGAACAAACTCTTCGAAGAAATCCGGCGCGCTGAGACCGGAAGCCGGGCAGCCGATGAGCAGTACCGCCGCGCCGTGGTGGGCAGCGACATCGCCGCCCGTATACAATCCGGCATGAATGTGCGCAAGATCGCCGTCACTTCTCCGAAGGGCGGCACCGGCAAGACCACTATCGCCGTCAATCTGGCTGTTGCATTCGCCCTGAGCGGGATTACTACCTATCTGGTGGATGCCGACGGGAACGCTGGATCACTCCAGTACCACCTACGGTTGCGGAAAGTCAAGACCACGATGATGGGGTTGCTGCGCCGTGAACTAGCTCGCCGCGATGTCACTACGATGGACGCTATTGCAGCCGGGGCAACCTTCCTGGAAGCCTTTACCACGATGGGAGACTTGCCCACCCTGAAGGTGCTGCCCGGTCTGATCACCGACGACCTGGGGGACAAAGCTCTACAAAACGAAGAAAAAGTCACCGAAGTGATAAAGGGCCTATATGATGCCAGCGTCGCTTCTGGCGGGGTGATCGTGGTGGATGTGGGCATCAATCCGGCCCACGTAGTTCACCGGGCCGCCTTACAGCATGCCGAAGGGATCGCCATCATTGTCAAGCCGGAGATTCCCGACCTGGCCGAAACCCGCCGCTGGATCGCGCGCATGATCCGCTCGATGGGCGACGCAGTGGGCAGGGAAGCGGCGCATGAATTCATCGGCAGCCGGGTCAAGCTGTGCTACAACCAGGTGGTGGGCACTGGGTTCAAAACCGCTCATAAGATGCTCCAGGAAGCTTTGAGAGAAGACGAGATCAATATCGATATGTCCCCCAACGGCATCATTCCCATGGTGGACGCGCATATGGCCGTTCATGCGGTCAACAGTGACCGGCGTGACGACATCCTGATCTGGCGCTACAAAAACGAGCATCCTGAGGAGTTGGCCGCCTTTGCTAACGCCCTGATTGGCTTTGCCACTCACTTCGTGCCCACCGTGCAGGAGGGCGCCGCCCGGGTCGGGATACTGCCAAGGAATGATAAGCAGAAACGTGGGGTGTTTGGGAAATTGTTCGGGAGGTAAGCATGCATAAACCGGTCAACACAGTTGTCGTACCATCTGTTGTCGGGGTGGGGCAAACCGACATGGGATTACTTTCCTTGGGGCAATTCAGCCGGGGGCGCAAGAAAGAGCAGCCGCATGTGGTCACCTGGAATGGCGCCAGCTACCTGGTGGGTGCCTATGTGCACCGTTTTGCCCGCCCTGTCGAACGCATGGATTTCCAGCGTCTGTCGGATGGCGTTGAGTTGAGAGCATTGACTTACGCCGCCCTGGGATTGCTGCTTGGACCCGGAGAGCATAGCATCCATATCGTGGCCGGGCTTCCCGTAGATGTGATGATGGACGAGATTCTGGCGAAGAGCACGCGGCGAGGATTGCGATCCTGGTTGGTGGGAGAGCATCACTATGTTCTCAACGACGAAGAATATATCTTCCATGTGCCATCTCATAAAGACGTACAGGTGATGGCCCAACCCGCGGGCAGCTATTTCACCTGGGGGCTGGATGACGGCGGGCAATGGAAGCGTTCCCCCCATGACCTGGAAATCCAGGGTGCGATTTGCGACATCGGTTTCAATACCCTGGACGCTTTCACCATTCGGGAAGGCCGTCCCGAGGCTCGTTACACGGACGGCGACACGGTAGGGATGCGCAGAGCGGCAGAGATGTTCGCCCGTTCACTGCGCGACCAGTATGGGGTGAAAATCTCCCTGCACGAGGCCGATCAATTGCTGCGCCAGAAAACGCCGCGTATGGATATCGCCGAGGGTGAGATCGATTTGCAGCCAATGATCGAACAGGCTTTGACCGCCACAGCTGGGGAGATCATCGCATTCCTGGAAAGCCGATGGGGAGAGGGAAAACAGTTCGCCCACCTGCTTTTCACCGGTGGGGGTTCGACCATGCTGCACGAGTCTTTGAAGCCCCAATTTCCGTTCGGTACACTCATCGCCAATCCAGTTACCGCCAACGCCTTAGGGCTGGCTCGTTATGCCCGGCGGGTCTTCGATGGAAAGATCACCATTGGCATGGATGCTGGCTTTGGGGGCTTCAAGGCGGTGAGGTTGTAAGATGGTGTCACATGGGGCCATTTTGGGGCCACTTGGGGCCAGTAGACGATACCTATGAGTAAGAAAAATGTGATCCGAGGCCGTTTCCGCTTGTATCCAGGTCAAGATGACGACTTGATAACCTGGTGGAAATCGCTAGATGACTTACCCTACGGCGGTAAAGGCCAGGCGATAAAAGAGGCGTTGCGCAACGGACTGGGCTTTTCTGAGCAAGGGCGCGACACCTCTGATCCCACGCATCCTAGCACCCACGCACAAACAGCCGAGTTGCTCCTCGATATACGGCGTGTCGTCGAGGCCGCGGTCACCGAAGTTTTGAACCAGGGTCACGTTGAAGTACGGAGGGAATCTGAGACATCCGCCGAAAATCGTGATCCTGACGACACTGCCAGAGTTGATGAGCTAATGGCAGAGATGCAGAGAAATCTACTCCTGCCCGAAGACGAGGATGACTTATGACATTCAGCCCCTTTGACATCACCGGTGAAGACATGAAACCTTCCGTAGACAAACACAACGTTGCTGAAGACGAGCGTTGGTGGAATATCTTATTCGAGGAAGGAAAGGCTCGCAAAGCAGAAGAGGCCAGCCAACGCGCGCTATCTCCGACAGACGTGGAAGCGCTGGCCCGCCAGGTCTTCGAAGAAACCCAACTGCGCGCCATCGACGCCGGAGTGAGCCTGCCGGAAGAATATCTCATCCGCCTGATCGGAGAGCTTTCCGGCCTTGGCCCTTTGCTGGAACTGATCGCTCGCTCAGATATCGAGGACATCGCTATCAACCTGGGACATATCTATATCTACACCACCGGCGCAGGCTGGGATCACTTCGGCCCGGCTTCGGAAGGTCTCGGTGACGCCCTGCGGGTGCTGATGGACCGCGGTGGACAACGTGCACCTACGCCTGACCACCCCATCGCAGATGCCATGCTTCAGGTGATGGCGCCAACCGGGGATGGTGTGCGCCGCAAAGGTTTGCGCATCAACTACATCATGTCTCCCGCTTCTCCTTATGGCGACACGATCACCATCCGGGTCAGCAACTACCGCACGAAGGACGATGGCAGCAATTTAGCCATGCTCTGCCAAAAGCGCTTGCCGCCAGTGGAACGCCCGCCCTTCGCGCCGCTCGATTTCCCGCGCGGGAATGGCGTACTGACCCCCGAGGCCGCCAACTACCTGTTGGCTGTGATGGTGCAGGGCGGCACGATGGTCATTGCCGGGGCCACTGGCTCAGGGAAAACCTTCGTCGCCCAGCGCATCATCCAGGGGATGCTGGATTATTATCCCCGCGGCGACATCCGTCTGTTCATCGTCGAGGACAGCAACGAGATCGTGCTCAACGGTTGGGACGGGAACAAAAAGAGCGATACCGGCAACATCGTCTACACGGTGACGCGCCCCGAATCGGCTGGTGGCCCGCCACCGGTGACGATGTATGACCTGATCCGGGCAGCCTTGCGCTCCCGCCCCCACGGGGTGGTGATCGGCGAGGCGCGCGGCCCCGAAGCCTGGGAGTTGGCCCGTGCTGCGGCTACCGGCCACGGGCACTCGGCCTTTACGATCCACGCCACCAGCGCTGAACATGTCTGGCCGCGTTTCCTACAAGTCGTGCAATCCCATCCTGACGCTCAACGCATGTCGGATGTGCAGATCGCCCAGAGTTTTGCCGAAGCGGTGACCACTGTGGTTTACATCGAGCGCGATCCGCACTACGGGCAGGCTGTGCGGGAGATCATGGAAGTCTCCCCTGTGGTGGAACGTACCGCCGGACGTCCATCTTTTTCGCCCCTGTTTCGCTTCGATACGGATACCCAAACCCTCCAGCCCACCGGCAATCGACCGATGCGGCCAGGTTTTCAATGTTCGGATCTAAATCTGCCAGAGTCGTTCTTTAGAAAATCAAAGGAGCCAGGGGGCTAGGGAGCTAGGGTGTAAGGGAGCGTGGGGGCAGCGCCCCTGCACCCATGCCCCCTAGCTCCCATGCTCCACAACACTATGAGTACAAACGATCAAAGAGACGAGATCAAAGTAGGCTCTTCCCAATCCTTCGTACTGGCGCGTGGGCTTCAGCAGGTCGGGGAGTATTGGGTCTTGATCGGCGAGGACGGCAGGCAGCGATTGTTTGCCGAACTCACCGCTGATCCTGACCGCCCGGATGTGCGTCCCATCGATGCCTATCGTGCCTTGTTGTCTTCGATGCAACCCGGTTGGACAGTGCGCACGCTGCAAATCTTCTGGCCTGATCCGCTGCCGCGCCAGGCTTTCTACGAGCAATTCGAGCGGTGGAACGCGGGCAGTGACGATAACGAGCGTGAAGGAGTGCAGCTCTTACGCCAGAGTCTGTCGCTTTTCCTGCAGGAGTCCCCCCTACCCTTCGTGCGCCGTACGATCATGGAATTCGTTTTAGTAGGCGGAGCAGAAAGCTTGAGCTGGTGGGAAGGGATATCAGCCGCTATCCAAACATATGGCGTTAAAGTCACACCGCTGACAGCCGAGGAGATTCAGACCCTGGCGCGCTGGGTCTTCAATCCTGCTTTGGATTTTTGAATAGAGGGCAGAAGACCGAGGACCGGAGACCGGCCCCTGTCTTCCATCCCCCGTCTCCGGTCTAACTATGAAAAACATCTTCCAAAAAACACACCAACTAACGAATGAAGAACACCAACGCCGCGAACGCTATATCACTGCGGTAGCCCCAGAAGCCATCGAATTGGGAGAAGATTATCTAATCTTCCCCAAAGGTGTGCTTTTCCCCCTTTCCGTGCGAGGGGGTGGCACTCCCGGGATGCCAGATCGTCCCTGGGCGAGGTTGTCAGCGCAGGTATTTCAACAAATCACGGTTCCATCGATGTATTCGGTTTCGCTGCGCCGGGAAAGCCCGGATACGTTGAGCCGCTCTCTGCGCTCCCGCAGGACATTCTTCGAAGGCGTTTTGCAAGCTGCGGCGCAGAAGACCGGACGGCGGCCTTCGCAGGCAGAACGCATCATGGATCAGGCTATGGACAGCGCCGAATCCGCCTTGACGCTGGGAGAACCAGCCTATCATGCCGCTTTGATGGTGGGGCTATTCGCCGGACGGGAGCGTACGTCCGAGGCCGAATCCGCCCGCCGCGCTCTGGAAGCAAATTTGCGCTCTAAAGGGCTGCTGCCCCAACGCTTGGTCTACATCGCCAAACGATCCCTGGATCACTTTCAACCTGGCGGGGTCTTGTTCCCCGGCCTGGATGAACCCACACTGATGCTCAAAGAAGCCCTATCGCTGCTGCCGCCGCCGACCCGCCGCGTCATGCCCACCCAGGGAGCCGTTTGGATCGGTGTCCACAGTCGCAGCGGGCGTGACGTGTATTTTTCGTTCAAACACGGCTTCGACCCCGGCGCGCCCTCCCCGCCGCACGCTACTACGTTGTTACTGGGCGAACCAGGCGCCGGGAAGACCAGCTTGATGCGCTCGATCTTGCTCCAACGGCTGCTGCAAGGCCGCACGGTGGTCAGCATCGACCCAGAAGGTGAAAACAACCGCTTGTGTGAAGCCGTGGGGGGAACGGTCATCCCAGCCGGGATCCCCGATGATCCAGATACTTGTCTGCTGCATCCCTTACAAGCCAATGAGCCTGCCGAGATGCTGCTGGCCGTGCGTTTCCTGGCCGCATCATTGGGCAGCGAAAGTACGCTCACTCCCGAGGTGCAGGCTGCCCTGCACGAGGCGGTCAAACGCCGTTGGGAGCGTCGCCCCGGGTCATTCTCGATCTCTGGATTGGTCGAGACGTTGGGGACGGTCAATGTGCCCCAGGCTTCTATCCCCATGTCGCTATTACGCCCGTATATGCGCGGGGGCTTGTTCGATGGCTTCTTCGACCGCCCTAAAGCCTTGCTCTCGCCGGACTTTCCCCCAGGCGAGTGGTGGAACTTCGATCTTTCCACGCTGCGGGAAGAAAACCGGGACGTGGTGCACGCCGTCCTGGCCTGGTTTCTCTATCACGCCATCACGGTGGGCAGGAAGCCTGCCGGAGGCGTCCCTTTGGGAATGGATATCTTCGTAGATGAAGGTTGGCGCTTATTGCGCAGCGGGCCATTTACTGACCTGCTCGACGAACTGGGACGCAGGGCGCGCAAGCGTGATGTCGGCGTCACGCTCACCACGCACTTACCTGCCGATTTGATGGCTAATCCCACCTCCTTGAGCATGGCTTCGACGGCCATGATCGGACGCATGGGACCAGACGAGGCCTTTGCCTTCTTCCGTTCCCTGGGCATCCCTGAGAGTGAGTCTAAAACCAATGCCGAGTGTGTATCCCGGTTGCCGCCCCATGTTTTCTTAGCGGCTCCATCCGGCGGACGCGGGGCGCTCTTCCCCGTGCGCGTAACCATCCCCCCGATGTGGTTGGAGTTTTGGAAAAAGATGGGGGCAACAAATTAGTCTGATAGTCATGCCGTTAGGCAGTCCTTAGTCTTATAGTCAGGCAGTCATCGGCATTATTGATGACCACGATGACCACTCGACTGCCCGATGGCATGACCAAGCGACTATCAGACCATAAGACTACAAGACTATGAATTCAATCATCTGCCCGCAATGCGGTTATGAACTTGACAATGAACACCTTTGCCCGTTGTGTACTGGGAATTGGGAAACCTGGGAGCTGCAATTTGCGGCCATCCCCTTGCCGCGTATCCGCGAGCAGATTGGCGCCTGGCTGGCTCAGGTTACCCCACCACTGGCTGTGGAAATCGCCGCTTCAGTCCGGGGCGTCAAAGTGCGCATCTACGCGCCGCCTGGCAAAGCGCAGGGGATGGTCAAAGCCTGGGCTGCGATGATCCACCAGCAAACCCGTTGGAAACGTACAAGCGGCGGTCTAAACAGTTCCCAGCCGTTCTACGTTCTTCGAACCAGGGAGCGTATGCCCAACCTGGTCATCAGGGAAGGCGACCCGTTCCTGGCCCTGGGCGGCCAGCTGCTTGGCCAGACCAAACCGGGGCAAGATGCATCTTTACGGATATGGGTTCTGGGGGTAGAAAAACAGCTTCAGGAGCGGGTGCGCGCCCTGGCTGCTTATTCCTACGGTACTGGTCATGGCGTCGATGGCGATGCCCCCAACCCGTGGGCCGCGCGCCTGTCGTTGTGGCGGTTTGTCTTGATCCTGGGAGTAGGAATTGCCGCCATCTGCGGGGGCAGCCTAGCCGCTGGATTTTTTTCTATCCTGATGGGGCTTATAGGTATTATCAGCGGGGGCATCTTGTTTTGGGTTGGTTGGATGGGGACACAGCAATGGATGGAGTGGCGGTCGATCCCCCAGGAAGTGTTGGAAATGCGAGCGAAAGACACCCTGCTCAAAGTGTGTTTTTCCCTACACGCGCCCCAGCCGCAGTCGGTCACTTTCCTGTCCGGGCAAAGCCATTGGAACCCCGTCTGCGCACCCGAGTGGCCCGGCGTATCCGCTCACACGATGCCCTTACCGGCAGGCGAGATCGCCGCCCTGATCACGCCGCCGGAAGCAGGAGAGGGCAGCGGGGTGATTGATAGGGATGTGCAGCAGGATGTGCCAGCCCCGCCACCCTCCCCGGCGCTGGTGTCGGCACCCTTCGTGATCGGCGAGAGCGTAGCTACCGGAGAACCCATTGGTGTAGACCCGGACGGTCATGGCGTCATCGCCGGGGGCAGCCGTACAGGGAAGTCGTCCTTTGTGTATGTGCTGCTCAAGCAACTCATTGAACGCGGCGAAGATGCACCGGGTATTTTTCTGGTGGATCCCCACCTGGGGTTGGCCGACGCTTTCCTGCAGGCGGTGGATGACCTGCCCCCAGCGCTGCGGGAAGAAGGTATCCGCCGTTTACGGGTCATCACCCCAGACCAGCCCGAAGTCGTGCCGCTCAACCTGCTGGCTGTGCCGGAATACGAATGGGCGGGCAATGCCATCATCGATGTCGGGCAGCGTATCTGGGAGAGCTATTGGGGACCGCGCATGCAGGCCGCACTGCAAGGTCTTTTCCGTTTGGCGCACGCCTGGAACATGCACAACCCGGACAATCGCATGGGGCTTTTGCACATGGTCTTTTTGGCCTTCAACACAGAATGGCGTCACAGCGCCATGGCCTATCTCTCACCGGTGGAACGTATGGGTACCCTGGCCCTGGATGCGCTATTGGGACAATTGGCGGGGAAGTACGGCAACTGGAGCCAGGGCTGGGTCACCGAAGTGGTTAGCCCGATCATGTCCAAAGCCATGGCCCTGGAGCTTTCCCCCTGGCTGTTCGCCGCTATGCACCAAAATCGTTTCGTGGATTTGGAAAACTGGGTCGAAGAAGGCGCCTGGGTCGTCATGCGGCTGCCTTCCGGCCAAATGGGGCGCGAGGGCGCCCGCCTGACCGCGGGAGTGGTTTACAATGTCTTCGATTCTGTTTTTCGCAAGGCTACGTTGTATAGTCCCAAGCCGTTCTATTTCATCATCGATGAAACGCAGGAGATCGGTGCAGGCATGCGGTTGGAGTATATGCTTTTCGAGGGAGCCAAGTTCGGGGCGCGCGTCTTTGCCCTGGCGCAGTCGCTTTCCATGCTGCGCCGCATCGAAGGATTCGAGTCGGTGGTGCAGTCTCTGTTGGCTAACACGTCCACACAGGCGTTTTTCTCCCCTGACCCCGAAGACGCTGATTTGATTCGCGCTACGCTGAGCATGAGCGTGCGTTACGGGGATACCACGCTTGATTTGCCCTCGCTGCAAGCCTGGCTGCGGGCGCGCATCGACGGGCGTTGGCAGCCGCCGACATTGGTGAAAGTGCAGCATATTGCCCCCACCGACCCACAGCGAGTGCAAGGCATCATCCGCGAGGTCATCGCCGCGCATCCTGAAGATTACGCCTCACCAGATGATTGGCAGGCGCAGGCGGTGGAAGCCATGAAAGGACTCGTGCCATACAGCTTCCAGGGTTTGTTATCTGAGCTGCTCACGCCGGAGGGTAAGATGGTGACGAGGGCAAAAGAGGAAGAAAGTGAGAAGAAGGGGAAAGAAGAAAACCCCGACCACAGGCGGTTGGGGTTTTGACAACAAAAAGAGCAAGATGCGAAGGAATTAAGTAGCTGATTAGCGGGCCTCATCCAACGCGCGCACGATGTAGGGGGAACGGATTATGATACAATAAGTCTAGTTGGATAAACAAGAGGAAACCGCAATATGGCTACAGATATGGTCGCCCTAGAGACCCAAATACCAAAAGATATATTTTTGACGCTGCAGGCACGTGGTTTATTTAAAGAATCACTGGCCGAACGTTCTCGTCAGTTATTGGCGTTGCGCTTGTACCAAGAACGAACGTTATCCTTGGGTAAAGCAGCTCGATTAGCGGGGATTTCACAGTGGGAATTTATCGATTTTTTGTCGGATAACAATGTGCCTGTTATCGATCACAGCGAAGAGGAATTGATAACTGAGTTCGAAGCGGTCGGTAAATTAGCCGGGGATTTGGGTAAGTAATCGTTGTCTCTGACGCTACACCCCTAATTGCGTTAGCTAAAGTGGGGAAGCTTGATCTCCTACAAGAGTTGTTGGGACTATTCTGGTTCCTCAAGCAGTTTATGATGAAGTCGTCACCTATGCTGGCGAGCGTCCCGGGGCTGAAGAGGTACGTGAGGCCACGTGGATGAGTGTTCAGACACCTACTGATCAGATTAAGGTGTCTTACATACGCTCCGACTTGGATATGGGGGAAGCAGAAGCTTTGGTTCTGGCAGAGGAACTGGCTGCTGATTGGATTCTTCTTGATGAAGCCAAAGCACGGTTGGCGGCTGGTTTTTTAGAGTTTCCATATATTGGCACGATAGGATTTCTCCTCCTGGCAAAGCAGATGGGCAAAATTAACGCAGTTCGTCCCCTTCTTGATGAGCTACGGATAAAAAAGTTCTATATCAGTGATAGAGTTTATCAGTCAGCGCTAAAGCAGGCAGGGGAATAAGGTCCGGGTAAGGAGAACCACAAGTTTATTTCGCATCCGGGGAATCTACTTCTAGGCTACGCCGCTTGGAGCGGCAGGGCATCACCCCCATCGGGTCGTATCTTAGTGAGGCCCGCAGTATGGCCCAGCTTGAGGCGCTTTTTCCTCGCTGGTGATCACCAACGGGGAGAAACTACCAGAGAAGCTGAGGAATATGCTGAGAAGTTTATCCTGAACTAATCGAAGGGGCCTGTCCTGGGCCTTGGATTGAGCCTGTCGAAATCCAGTCAAAGGGTTTGATGAAAGCTTGATGCAAAGCAGTGAAAGGTTTATCCCCTTTCAGTCAAAAAGCGAGGCTTGTGACCTCGCTCTTTTGTTTTTAACATCGAGAGAATGATGCTTTCATGTATGAAAAGATTGCCCCATATCGCTGAATCGCAGGCTGAATCGCAGCTTGACTGGCAGAGTTTATTCTCCTACAATGAGATCGGCTAAAGGGTATCCTTTTTATTTTCCATATACTCCATCTGGGATATGGTAAATGGGATTGATTGTTGAGAACACTATCTCTTCCAGCTAATAAATGTTGGGCGGCGCGGCACAGCAAAGTTTGACATTACTAACTTGGTACGTTCAAAGTAGGCTTATCCAGTAGACTCATGAAAGAAGCGTGGTATGCAGGAATGTAAATCAAGACATGAAATAGAATGTACAGTGGGTGTAGTCCATATCTCTGGCGGGATACTCTTTTTCAAGAACCGAGATTTGCAGCGGGAGTATCTGGCCAATAGACTCACAGTTGTTCAGTCAACTCCGGAAGTTTATGCATTAAAGGGTGTGAATCTCAAGACAAAAGAACTTGAGGGTGTGTCAATTGGTGTTAACAGGCACAAGATCTGTGTGGCAAACACACACGTAGAATCAACTGACGATGTGACGTATGATGTTCTATGTGAACGGCTGCTAGACCAAGTACGAAGCAAAAGCGATGTTCCGCGGATAGTGAATGATTTCGTGAGTCATAATGCTCTGCAGGGGGGACGGATCCTGGTTTCATCACCAGGGTGGATGTACCTCATTGAAGTGTTCAAGAATGCATTTCAGGTGCAAGAAATTGAGACAAGCATCGCCATTACAAACAATTTTTCGCTCATCTCCCATCAAGCAGAGAGGCCAAAGGTACGAGAAGAAAGCTCTGTCAATCGCCTTGAGGTAGCAAGCAGGATGATCAAGGATATATCCAATATAGGTATGCTCAAGAGCATGCTTCGCTCACACATACCGGGAAAAGGTGAGCTATCCATATGCAATCATCAACAAGACGGTGGCGGCACAGAGAGCAGTCACATCATACAAATTCAAGGGGACTACGTAGGCTGGTCGTCGTTGGTTGGACACCCCTGTGAGAATGACTATTGCACCGTTCAGTTGTTTCAGAAATAAGCGCGTCTCGCCTTCGTTGGGCAGATGGCGATTAGCTATGTTTGTCGTGAAAAAAATTGGTTGGAAGATAATCTTAATGAATATCTACGTTTTGAAGGTTTGAGTTTTTATGGGACCTTATTCTCACATCATATTAGCAAGTGCACTTGAAACTTATATCAAGCCAGACGATCCTCAAGAATACTACTGGGGAGCAATCGCTCCGGATATTCGATACCTTGTGGCGGGTACGAGCCGTAGCCAAACGCATATTTCACCCGAAGAAATATTGGGATATATGGGTAAATACCCCTATCTAAAATCCTTTCTGCAAGGTTATCTGGTACATTGTTTATCGGACAAATTGAATTTGCCAAATATCATACAGCGGAAATTTCCATTATATTGGCAGAAAAATGGGCTATCTCCCCAGCATTGCACAATCATACTGGAGTTTTTCAATATTGTGCGTGTAAAAACAGTCAGGAAATCTTTATCGGGGACAAATAATATTGCATTGAATGAAATGGGAATAAGCGAAGAACATGCCGCGAAATTCGCTCAAGAAATCAATCAATACATAACATCGCCATCCTTTGCCTCACTTCTTACGCTATATCAAAACCTAGGATCGGCAAGCAATGGCAGGATAGATAAATATCGCATCGCGGTTCAGCAAATTCAAAGAAAGTGGTTTCAGAAAAATCTGATATTTATTGGTCTTCATGTTGGTAAAATAAATAAAGAGATAACATCATCGGTAAAGTCAGTATTCCCGAATGATGCAGTTTAACTACTTACACCCAACATGATTTGGGAATTCGAAGCGAGTGAGAGAATGGGTAAAACTGCTTAGAATAGTCCGAGGCGTTTCATGCGGCGTGTCTCTGGGGTTGATGAATACCCTTCATTTGTTAGAAGGCTTCTGGAAGGCTCACAGATACCTTCCTCTCGCTTCGAATCCTCAGGGCCTCCCTCTGGTGATTACCCACATCTTTTGCATCCCCATATTTGGGTAGCGCAAGTCCTTGACAACGGTGTATTTGGATGCGAAAAACAGGTCCAAACCAGCAAAATGCGACAGAATCCTGCCATTTTCAGACTTGTGGGTAATCACCAGCCTCCCTGTCTTGACAATGGTCTCCAGAAGCATAGAATCTGGGGACCATTTCTCTTTTACCCGATATTCTCCCCATTCAACGCAGTAATTTAAAAACACCAGAGGATAGCTTTTCGGACGTTCAGGAGATTCTATTTTACAGAGATCACATCAGAAATGGGCAACTCTATTAGAAACAATATAGATCATATGCTCTAATGCATCAGGAGCAAAATCATCTCAGTTGCCAGCATATTGAATTCTGGAAAAAGCAAAATCTTGAATTTATGAGGCAGCCGAAATACGAAAGAGAAATCAAGTGCGAGTGGGTAGACGAGGGGCTAAGCTGCACCCATGCTGTGTGATAGAATAATCGAAGAAACCAAGCGTAACCAGCAATTGAAACAATTGAAACTAATACATGCACAGCAAATTAGCTACTCTCCTGAAAACGGTTCGCCTGGAACAAGATACCATCGAGAAATTATCCCGATTGTTCAGAGAACACCTGCAGGATTATCCGGATGCAGTCGTGTATCTGTTCGGTTCTCGGACCGATTTGAGAAAAAAGGGGGGAGATTTGGACCTGCTCATCGTTTCCCAGCGTGCTATTTCCCATGCTTACGAGTTGAGAAAAAAGCTACGCATGGCCATCAAAGAAGAATTAGGAGATCAGAGAGTGGATATTTTGATTTCCCCCGATCCCCATAGGAATGATCAACCAGCTTTTATTCGTCTAGCCGTTATGGAAGGGGTTCGCATCTGGCCATAACCGACGGAACATTTGCTATCTTTGCTACAGGATATGGTACAGCATACTCCCGAACTGCTGAGATGTGTTGATCGGTTGTCAGGTTACAAACAAGAAATCGCGATCAAACTTAAAAGTGGTGACAAAGGGAGCAGATAATTCTCAGCCCAAAGACTACACTTCAAGCGCTAATACCAAGAAGCCCCCGGCATGCACCGGGGGCTTCTTGATGGGTAACTTCTTGATTGGAAAATTTGAATTGCCTGCAATACTCATCATCTTGCAAGCCCAGCCTGTTTTATAAAGACAATTTCATTCCTCGAAGAATTCCGCACTTGCGCGGCGCAGTATCTCATCCGTCCCCTTCTCAATGATAGTTTCTAACTCAGCAGCCGTTTCCTTAAATTCCTGCAAGCCCATTCCGTAGGGATCAGCAATATCATAGCCCTGTCCGATTATTTCCGAAAACATCAGAATCTTGGTTGGGTTGTGTGAGAACTCAATTTGCATAGCCTCTTTGTGGCCCCTCTCCATGGTCAGGATCAGATCCGCAGTGCTGATAATCTCAGCACGGACTTCACGGGAGCGGTGAGAACTGATGTCAATTCCTCGTTCCTGCATCACTTGTATAGACTCAGCGGCTGCCGGATATCCATCCTGCCCCCAGGTGCCTGCTGATCGAGCCTGGCAACGATCAGATAAGCCCATCTCCTCCATTTTTTTATTGAACAACGCCGCTGCCATGGGGGATCGAGCTATGTTCGCGGTGCATACGAAAAGAACTATCGCCATATCAATTCGAGTATTAGCGGGAGTAATTGTACTGTTTTCACTAAGGCCTGTGCGCCAAATTATACTCTCGGAATGCCTGGCCAATCTCGGTGAGGGCATCGGCTTTCAGGTTGGCCAGATTCGAGGTCGGGTAAAGGGGATCGTAAAGGCTGAACCAGGCCCAACGCTGCACCAGACGATGATCATCCTCGGGATAGCCGATTTGGTCGTCTC
>JADHXE010000090.1 GCA_016783125.1 Anaerolineales bacterium
ACTCTTCCACACGCGCAAGCCGTGTTGATCCAATCGAATGGGTATTACCTGAAAGGCTTCATTATCAGCCTCGATCTCGCGCAGCATGATGCGCTTGGCAGTGCGGTCAGGGCCGCAGAGCAAGGTCACGGAGCCGCCGTCACCGCCCGCGCCATTGACCTTCCAGCCCAGCGCGCCGTGCGCTTTGGCGTTGGTGATCACCCATTGGGCATCGGCGCTGACCAGGTCGGGGTGCAGGCGTCTTTGAGCCTCGGTGTTCTCGATCATGGCGCGGCCCAGGGCGGGGAAATCCCCTGCATGGAGAGCGTCACGGGATTTTGGCGCGGTCAGGCGCAGATCGTTGATTTGTTTACAATCTGGCCCGGCGGCTTCAAGTTCAGCGATGACTTTATCATGCACATCCGATGAACTGTGTGCTTTACCCAGATAGATTAACGTCAGGCGACCTTCCAGTTCCCAGAGGGTTGAAGATGGCAATTTCAATTGTGTGACAGTCGCGTGGGGATATTGCTGCATCTCGATGAAGTTGATTCCCCCGTAGGCCGCGCAAAGTTGATCCTGAACCCCGCACTGCTGTCCTAGATCAAGGGTTTCGACGGCCTGGGCGATGATGGCTACTTCATGGGCGCTCATGCGGTCGTCGCTGAGGGCATCCAGCGCACCGATCAGGGCTACAGTGATAGCTGCTGATGTGCCGGTGGAGCCGCCCGCCGGGGCCTCGGAATAAAGCATCACATCGATGGCGAGGTTTTCTGGAACTCCCATGCGTCTGACTGCGGCTTCCAGCAAGGGGTGTTTTAGCCAGTCAGAGATTTCATTTGGGTTGAAGCTGTAATGATCGCCGAAGTTCTCGGCATGGATGGTGACTTGATGTTCACGTTCTGCCCGCGCGAATACGGCAATCTGCACCTGGGCATAGGGAGAGACAGCGATGTTGAAGATGCTGCCATATTCAGCGAACCAGGTATCCGTCCAGCCGCCGTTGTCACAGATGCGGATGGGGGCTTGACTGTTGATGATGCGGTGCGGGGATAAGCTCATATGCTATGCCAAAATCAAGCGGATTCCCATCACGATCAGCAGCACTAAAATGATCTTGCGGAAGGTTTCCGGACTAAGATATTTATCAAGGCGGGTTCCTGCCAGGATGCCCACAGCTATCGCCGGGAGAGAAATCAGGAAATAGCGCCAGACTTCAGGCGTCAGATTACCGCTCCAGGCGTGACCGAGGGCAACGACCGTACTGGAGAGAATGAAGAAGCCTTGTAGATTGCTTTTGAACTCTGCCGTATTCCAGCCAAGGATATTGCCATAAACAACCACAGGTGGCCCAGCGGTATTGTAAGCGCCGCCCAGCAACCCCGACAGCAGTCCGAAAATATAACCCCAAGCACGATGTTCTAGTTTGGGCAGGCGGATTCTGAGAAAGGTGAACAAGGCATACCCGCTGATAATCACCCCCAAAACAGTCAAAACAATTTTTTCATCTATTTGGGTGAGAAACAGAATTCCAAAGGGAATACCAGCGATTGAGACAAGAACTACCCGCCAGATTACCGAGATATTTAGCGCGTGACGGTAATGCACGATCAAATAAGCTTCAAGGGGGATCACAACCAGCGCGACTAATGGTGTGGCGGTTTGGATACCCAGTAGAGGTGGCAGCAGTGCCATGGCAACCAATGCCGAGCCGAAGCCTGAGAGACTCTGGGTGAATGCTGCCAGGGTAACTGCGAAGATGACGATGATTTGTTCTGTCATGGGGAATTTTTTTATGAGGAATTCAGGAACGCAGGGAAAAACTGTGAGCTCTTGGCACAAGCGATCACTTGGGGTTGTCGATATCCTCGAACCAACGGTAGGAGGCGGGGACGGGGGTGCCGTGGTAGTTGTCGAGAACGTTGGATTTTGGCGTGGGAGGGTAGGGGTTTGGGGGGAGGAGCATGGGGTTCTCCGGAGAAATTATGATTGTTACCCGTTTTTGTTTCGACGTTCTCTAACGAGAGCACAAATTATTTCAGCCGCTTCTTTAGTATCTTCATGTTCCCATACTCGAATTACTTTCCAGCCAGCTTCTTCCAGTCGGAGAGTAGTATCTGCATCGCGCTCTCGATTTTGCTGGATTTTAGTTTGCCAAAACTCAGAATTTGCTTTCGCTTGAGTACCATGAATAGGGCAACCATGCCAGAAACAACCATCTACGAAAACAGCAACTTTCGTAGGGCGAAATACGATATCTGCTCGCCTATTCAATTCTTTTAGTGGTTTGGTATCGACACGGTAACGATAGCCCCTGCGATGGATTTCTGATCGGAGCGCCATTTCAGGGGCTGTGTCTTTTGGCTTGGCCGCCTTCATTCGGCTTAGAGCAGCTTCAGACGAAGGAGGAGGAACTTTCTGTTTCCTTCGGTTTTTACTGTCTTTCATACTCATCTAAGTGGACACGAATACTTCTTGCAACCACTTTCGCTAACTGAACAGGAACAGCATTACCGATATGTTTTACGATGTGTGTGAAATAATACTCGGAACCCGGTTCAAAGAACTCATAGTTTGGTGGAAAGGTTTGTAGAAGAGCACCTTCTCGCAATGTCAGTGCCCGATCCTGTTCAGGGTGACCGAATCTCCCATTTCCAAATCCAGAGAATTGGGTGGTGATGGTCGGAGATATCTTATCCCATTCCATTCTTCCGTAGACATTGTAGTAAGATTTTCCGCTTTCCTTCCGATGACAGGCTGCCCGTAAACTCTCGTCCCAATCCTCCCAGGTTCCACCGGGTAATGAGCTTCTAATTCGTTTCATGTTCATAGCAGACATCAAACCCGCTCGATGAAGGGAAACACTTTCGTGAGTTTCACCAACTTCGACGGGGGGCAAATGCCCAATCGTTTCTCGAACAGTTACATACTCAGCAGGAGTATGGGTAGGTTCGATGATATCAATCACTCCAAACTTCGATGCAAAGAGAACCAAGCGCGTCCGTTGCTGGGGAATACCATAATCTGGGCAATATACATTCGACCAATTCACATGATAATCATTCCGTCTGAGCAAGTTCACGAAATCCTTGAAGATATCTTTGCTCCCAAGACTTGGTACGTTTTCCATCGAGACGATTTCGGGTTGTACTTCTTCGACAAGACGCCCGAATTCATCTAACAATGACCATTGTTTCCAATTCTTTTCTTTGAGTTTATTCGTATACGTGGAGAAGGGCTGGCAAGGAGCACATCCAATCAATATCTTGATCGCTTCTTCGGGATAGAACTTTGCAATCTCATCACCTGATAACCCATCAATATCCGCCTGAATGAATTTCGAACTATTATTTTTTTCGTAGGCATACTTACAGGATGGATCACTGTCGATACCAGCAATGACATCGAATCCTTCCATTACGAATCCGTGGGATAATCCGCCTACACCACAAAAAAAATCTATTACCGAATATGCTGTCATGATCAGTATTTGTTGCTAAATCAGTTATTACGGATAATTCTTCTTTTCAGCATCATGAAGTGCGTCAAATGCAGATTTCGTAATGCCTTTGAGACCACAACCTGTGTATCTTCTTCGTGTGTGTTCTTCAAAATCGTTTATATTCGATGTAATCTTATAGCCTTCTATATGCCTCACAGGGTCTCCAACTTCCACAAGTCTATACCATTTGAAAGGTCCGAATTTAGTGTGAGGAACACCGGCGGCGTAGTCGCCTAATTTCCAAATATTGTGGGCTTCTCTAATAATTGTACCCAAGTAGTCCAAACCATACAAACTTACCAATACACAAAGCAACAACTTTACCGGGTTATCAGCATCTAAGGGAAATGCAGGTTGAGTTTCCGGAAGCCAATCTATTCTGCATGTTGGAGGTTGTATCATTTGAATATGGTAGTAGTGATGAACTCCCGCATTCTGATTATTTTTGCCTTCTGGCGATTCGAAACGATAACCCAAAGATTTCACATTAATATCATCGTCTACTAGGAACATTTCCAGCCGGCATCTTATTTCCGGGATATTTCTTCCAAAATCATATTTTATTTGAATCCTGGGGACCATCAACCGCCCTTCGAATACTGGATTAAGATATAAGTAACGATTGCCGAATCCTCCACATACAAGTCTATCAGAAGGAAGATGACTTTCTAATTCTTCGATACTGTTAAATGTTCTGTCATAATTTAAGATGTCTTCAGCAATCAATTTAGCTACTTCGTGACTATATTTCCACGGTTTTTCATGTGTTTGCCAGAGCCAAAGGATAAGTTCCCGAAATACCCTCAAATCATCATCCATGATATCCCTTCCAGCTATTACATTGAAAAACGAACTATTGGTGTGTATTGGATATTTTGCATTTTCTTTACATATCGTCGTGAGTAAGGCGAGTTCAAATCGGCAACGAATTCTCTAGTGTTATCTCTTGCATCGAACTTGGAAATATCTTCACAAAACACATGATCAGGACGACGAATTGTCCAAGGATTTTTTACCTCTTCTATATTTTCATTGTCTCTAAGTTCGTTCCAGAACCAGGCTGGTCGAGAGAGCCAAGCTTTCTTCTTGAACTGACATGGTTCTAAAATTGGGTCAAGTTTGAGTAATGACTCATTGAAAGAGGCTGTTCGGTTCCACCCCCCGATGTCTTGGGTATTTTCTCCTAATAGACTCGGGAAACGAGAAATCAAGTGGGGCGCGTCGACTAAGATATCCTGCCCCGGTAGGACACTGTACTCGAGCCAACTGCCGATACGGGCTGCTGCGATTCTAGCTATCGCTTCATCGTTTATCGGTCGTTCTTTATTCCCTCGTAATCCATTTCCCGACCTTTCACTATCGACGAATTCTTGGAATGTTGTCTCTTCAGGTTTTGCTCTCGAAAGAAACTCGACCATCGATCGAGGCAGAGTCAGAGCTTTGGTACCTTTGAAGCCCAAATATTCGAGGATTTTGTCGCCAAGATGTTCGCTCAACTCGCTAACACGATTTTCCAATTTATCGATTGCCTGAGGTAATAAAGGCCAACTCCATGGGCGAAAACCACTCCATGGCTCCTCCCACAATCCAGAATTCATCAAAGAATCGGATGGAATGTTCAAACCAGCATAAGATTCTAGGTGACCTCGTAAGGTCAAATCGAAATATTCCTCGACATAAGGTGGGTATTGATTCAAGGCTATGATGATGCCGCATTTCGAATAACATCTTGCCAGATAAGCGATTCGTTCCCCTGTAACCGACGTATCTAAATTAAATAAAGCGTAATCGATCACTAACAGGTCTGCCTCATCGATGAATTTTGCGGCATCGTCGTCTGGATAATCGTCTATCTTGCTAGCTCTGGCAAGTTTCAGGCGTTTCTCTAGTGCTTTGACAGCTCGTTCCAATTCCTTCTTTCCTGCCAGAATCGGTTTTTCGAAATGTTCTCCGACTACTCCGATTCGTTCTATTCCACTTTTGAGCGATCTACCAACCTCTGGCGAATCATCACAAATAAGGATTTTCTTTTTCGTCATGTTTTCTCTCTCCATTGGATCTGGAATGCTGTCGTAAAACCATCTTCTGGGTTCGTAAAAGATACGTTGCAGCCAATATTATCAGTGATCATTCTTACGATCGTCAATCCTAACCCCGTGCCGCCTACACCGAGAGCTTTACGCTCCGGCGATATTTTCAGTTTTCGAACGAAAGGCTTGAACAATTCTTCCGCTGTTGTCAAGTTTGCACCTACTCCTGTATCCTGGATCAGGATGGTTCTTCGATCTCCATCGATTCGAGAACTGACATTTATCCTTTTTGTCTTCGCATCTGGGTTATCGAGCATGGCGTTTACCGCATTCAGCAATATGTTTTGGAAGATAGCGCTCCACTCCGCAAATCCTGCTTGGGGAAGTAACAAATCATCGTCTACTCGATGAGTCGTTGGACGAACCCCACGCAAGAGGATACCAAGTTGATCACTCACATCTCGAATCAAACTCCTTGCCTTGAAACGTCCAATTGTCGTTCTATTCTCTTCTTCCAACATGGCACTGAAGACAGCTCTCAAAGATCGGGATTGATCGATGATGGCATTCAATCGCCGGACGATACTATCGAGTTGCTCTTGGATGGTTGGATCATCGACTTTGATCTCACCGAGTTCCCTTGCCAATTCAAGCAGTTTGAAATGATGTTTCTTGATCTCATGCTCATAAGCCAGCGCCGACATTCCCGTCGTAGCTAGTGCTCCAAGCAATCCTGCCTGGCGGGTAATTCGTTCTTGTTCTGCCTTGCTCGCTGTGACTGCACTTTTTACTTCTCTCGACAGGGTTCGATAAGCTGGCCGCGGGATATCTTCCCGGTATCGTGCGATTACATCTTCCACCCGCTCGAATTTTTTTTGTACAGGTTCTGTTGGTCTTTGTGTTTCTTTCTCGCTGTATTGTCTTGCCGCTTCTCGCATGGCGTAATAATCCACAGCATAACGGACGATATCTCTAAGACTTTCGTGCGCGCTGTTGTCGACTAAACGATCGCGGGTGACTTGGAGCTGTAGATATTCTCCCTTGTCGGCAACGTTTCTCTCTTCGGCTATCTCTCTTTCCTTGGCAGTGTCGACATGCACTACCCCAAAGGAGCGCGAAAGGGTTGGTAGAAATTGCAACCCTCGGAATACTTGTAGTTCTTCGGGTAACAATATCGATTTGTGTCGCCTTGATGCTTGATCGTACTGAATTCGTAACCAATCACCTTCGACAGTTCCATAGAAGGGCATTCTGAAGCCTGAATCGTAAACATGGATACCGCCAAAGCTCCTAAAGTACTCCCGTGCATCATCAACTATTATGCCTGACGGCTGTTTCCCTTTCAGTGTAAAGATGCGAATCTCGAATTCCACTGAATTCAGGGTATAGTCGATGGCTTCGTATTCGTGGAGTATTTTCTCAGCACCTTTGAATTCGAGAGTGAGTTCTACTTTACAGTTCTTACCATGGGAAGCAGGAATGAGTCTACCATTGAGTTTAGCATCCCATATATCTAAGACAGCTTCCATCTGATTCTCGAAATGCGTGACTGCCTCTGGATCGGGAGCTTCTAACTCGACATCAAATGCCTCTTCTTGAAGTATTCCTCCCCTTGCTGTTCGGAAAGGAGGCTGCAAGGGCCAGATCTCTTGGGCTAATTCTGTGATAGCATCGGTATCCCAGGTCTGATTTAGCCCGCTTAGAATAATAGCTGTGCCATGCTTGCTATTCCCTGGATATTTCAAGCTTGTCTCAGTGATTCTATATTTTGCTATAGCTTCAGTCAATTCACCCGCTTGTTGAGCCTCTGACCAATTTACGTACACTTGTATTTCCAAATTCTGATCATCTTCGGAAACAGTACGCATCCCGATTTCTTTAGCCATGAGTTGCACGGCTAATCGTCCAACACCTTTGGAACCAGTCATCGGGCGCTGGAACTTCTTGGAATACCGCTGGCGTTGTTTATGTTGCGTTCCAACGCGCATCCAGAAAGATTCGAACTCCTTGAAATCCATGCCGTGACCGTTATCGATGATTTCGATAAGATCATCTCCAAAGCGGATAGTTACTTTGGTTGCATCTGCATCGTAGCTGTTCTTGATCAACTCTCCCAAAGCGACATAAGGTTTCCCAACAAGCCTTTCGCCAAGTTCGCTAAACAAAGCTGCGTCTACAGTGAATTTGATGTCTTCACCATCCGGTAATTTATCGATAGAGATAGCTTGATTGATCATGTCTCACCCTTTATGGACTAGTCGAACACTTCCAGTTGGGATCCATAAAAATGAAGGTCAATGTCGTAAATTCTGGGAACTGGTCATGTGTTCTATTATACACCCCCCATATTCATTATGTACCTGGCGTTTTATCAGCAAATGCTAATCATCCTCATACTGTTTCCCCTCTGCAAACCCCATCCCCTTGATGAAGCCGCGCGCCCGCTCGGTGAGGGGATAGCCTTCAGTGAGCGTTTTCCAGTACTCTTTGCTGTGGTCGCTGTGCAGGCGGTGGACCATCTCGTGGGCGATAATGTAGTCGACCATCCATTGGGGCCAGCGTTTGATCTTATCGCTGATGCGGATATGGCCATCAGTGGTGCCGCCGTTGGTGCAGCTGCCCAACTGAGTGTTCATATTGCCTACCCAGCGGATGGCATTCCATTCGATCTTTCCCTCGAAATATTTCTTGTTGAGATATACAGCGCGCTGCTGGAGCTCGGCGTCGGTGCGGCGCTCGGCTAACTTGTTTTGTTTCTCGAGTTGGGCGGCGACTTGGTCGAGCAGGCTGCCGATGGCACGCTTGGGTGTGCGATAGGGTACGCGCATCAGGATGGTGCCGTCAGGCTCCCAACCCCAGCGGGAAGATTTCTTCAGGCGCTTGTCGCGGCGGACGAGGATGGAAATCTTCACCCCGTTTTTGTCTTCGATGGTGTGTTTTTTGTCTGTCATGCTATAAAATATTTAACGCAGAGACGCGAAGAGCGCAGAGAATATACTTTTATTTCTTTGCGTCTCTGCTACTCTGCGGCTTTGCGTTATTGGGTTTGATATCCGGGCAACTCCAGCGTTCGACCTCCAGCCTGGACGGTGTGGTAAGGCATCCAGGCCACACCGAACAGATCGACGAGGATGTCTTTCTTGAAGGGGCGTATGGGGATTTCGACCATATCGTCGGCGATGTCGGCCCATTTGTCTTTGACATCCTGGATGGCCTGGGCGGCTTCGCCTTCGAGATCGTTGATCTGGTTTTCGTACTCCTCGATAGCTTCGATGGATTCTTCGACATCGGCTTTGGCTTTCTCAGTCATACGGCGCTTGGTCAGGGAGGTGGAGAGCCTTCGGCGGCGGCGGCTGAGCAGACCGAGCACGTTCTCGGCGTGGGTGCCATATTCTTCCATGCGGCGCTCGCGCAGGTCGGCCTCGTCGGCGCGCAGTTCACGCTCTTCGCGTTTTAGGCGATCTTCGATGGTGTCGAGTTTTTTATCATAACTGGCTTCGACTTTGGCGATTTCGGCATCGCGTTTCTCTCGAGCAGCATCAGCACACATGCGGCGGAATTCAGCCTGCGAGTTCTCTGGCCCGGCGAATACTCCCAGGGCTTCGTTGGCGCGCACCCGCACTTCCATCTTGCGGTAAATCCAATCGATGAAGTCAGTTTTGAGAGCGCGCAAGGTTTTACCATCGGAGAGGGGGGCTTCTACTGTAGCAAACCGGGTTTGGGGTGCGGGTTCGCGGTCGAGGGAGCGCGGATCGATGGGTGTTGTCAGCCACTCTTCCCAGCGGGCGGTGCCGCGGCGGTCGGGGTCGGTGATCAGGGCGGTGCGTTGAGTTGCGATGTCGAGGTTGTATTTGCGCTGTAAAATGCGGATTTCAGCCTGGGCCAGCAAACCTGGATGATAGATCAGGCCCGGGGAGGCGGCATCCGTGGGCAGGGTGATGCTCTCGGCTTTGGCGGCCTGGGATAGAGTCAGGTTGTTGGGCAGGAAGTACTCGTCGATGCCGGTGGGGATGGCGGGGCGCGAGGAAGAACCGGGGAGCGGTGAGCGGGAAGCGGTGAGCGATGCTTGGGGAACAGGATCACCTTCAACGGTAGCGTGAATTTCCTGTTTGGGTGCAGAAATCCCTGCAAGTTTGTTTAACGCCGGGATCTGGCTGCGAGTCAAAGGGCCGGCCAGGTAATTCATCGCCCAACGCGTTGTGAAAAGTTGCGGTTTCGGCTCGTGAATGTTGTGCAGTAAGAAGACGCGTTTGTCGAGGGTGGAGATGAGATCGTCATAATGACGGCGATCCAGGCCAGGGGCAGCGCCTTCCAGGCCGTCGAGCAGGCGATTCTTATCGTTCTCGGTTTGCAGCTTGCCGACGAACCAACTCCCTGCGTTGGAGAGGGCTTTGTAGTCCAGGTCGGCGGGGTTCTGGGTGACCAGCACCTGGCCGACGCCGAAAGCCCGACCCTGTTTGAGCATACGCAGCATCAACTGTTTGGAAGGCGGGTTGCTGACTGGCGGCATATAGCCGAAGATTTCGTCGAAGTAAAGGATGGCGCGCAGGCCAGTGGTGCCGGATTGGGCGCGCATCCAGGTTTCCACGGCAGAGTAGAGCAGGGTGACGAAGAACATGCGCTCTTCGTCGCTGAGGTGGGCGATGTAAAAGACGCTGTGGCGCGGCCGGCCGTCGGGCATGTAGAGCAGGCCGTTGATATCCAAGGGCTGGCCTTCGATCCAGGACTGGAAGCTGGGCGCGGCCAGAATGTTGTTGAGCAGCATGGCCAGCTCGAAACGGTCTTTATCGGGGAAGAAGGTGCTGACATCGAAGACGCCTAACTTCTCGAAGGGCGGGTTTTGGGTTTGCAAGATGAGTTCGCTCAAGTCGAGATCGCGGCCCTGGCTCCAGGCGTTCTCGAAGATATTGCTGAGCAGGATGTGCTCGCGGCTGCGCACGGGATCGATATCGCTCATGCCGACCAATCCTAAAATGGCCGTGACCGTTCCGGAGATTTTCTCGCGCAAGAGTTCGGTATTGTCCTCCCAGGGAATTCCTGGAGCCTTGAGCGATGCCATAATGCTGACAGGCAGCCCAGCATCTGATCCCGGGGTGAAGATGGCGAATTGGGCGGCGTTTTTTAGCGCCCGTAGTCGCTCCTGTCCAATTCCCCATTCAGCGAGACCTTCTTTCCAGGTTGTGGCAGCCTCGGCAGCGGCACCCTCGATAGTTTTCCCCTCCCGGCGGGCTTCGTCAGGGTTGATCCAGGCTTGGAAGTCCGTAGGCAGCAGATCGGGGAAGTGCAGCAGGGCATTGGTGATATCGCCCTTGGGGTCGATCAGCAGCGCAGGGATGTTCTGCAGGGCGGCTTCTTCGATGATGTCGATGCACAGGCCGGTCTTGCCCGAGCCTGTCATACCGACGACAACGGCGTGAGTGGTCAGGTCATCGGGGTCGTAGAGCAGGGGCTTATCTTCATCGATAATACGGCCCAGGTAGAATTTTCCTTTTGTATTGAGCATGATCAAAACTCCTATTTGAAACCGATAATGAAGAAAATAATTTTATGAGGAAAGCAGGAAGGCAGGAAAAAACGAAAATATCTTCTTGATTTCATTCCTGGTTTCCTGCCTTCCTCATAGCTATTTTTACCTGGCGATAACGCGTTTTATTTCAAGAGTTGGTTTGGCAAAGTTGAGTAGTAAGCCGTGCTTTTGGTCTACTGCTCGAAGATAAGATCGTACAATGGCGAAATGGATATCTTCGAGATTCTTGATGGCTTTGAGTTCAACGACAATGGTATCTTCTATGAACAAATCAAGCCGGTGGACACCGACTACAATGCCATCATATTTTACTGGAATCTCGACTTGCTGCAGAACTTTCAACCCAAGTTTGCGAAGCTCGATAACAAAAGCATTTTCATAAATCGATTCGATGAAACCCGGCCCCAACTTCTTATGAACTGCAATCGCCGCACCGATAATTTTTTCAGTCAAAGTTTTGTGTTCTAGCATGGGATATATCCCCTTTCTTTCAATATGGAAACCAGAAATTCAGGATGCGGAGATGTTTTTTCCCGCCTACCGGCGTTCCTGGCTTCCTCATAGAAATTAATAGAGAGAACAATCTAGTTGATTATTGATTTTCTCAAGGATTGTATCGCGTTCTGTCGAGGGTGATGTGCCTGCCTCGATGCGTTCCCAGGCTTCGCAGAGCATGGGGCCCATGAACTGGTTGATCTCCAGGGCTTCGAAGGTCAACTCTTCAGCCCGTTCCCAGCGCCCGACATGGGCATAACCCTCGATGAAGGGCACACGTTCCGAAGCGTGATTTGGGGAATCGTCCAGAGGGAAGGCGATATCGCCGAGTTCGGCAACTTGTTTCCAATCCTCGCGCTGGCGGGCCAAGTCGGCTTTCTCGAAGTAATAACACCAATTCTGTGGTTGATGATACCTGGCCAGAATATCGGGCAACACCGCCGGAGAGTCGGCCTCGGTAATAATGCGCTCAGGGTGTGAGTATGGCAAAACATCCTTTACGTAGGAGGGCAGCAAAGGATAATAGTGATGGCGCTGCGCGTCCATGATGCGCAGACAAGCCGGCGGCCGGTGGTAGATCACCAAGATTTGCACGGGGGAACTCTCGTAGGGGAAGAAGCGGTATACACCAGAAAGGGGTGTGTTCTCAAGGGATGTTTCTTCTCTGCCAAATCGCAGCTCGATATAATACATATTTAGGGGCATATTCCCAGTCGAGTAATCTGGTGTGTATGTCCAGTTCAGCGGGGCGGCCAGGGAGTTGTCCGTGGAGCGGTTATTGGGCAGTTCGTTGACCAGGATAGCAGTATCTGCCTGGAGATCGGGGATGCGGGTGGTCAGTTGTTGGAAAAAGGCAATTTGATATTTCCAGTCCCGGCGGTAGTTGATGGCGTTTTGGTTGTGACTACCAACCGAAAATCCTATGATGATGGATAGCAGAAGAACTTTGTAGGAATCACGTTTGAAGATTAGATCAAGGAAGGCAGTCAGGAGCAGACAGGCCCCGAAGATCATCGGCAGATTCAGACGGTCATCTGGGAAGCTCAGCTTGGGGTCGAGTCCAGTGACCCAAAATGGGATCGGGCTGATGACCAGGGCTGATACGCCTAAAATGAGCGCTTCTTGCCCCCAAAGTTTTTCCTGGTCATTTTCCCTGTGCAGGAAGATAAAGTAAAGCAGAACGCTGACCGCGCTGACGAGTACAATGCCCAGATAATATAATCGGCTCCGCACGCCGAACAGCGCAGGGTCAGGCAGATCGAAAGCTGTGAACCAGGCTCCAATGCCCGCGGTGAAAATGTCTTGGATTCCGGCCCAGAGTAATTGCAAAATGCTCAGGTCTGGGGAGGAGCCTAATTCATTGAATAAGGTGATCTGGTAGTTGACGCCCTTTGAAATGGTATAGCGCCAGATAAATATCCCCAATAGCGGAATCAGGTATGGCAGCCATGTTTTTATCGTTGGGAGGATGGTTTGTGAGAATTGTTTTTCGTCTCTGCGGATCAACAACCACAGGATCACCGGGCGGATCAATTCCAACCCGTAGTAGTACTCGGTAGTGAACATGGTGATCAGCGAGAGTAGTAGTGCCAGACTGGTGAACAGCCAATAGCGTTTTTTATTTCGCGTTCCTTCTACCATTAATCCTATCGAGAGGAAGAAGGTGATCAGCGGGAAAAGATGGCGGCTGTTGTTGACAGCGACGAACTGCTGCCCAAAACCCGGGTAGATCAGGAAAAGCAGGGTCGCCCAGGTGATTTGTGCCCGGTGCTGCGGCCAGATCTTTTTTAGCGCCCAACCCAGGGCCAAGGCTCCCAACAGGCGCAGAACAAAGTTGTAGATTTGCCAGCCGAGGGGATTCTCTCCAGACAGGAGCGTGCCCACCCACAGAACCACCCCAGAGATCGGTCGATGCTCCACGTCGATCTGGAGCATCCCCTCAGGCCCCAATACATGCGAAAACCAAATCCAGGGCCAGTCATCCCAGTAAAATCCCATCCAGGGGATGTTGAGTCCATACGCCAGAATACATATAAATAGCAAGACGGCGAAGAGGCTGTAAGGGCTTTGGGCCAGTTTTTGAAGGGTCTCAGTGATCTTCTTGTACATAAATGATGAAGTTTCCAATTTGCTGATCGATTATGAAATGATCTGTGATGAAAGATTTGAGTTGTGGAAAATCGTCGAGCCTTTCTTCGGTGAGGAACCAGGAGTTTTCTTCGATAACGATGATTCTAACCTGATTCTCTTTGAGATCGGAGATGATCCAGGCATCGAGTTCAGGGTCGTAGATTTTGGAATAGGTCAACCCAGGGTGAAACCAGACCAAGGGTTGCGGAGATGGGACACCGAGTATGCCATAGAATATCGTGAAATCCGGGAAGATGAAGAAATTCTCATCCTGCTCTGCTAAATAATTGACAAGTTGGTTGATGTCTTCGGGGGGGATTCGTTTTTGAATGCGCGTTGGCTCCCCCCATTTTAGTGCTGACAGCTTATCGATGGTCAAATTGTATGGGAATGTCGATTCCCGGAAGATGCCATGCACTTGGCGTGAGATGTCAATGTTTGCGCCAAGCCAGAAGGCGGTTACCATCAAAGTGAACATAACGAGCGCAGATAAAGATTTTGTCCAAGAAAAAGTTGGCAGCCGATTCTTTAGGAAATGTTTTGATGGGCTTCGAACGGATAGAAGCAGCCCAAAGCTGATCGCTGCTATCAAACCGATGAAGGGAATAGAGTTTTCTGGCTGGTTGTTGGATGTAGCCAGGAAGATATTGTGGTACAGGAATAGCGAGGGAACCAGCGTGATGGAAACTAAACGGGCTTTGTCCTCGACGATGGGCGTTGTTTTGGATCTTGTTTCAACGATGAAGCTCAGAATGGCTACCAATGAAGCAAAGATCGAAAGAGCGATGATGGGAGCAAGGCCCTCACCAATGAGAATGGTGCGCAATATTTCTAGAATACTGCCGGGCAATCGATCAGAGCTGACCTCCGCGGCAGGGATTTCGAAAAAGTGTCTTAGAAATAGCGCCAGGTCTGATCTGGTCACCAGCCACATACCGAATGCTAAGAGACCCCCAATCCAGCCAAGGGAGAAGTGAATAAACTGTTTGATGCCATTACGGAGAGATTTTAGATTTACCACAAAGAGGAGCACAACTAGAAGCGGTACGAAAAAAGCCCCCGCGTTTTGTTTACTGATGAATGCGATGAATGAAAGCAATCCAGATATGAAGAATAAAGCGCCTTTTTTGAGAGGTGATAACTGATCGTTGAGCAATCCTGTGGTGATGCTAAGGAGAGCAGTAAAAGAGAAGAAAAAGGCGGTCTGTTCAGGCCAGGGCGTCCCGAAAGGGGGATAAAACCAGACCGCGGTGAGGATGCTTCCCAAGTAGGGGATGATTTTTTGCTGCGGGAAGAGCTTTCGTAACAGGTAGTAGCTTCCCCCAGTGACCAACACATTGACGAGGGCCGCGCCGAGAATATAACTGGCATAACTGATCCCAAAAACTTCGAAGATGACACCTTGCAGCCAGAAGGTCACCGGTCCAAAGGGGATCACGAAATCTTTGTAGGGGATTTGCCCAGAGAATATGCGGTAGCCGCCATCGAAAATAATCGATTGGTCGAAGGCGAAGAAGCCCTTCTCGCCTGCCCGGAAGGTTATCTGGAAGGCGAAGACCAAGATCCAAATCAGGATGATGATCTCGAAGGCTCTCAGTAATGCTTTGTTCTTATCGGTTTGGGTGCTATTGAGCAACCGCATATTCAGGCCAAAGTTTTAGGCGATTATCCGGAGATCACCAGAGATGAACGGGGATATTTTTGAGTTTATCCCCGTTCATCTCTGGTTGAATATTTATGGGTTTCTGGGATTTCGCGTAGTAATGCCCAGATTTGGGGGTGAGCGGGGTGTTCCACACCCCGCTCA
>JADHXE010000091.1 GCA_016783125.1 Anaerolineales bacterium
AGCACCACGTGGGTGACGCCCTCGGCGTAAAGCTCGCTGAGAACCTCGCATCCCGCGCCCTGATAAGGGGCCTGGTATAGCCTGCCCGCCATGCTGACTCGCCGATACCACTCTAGAACATCCACATCTCGATAGGGGATAGATTTGAACTCCACAAATACGGGTAGTCCTGTTTCCAAACGGAAATCTTGCATGTGAAGCGGGATCAAATAATTTTGTCCTGGAGCCTGGTTGTCGGCTGCAAAAGCCATCATCGCTCGGTCTGGACTGTTGTCTTTTTCGGTCCAGTTGACCGTAAAAATTCCTGCTCCTGCTACAGCCAACAGGATCGAGGCGATCAGATTGATGGTGATGACTCTCTTTTCGTTGCGTTGGAGGACCTTGCCAAAGCGGCTATCTACCCACATCACCACCTTGCCAACAAGTATGCTCAAAGACAGGGGCATCAACACAGTTGATAAGCGCCAGGGGAATACCAAAGCCAGAGTGTTGCTTTGGGTGAACACCTGTATGGCGGTCAAAATTACAGCAGTCATGAATGGGATCAACAACAATGAGAACATGCGCGTGCCGCGAGCGAAATAGATAGCCATCGCGATCAACAGCATTTTTATCCCAACAGTGTAATCCCACCACATGGCTGGCAGGGCGTGATGCGGGATGCGAAAATCAACCAGCAATTCGCGGGCGCGGACGATAATATATTCGGCGGTGGGTTGGAAGATCAAAAAGGTGTGCAGCAGAATAGGTAATACGCCAATCAGGGCAAGGACCCCAATCATCAACGGTTGACGGAGTTTGCGCTGCTCCCACAGTGTGACGCCCATATATACGGCTGTCAGAACGCCAGCGCTCAACAAATATGTAGGGTGTACCGTAGGCGCGAGCACCAGCGGAACCAAACTCCAATATAATTTACCTCGCAGGAATAAATAGATGGAGAGTATCAGCAGAACCCCGAATGTGCTCGGCTGCAACACCTCTCCAAGCAGCCGCTGGCCGGCCACGCCGCCATCGAACAGATAAGCCCAATTTACCCCCAATGCCCGAACTGATAAGAAGCGCAGCGCGGCAGCGTTCAGGCCGATGAACAGGGTTAAGAAAGTCCAGCGGGTTATGCGGTTTTGGCTGATTTCAAAAATCTGATCTGCAATCCCCAACAAGCTGAATAGATAAACGCCCGCCAAGATGCCAAAGTAGAGATAAAAGATCGGCGGCCAGGCAAATAAGCGGTAACTCAGAAAGACAACCCAGGTGAACACCGGTGTTGGGTCAAGGGTGTTGGCCAACCAGTCTTCATTGAGATGACCAAACCCAGCTTTTGCCAATCCGTGCAGAAAGTACTGGTTTTGATTGGATGTATACAGGGGAGCCTGGGAATATGCCAGGGTAAAAATCACTGTCCAAAAAAGTACAAAAACCAGGCCTCGACCCAAGACCTGGTTTCGCTCAGGGGGATTTATAGTGCGATAGACTCTTTTCATTGTATCGTTATGCTATGCTCAAGGTCGCTCACTCATTTGCCCCTTGAATGATTTCAGATTCCGTTTGTTCCCAATCCGTTACAGGAGCGCCCAACGCAAGCAATCGCTTCAAAGCCTCTCGGCGTTGCTGCTGCTTGATTTGTTGAAAGTAAACCTCATCGATTGCATCACGTACAAGGACGCTAATCGGCTGTTCCTTTTTTTCTGCTAAGTCTGAAAGTTTCTTATACTGCTCAACTGTAAGTACTGTTTGGACTCGCTTTGTATAAACTGCCATTCAAAAACTCCTGACAACTCTCGCTCACACACGTCAGTTCTCTACCTTCTCACATTCGCCTCGTCGGACCTGGTAGCTGTCGAAATCGCGCGCCACGTTGGTGTTGGGGAATTTTTCCCGTGCCTCAGATAAAACATCTCGCTCGCGGTAGCGGCGGGAGATATGCGTCAATAGTAAGTGATGGATTTCCGCTTGAATGGCAAACTCGGCCGCTTGTGGTGCTGTCAGGTGTCCAAATTTCTTGGCCATCTCAGCCTCTTCGCTCAAATAGGTGGCCTCGATGACCAGCGCATCGACCCCGCGTACGATCTCAAGGAAATCATCAGTGCGACCGGTGTCTCCAATATGCGCGAAACGCGTCCCCAATTGCACTGGGCCTAATACATCATCAGGGTTGATCTCGCATCCATCGGGGAGTTTGATGGCCTTCCCTTCGACCAGTTCTCCGCGCCACGGCCCTGGGGGGATGCGTAGCACTTCAGCTTTTTCCGGCAAAAATGGGCGGCGGGGTTTTTCTTCGAAGAGGTAACCGAATGAATCCGCGCCGCGGTGGCTGACAGGGAACGCCGTGATGGTGAAGTCCTCCGCGTCGTAGATCAACCCCGGTTGGATTTCTTGCAAGATCACATCGATAGGCGGTCGCACGCCTCGGAAAACCACGCCGAACAACAAATCATGGATGCGCTCCAGGGCACGCCTCCCACCTAGAATTTCAATTTTGTCTATCGCCTCCCAGCGCGCCAGGGTCGAGGTCAGCCCTCCTAAGCCCAGGATATGGTCCAAATGTCCATGCGTGATCAAAATGCGATTCAGGCGTTTGAAGCCCAGTCCTGAGCGTAAGATCTGCCGCTGGGTTCCTTCACCACAATCGATCAGAAAACGATGTTCGTTATGTTGAACAACCTGAGATGAAAGGCCGCGATGGAATGATGGGGCTGAGGCTGAGGTGCCAAGAAACGTAATCTGGAACAAATTAAGATCCTTTCGTTTGGCGAAAGCCAAGTCCGACAATTCTACCGCAACCCCCAATATCTCCCAACCCCTTTATCGCCACCGGCTCTAACCAGATCATTTGTGCTATAATCCTGGAACTGGAATCAACGTCTAACGCTTATCCCCTAACTCCTAACTCTCCCCCATGGCCCGAAAAAAAACCAGCTCATCCCGCAAACGTACCACCCGAAAATCCACTGCTCGGAAATCGTCGAGCGGTAAGTCTGCCACGCGCAAAAACAGCGCTCGCAAACCTGCTGGCAAACCGACAGCATCCCGAAAACCTCGCAAAAGCACGCTCTCTCTGGATCGCAAGCTCGACATCACCGGCGTGATCATGGCAGTGATTGGTTTACTGTCCCTGTTTGGTATGCTCTCTACCACGAAAGGTGTCTGGATGGGGAGATGGCTTGGTTTTCTTCTCGACCTTTTCGGCTGGGGGGGTTACGTACTGCCTATCGGGGTATTCCTGGTCGGGTTGTGGTTGATCATGCGCAATTTCGAACGGCTGCCCCAATTCTCACTCGAGCGCGCCGTGGGTATCTTTCTCTTGTTTGCCTGTCTCCTGACCGGATTGCAATTCCTGGTCATTCTGATCAATAAAAGCGGGTTTTTCGTCCTGCCCACAGAAGGCTCAGGCGGCGGCTACGTTGGCGGTATATTTTTCAACCTTCTAGAGAATTGGCTTGGCCTGGGCGGCACAGCCGTCATCCTCCTGGCATGGTTCATCCTGGCCATGGTAATTACCTTCGATATGACCGTATGGGAGTTGTTCCGTTGGGTGACGCCGTTAGGCGCATCACTGCGCTCAAGTTTGAATATGTTCACCCAAGGGGGGCGTTCACTCTCTCAGAAGCTCCCCCGATCTCCCAGGCAGGAGACTCCGGACTCCGTTGCGCGGGGTGAGGCGACCCCTCAGTTGGCAGCAACCCCCCAAGATTCTTCCGTTGTTCCAGCCCTGGACGAAGAGGTTATCCTTGCTCATGAGTGGGTGCTTCCTGCTATCGATTTCACCCTGGATGCCAGTTCAGAGGTTCCTGTCAATGACGAGTTCGACCGTCAACGCGCCCAGATCATCGAGGAGTCATTAGAATCTTTTGGCGCGCCTGGCCGGGTTGTAGAGATCAATCGCGGCCCCACCATCACCCAATTCGGCGTCGAGCCCGATTTCATCGAGTCGCGCGCCGGGCGCAAACGCGTGCGTGTAAACAAGATCGCCGCGCTGGCTGACGATTTGGCCTTGGCTCTGGCTGCGACGCGCGTGCGGGTGGAGGCCCCTGTGCCTGGCAAAGGGTTTGTCGGCATCGAAGTCCCCAACGCGCAAGTTGCCCTGGTGTCTTTGAGAGATGGCATCACCAACGAGGCTTTCAGGCGTTTGGAAGGGCGACCGTTGCGCTTTGCCCTTGGGCAAGATGTCTCCGGCAACGCCGTGGCCGCGGATTTGGCGGCTATGCCCCACCTGCTCATCGCCGGCACGACCGGATCAGGTAAGTCGGTGTGTGTGAACTCGATTATTGCCAGCTTCCTGATGCACAACACGCCCGATGAGTTGCGCCTGATCATGGTGGACCCCAAACGCGTTGAGTTGACCGGCTATGACGGCATCCCCCATCTGTTAGCGCCGGTGGTGGTCGAATTAGAGCGCGTGGTGGGCGCCTTACAGTGGGTGACGCGTGAGATGGATCAGCGCTACGAGAAGTTCGCCGATCTGGGCGCGCGTAATCTGGTTGACTACAACACCCGCGCCGAGGCTCAAGGCTTGCGTAAGCTGCCCTATCTGGTGGTGATCATCGACGAGCTGGCCGATTTGATGATGCTGGCCCCTGATGAGACCGAGCGCACCATCACCCGCATGGCGCAGTTGGCGCGCGCTACCGGTATTCATATGGTCATCTCCACCCAGCGCCCCTCTGTAGATGTAGTCACCGGCCTGATCAAAGCCAACTTCCCCGCCCGCATCGCTTTCGCCACGGCATCCGGCACCGACAGCCGCGTGATCTTAGATCAGCCTGGAGCGGAGCGCTTGCTTGGCCGCGGCGATATGCTCTTCCAGGCTCCCGATGCTCCAGCGCCGGTGCGGTTGCAAGGTGTTTTCGTCTCCGATTTCGAGATTCTGCGCATCGTGCAGTACTGGCGCGATCAACACGGTTATGTGCCCCCCACGTCTGTGACCACCGCTGCAGGCGGCCACCCCGACGGCGTCTCTCGCAATATCCCTCTCAAACAGATGGAGTTTTGGGATAAAGAGGACCTCAAGCCAGAAGAAGATCGTGACCCCCTGTATGATGAAGCTGTAGATATGGTCAGGCGGAAGGGGAGAGCCTCGATCTCCATGCTGCAGCGCGGTCTGCGCATCGGCTACACCCGCGCCGCGCGGCTGATTGATGTCATGGAGCAGCATGGCATCATCGGCGGCCCCACCGATGGCCCCATACCCCGCGATGTACTGGATTACGGCCCCGCCGCTCCCCCGGTGGATGAGGACTGACAACAAAACAAACGGCCATCCCTTTCGGGATGACCGAGGACCAACGAGCTAACGTTGGCGCTGTAAAATACACTATACTGATATTCATACAAGCTGTCAAGAGGGAAAGTGCGGGGCAAACGCATCTTATTTTTGAACCGCGAAGACGCGAAGAACGCGAAGGAAAGATAGCAAAATCGCAAAGATGTGTGTATTTTTGAACGAAAAAGAGCCATTGTAAATCAGGCGGCCTTTCATTGCTAAAAAAATCTTTGCGCCCTTCGCGTCTTAGCGGTAAAAATTGCGCCAATAACAATTTAGATGCGTTCGCCCTGAGGGAAAGTGGCGAAAATGCATGAGAGAGTGATTGTATACGTTGATGGGTTCAATCTTTATTTTGGGTTGAGAGAAAAGGGTTGGAAGAAATACTATTGGTTGAACGTGCAAAAGTTAGCCAGTAAACTCCTCATAAACAATCAAAAACTTGTACACACAAAGTACTTTACATCAAAAATAACAAAGCCTGACTCTAAATGAAAACGACAAGAAGCGTTTCTAAGTGCTCTTGGGAATTTGACTGATTTCAGTATCTATTATGGACGTTACCAATCTTTTGAAGAATACTGCAATAAATGTGGGCATAGGCATATTCAATCCAATGAGAAGCGAACTGATGTAAATATCGCAACTCATATGCTTGTAGATGCATTTCAAGATGCCTTTGATACAGCAATTCTCATTTCGGCCGATAGTGATCTCACTCTGCCAATCCTGGAAATCCAAAGATTGTTTCCAGATAAAATTACCAAAATCGCATTTCCTCCAGCGAGATCTTCATTTGACTTAAGAAAAGCAGCCCCTATCTGTTTTGAGATTTACGAAAGCAAGATCCGGAATAGCCTCTTTCCCGACCATATTAAACTACCAACAGGATACGTCGTTCGAAAACCCGCAATGTGGAAGTAGTTGAAGGAAAATTGGAACACTGGTATGGAAGACCTCACCCAACTCCCCAACATCGGACCAGTGCTAGCCGAAAAATTGAAACAGATCGGCGTCACCACATACGACGATCTCGCTGAGATGGGCAGCGTCGATGCCTTGATCCGTATTGGACAAACCGATATTACCGCTTTTGCTAACATGCTCTATGCCTTGGAAGGGGCCATCCTCGGCGTGCGCTGGCATAACATTCCTAAAGAACATCGCGAAAAGGTCAAGAACGAGTTCTATCAAGCCATTTCCAGACAACCGAAGTGAGTAGTGTGTATGGCCTCACAATTGAAGTTTTTTCGTAAAAGATCTCACCGCGAATGCTATGCACGCCTGTGGCGACACGCGAAGGTCGCAAAGATTTATAAGGTTTTCTTCGCGCTCGGCCGCAGGCCGGCATAGCATCGCGTCTTCGCGGTTTTTTAAATTTTGTTCGAGTTAGCAATGTGGGAATAATGAATTACTTTCCCGCCTACCGGCGTTCCTGGCTTCCTAATTCCCACCTAAAGGACACATCCCTGATCATCAGCGCCAGCCGACGTACGGATATCCCCGCTTTTTATGCCGAGTGGTTCATCAACCGCATTCGGGCGGGATACTGCACGGTTCCCAATCCCTACAACCGTGAGCAGGTTTCACGTGTCTCGCTGCTGCCTGAAGATGTAGACGTAATCGCCTTCTGGACGCGCAACCCCAAACCGCTGTTCCCATATCTAGATGAACTTGATCAGCGCGGTTACCTGTATTATTTCCAGCACACATTGCTAGGTTATCCACGCCAGATCGATACCAAGGGCCCCTCTCGTCAGGCGGCCATCAAAACCTTTCAGGAGTTGGCAGACCGTATCGGATTCCAACGGGTGATCTGGCGTTATGATCCCATTGTGTTCAGCCAACTCACCGGGGCACAGTTCCACACCGAGAATTACGGGCACATTGCCAAGGCTCTGAGCGGCTATACTCACCGCTCGGTGATCAGCGTGATGGATATATACAACAAATTCCGCAAACGCATCGATCAGCTCAACCAGCAGGGCGTTGCCGTTGACTTGTCAGATCACGACGGTCAATCCAGCCCGCGCTACGATGCGTTGATGGAAACCATTGCCCAGACTGCCAGCGAGAACGATCTGGAAATCTTCTCCTGCTCCGAGGAGCGCGACATGGAGCCTTATGGTATCCTGCCGGGCAAGTGCATCGACGATACTTATATCGAAGCTACATTTGGTATCGAAGTCGGCCACAAAAAAGACCCTGGCCAGCGTAAAGCTTGCGGCTGCGTGGTCAGCAAGGATATTGGCATGTACGACACCTGCGTTTTTGGCTGCCAGTATTGCTACGCCACCGACAACTTCAAGCGCTCGAAAAGTAATTTCGACGCGCACGACCCCCAATCACCATCGTTGATGGGATGGGATGGTATGATTTAGAATAGGCCATGTCTAAACGAGTTATTTTTATTTACCACTAAGGCACAAAGCCACAAAGAAATAAAAAAACTTTGTGGCTTCGTGTCTTGGTGGTAAATGTGTTTATACCAACATTTATGGCAGAGCTAATAGCAATAGCGATATATGGAGATGAATACCATGACTATTCGAGAACTTGTCCTAAAAAATCGCAGTTACCGCCGTTTTTATCAAGACCACACCATTGACCGCGAAACGCTAGTCAAGCTGGTGGATTTGGCTCGACATTCGGCCTCGGGCGCCAATGTGCAGCCGCTGAAATTCTTCCTGTCTCACACCCCAGATATGAACGGGATGATCTTCCCACATTTGGGCTGGGCAGGCTACCTGAAGGATTGGCCTGGCCCCGAGCAGGGTGAGCGCCCGTCGGCTTATATCATCATCTTGGGTGACAAGAATATCAAAAAGAGCTTCGGCTGCGACCACGGCATCGCCGCGCAGAGTATCTTGCTGGGCGCGGTTGAAAAGGGCCTGGGAGGCTGTATCGTCGCTTCGGTTGATCGACGGGATGAGCTGATCGGCGCGTTGGGGTTGCCCAAACACCTGCTCATTCTGCTGGTACTGGCCTTGGGCAAACCAAAGGAGACGGTGGCCATCGATCCCCTGGTCCCCGATGGCGATATCAAATATTGGCGCGATGAAAACGAAATCCATCATGTGCCAAAGCGGTCTTTAGATGAATTGATTGTTGGTTAGTGAAGCATGAATAAAATCAACCACTTGCCTTGCACGCCTTAGGCGAGACTCGAAGGCACGAAGGAAATCAAAATATTTACCTTTTCTTTCAGGCGCATGGTGTCTTTGTGCCTTGGTGGTAGTAATAAAACTTTCATCTGAAAAGCCCAGGGGCGGTGACGATATTGCTGGTGCCGGTTGGGACGATGATGTTCAGCAAGAAGCTATCACCGATGAATTTATAGGTATTGTGGTGTGCATCGCTGGTTTGGTGATGGTGAACATAAAGTGGAGGCTTTTACGATATAATCCGTCACTATGCAAAGAAGAAGATTGCTCATTGCGCTGTTAGTAATCCCAGTGATGGTATTACTGGCGGCTTTTCTCTACAACTACCCCCCTATCAATGAACGCTTAGCCTGGCGGGTCGATGCCTGGAAGGCGAAGATCAAATATACCCTCAATCCTCCTGAGGAGGCGCTCTTCATCCCCGAAGGGGAACAGGATCAAACACCGGCAGCGGCTATCCCGCCAAGCCCCACGCCTCTCCCGCCGACTGCTGCCGCAACCCCCGCAGCACCAGGGCCAACGGATACCCCTTTACCATCCCCCACGCCGACGATTGCTTCGACGCCAATTCCAGATAAAGTCAACCTTGGGGGTATCACACATGAATTCCAAAAATGGAATAATTGCGGCCCGGCCAATCTCTCGATGGCGCTTTCCTATTGGAAGTGGAATGGCGATCAACGCGATACAGCCGCTTACTTGAAGCCCAATCAACGCGATAAGAATGTCATGCCCTATGAGATGGTGGCATTTGTCAACGAAGAAACCGAGTTTAATGCCCTGTGGCGCGTGGGTGGCGACCTGGATTTACTCAAACGCTTCATCGCAGCGGGCTTCCCGGTGCTCGTTGAGAAGGGCTTTGAGGGCGCCGGTTTCGATGGCTGGATGGGGCATTATGAGGTCATCAACGCATACGATGACTCTCGCCAGCGTTTCACTGCGCAAGATTCCTTCATCATGGAAAATCTCCCCGTTAGCTACGAGGATATGGAGAAATACTGGGGGCATTTCAACTACACCTATATTGTGGTGTACTACCCGGTGCGTGAAGATGAAGTGATGGCCATCCTCGGCCCTCACGCCGGCGAAACCTACAACTACCAGTACGCTGCCCAAAAAGCCTCCGATGAAATTTTCACCCTGGAGGGACGCGCTAAAGCCTTTGCCTGGTTCAACCGGGGCACCAATCTAGTGTATCTTGACGATTACGCCGGAGCCGCTGCTGCCTACGATGAGTATTTCGCCCTTTACGCCAGTCTCAACCCTGAGGAAGTCAATATCCCCTGGCGCACAATCTGGTACCAGACTGGACCTTACTGGGCTTATTTTTATTCAGGACGCTATTACGATGTGCTCAACCTGGCCACAACCACCATCGATGCAGCCAGCGAACCGGCTATCGAAGAGACCTGGTTCTGGCGCGCACTTGCCAAGGAAGCCTTGGGCGACATCGACGGCGCGATCGCTGATTTATCTGAAGCCGTAAAACTCAACGATCACTTCGATATCGGTTGGTACCACTTGGAGCGCATCCAGGGTGGTGGATAAACGAATTCACCTGTAACCTTTTTTACATTTCTGCATCTAATGGAGGTGTTATCTTATTTGGGTGCGTTTTATTGTCCCGTATTGCGTATTTCGTATTTTGTAAAGCCTTCCCAAATTTTGTTACCGGACACTTTTTTAATAGTACACGGATAAATACGGATTGAACGGATAAAAACAAACGGTTTTGCTGAATTTATGTAATGGTCAACATGATAATGGACAGTCTTGTCATTCTGAGCGCAGCGAAGAATCCCTACGGAGCGCAATGAATTCGAACCCGCATAGGCAACAATTAACGTGCTCATCAGGGATTCTTCGTCGCTGCGCTCCTCAGAATGACAAAACAAAGTGTAACTCATCCTTCTGACCATTACAGGTTTTGCTGAATTTACTTCGAATCCCATTTTTGGATACGTATCTTTTGGTTTAGAAAATCCGTGCTGGTCCGTGGCATCCGTGTCCAATTTTTCTTTCGACACAAGAAGTGTCCGGCAATGAATCCCAAATACGCAATACGGAATACGCAATATGCAACAGGTGCACTATTCAGATCATTTGAAACACATCCATCTTATTTTGATATTTTTTGGAGGACGGTATGCCGATTTTTGAATTTGTGTGTGAAGAATGCGGTCAACTCTTTGAAGAATTAGTGCGTAGCGCTAATGCAATTGGCGAGGTGATTTGCCCAGGTTGCCAGAGCGAACAAGTGAAGAAGAAACTCTCCGTGTTCGCGTCTAGGGTATCCGGGGGGAGTTCATTTTCGCCTGGCCCGGCGGCATCTTCATGTAGTCCAGGGGGTTTGTGAGGAATTTAGCACGGTCAACCGTGGGTTGACGTTAGAGATAATCCAAAAAATGGGCTATGGTGTGCGGAGCACACCATAGCCCATTTTTTGGAAATCCTTGTCAAGTTACTATTATGTGATAAACTCAACTAGTCATAATGACCCATTAGGAGTGTGGGTATGATTATAAAAGGCACCGCCGATGTGAAAGCCCGCTTATCTGAATTCATCAGTCGAGTTCGCTATGGCCGTGAACGCATTATCATTGCTCGACGTGGTAAACCTGTGGCCGCGCTAATTGGCATTCAAGACCTACATAGCCTTGAATCTTTAGAGCGTGAAAGCAAAAAACGAACAGGAGAAAACCACCACCCGATAATGAATGCCTCCGGGGGTTGGGCTGGCCGCACCGATCTCGATGAGCTTGTTACCCATATTTACGCTGAACGAGAAATAACGCGTGAGCGTGAGGTCAAGCTATGAGCGTTATGCTGGATACTGATCATTGCGTAGCTGTTTTGCGCGGCAGTCTCAATATTGATAAGTATGTTGAACCAACGACTACGCTGTTCGTTTCAGCGATCACTGTCTGTGAACTTGTCTATGGGGCATTGAAGTCAGATCGTCCAGAACATCATTTGGGGCAAGTGGATCTGTTGTTAGAAGGAACAACAGTTTTGGCTTTCGACAAATTTGAGGCCAGGCGTTGTGGAATACTTAAAGATGAACTGCGTCGGCAGGGACTTCTGATAGCTGAACCAGATTTGCAAATTGCTAGCATTGCTTTGGAAAATGCCCTGCCCTTGGCTACTCACAATCAAAGACACTTCGCGCGTATTCCTGGATTATCCCTTTTGGATTGGATTTTATAAATGCCTACGATCTTGCACTTCGCTGACGCGCATATCGATATGGCCACTTATGGCCGCCATGACCCTGAGACAGGGCTGCCTGTAAGGGTGTTGGATTTCCTCAAATCCCTCGACACGATTATTGATACAGCTATTGATGAGCAGGTTGATGTGGTGCTCTTCGCCGGGGACGCCTATAAGGATCGCAACCCGGCCCCAACCTATCAACGCGAGTGGGGTAAACGCGTGATGCGCCTCTCCCAGGCTGGTATTCCTACGCTGCTGCTCGTCGGCAATCATGATCTCTCCCCGGCGATGAACCGCGCCCATGCTATGACCGAGTTTTCGACCTTGCAAGTGCCTCATGTGCAGGTGTTGGATAAACCTTGTTTTCTCACTCCCGATGATCTCGAAGGACTGCCCCTCCAGGTTTTGGCGATTCCCTGGATTTCTCGTTCGGGGATGATGGCTCATCTGGATATCCAGGGGCGTGACCTTTCTCAGATTTACGAGGAGCTTGAAGAACGCCTGACAGATTTAGTGCATCACTGGCTCGATGAGGCCGATCAGGCCGACCCTGATCTCCCCATCATTTTGACCGCACACGCTTCGGTGCAGGGAGCCAAATATGGCGGCGAGCGCACGGTTATGCTGGGCGGTGATCTGGTGCTGCCTGGTTCGCTGGTCAGGGATCAGCGCCTGGATTATGTGGCCTTGGGACACATCCACAAACCCCAAAACCTGAATGAAGATGCTCATCCTCCCGTGGTTTATCCTGGCTCCATTGAGCGCGTCGATTTTGGCGAGGCTGAGGATGATAAGTTCTTCGTCATCGCTGAGGTCGAGAAGGGAACCTCGGAGGTAGTATGGCGTCAACTCACTGGAATCCGCCTCTTCGTAGATCGGTTCGTCCGCCTCGCATCTCAAGAGAAGATCAGCGATCAATTACGCGCCGCCTTACCTCCCCAAAAAGAATTGGCCGATGCGATTGTCCGCCTGGTGATCGAATATCCCAGGGAGTGGGAATCGATGATCGATGAAGCGGCTCTGCGGGAGCACGCTGCTGAGGCGTTTGAGTTCCATCTGATCAAACGTCCCCAACAAGAAAATCGCATTCGTTTGCCTGAAGATCAAGCGGTGGGCAGCTTCTCCCCGGTGGAGTTGCTCGAAATATATTGGAAGGCTAATCACACCGACTCAGATGCTGCGCAAGAATTACTTGGTTTGGCTGAAAGCGTTATCCGAGGAGATGATGCTGACTGAAGTGATACGGGTGTGTTTCAAACGAGCGGAAAAGTTCCGGAAATAGGACACGGATTCGGACAAAAATAACAGTAGAAAAGGAATGGATGAATGGATTACAACCCAAATGAAATGGATCAGGCTTTGGCTGCATTCAAAAATGAATATCCTGCCTATGAAAGTACAAAGGTACTGGATGATTTGCGAACGAGTGAATATGCACGTCTAGACAAGCAAAATCAGATTTATTTGGATTATACCGGCGGGGGGTTATATGCCGCATCGCAGCTTCGCCAGCATATGGCACTGCTGGAAGAGGGTATATTTGGCAACCCCCATTCCAAGAACCCCTCGTCCCTGGCGATGACACATCTGGTAGAACAAGCGCGCAATTATGTGTTGGAATATTTCAACGCTTCGCCAGATGAATATGCAGCTATTTTCACCCCTAACGCCAGCGGGGCGCTCAAACTGGTAGGAGAGGCTTTTCCCTTTGGCCCTGGAGGCCGATTTTTACCCGCATATGACAACCACAACTCAGTCAACGGCATCCGTGAGTTTGCCAGGGCTAAGGGGGCAGAAGTAACCTATTTGCCCACTGTTTTACCGGAGCTGCGTTTTGATGCGCAAGCCTTAGAAGCGGAACTTGATCGCGTCCAGCCGGGGGGGAACAATCTGTTTTCTTACCCGGCGCAATCGAATTTCTCCGGCGTGCAGCATTCCTTGGAGTGGATCGCTAAAGCCCAGGCCAAAGGCTGGCATGTACTGCTCGATAGCGCGGCCTTTGTCCCGACCAATCGACTCGATCTGGGTGTTTGGAAGCCCGATTTTGTGCCGTTGTCTTTTTATAAGATTTTTGGTTATCCCACCGGTGTGGGCTGCCTGCTGGCCCGCAAAGAGGCCCTGGCAATAATGCAGCGTCCCTGGTTCGCTGGCGGCACCATTTCGATTACTTCGGTTCAGGGGGAAGGTTGGCACTACTTATTAGAGGATGAAGCCGGGTACGAGGATGGCACAATCAACTATCTTACTTTGCCCGCCATCGAAATTGGCCTGCGGCATATCAATGATATTGGCATAGAACTCATCCATGAACGGGTGACTTGCCTGACCGGCTGGCTACTAGACCAAATGACGGCAGTAACGCATGGCAACGGCACTCCGATGGTGCAATTTTTTGGCCCCACCAATCTGCAAGAGCGGGGAGGCACGATAGCCTTCAGCATTGACGATCCGCAGGGTATCCGCCTCGATTACCGGAGGGTCGAAGCCCTGGCCAACCGGGCCAATATCTCATTACGCACCGGCTGCTTTTGTAACCCAGGCACAGGAGAAATCGTCCACCACTTGACCAGGGAAGAAATGGCACAGGCTTTCAACCAGCCCATAGCTATGTCGTTTGACCATTTCTTCGACTGGGCTCGCAGTGAACATGGCAGAAATCCAAGTACCATTCGCATCTCGGTTGGTCTGGCGACCAATTTTGATGACGTTTATAAATTTATGAACTACCTGCAAGGCTTTAAGGATAAACCTGAGGCCGAAATTCAAGACGTTGAGGTTGAATACACAATTTATCGCACTCTTCGCGATAGCGCGTAGTCCCCCAAGCAAACCGATTTTTAATCCAAAAAAGAGGTGCTAGCAAATGCACCTCCTTTTTGGTTTTGGTTCAAATGAAAGGCTATGGAGTATCTGTCATTTCACCAAATGCACCGTTTGGGTTGGATAGGGCATCTCGATGCCTTTCTCTACAAAGGCGTTATTGATCCTGATAATCGCGGCATCAAGTACCCCGCTAAAATCAGCTTTGGCTACATCAACCCAAAAATATGACCTGAAGTCGACCGATGATTCGCCGAAATTCTTGTATAGCACATAGGGTGCCGGATCGGCGAGCACTCCTTCGAGCGCTGATACAACCTCAAGGGTTGTCTGCTTCACAAACTCGAGATCACTGCCATAGGCCACCCCAAGTTTTATTTCCGCACGGCGTTTATCATAACGGCTGTAGTTTTTGATCGGCTGGGTAAAAACATCCCCGTTTGGGATCAGCACGTTTTGCCCGTCATAGGTATAAAGCTCGGTGGCGCGAATATCGACATTGGCTACGGTGCCGATATAACCCCCAATTTCAATATCATCTCCAATGTCAAAGGGCTGCTCGAGGAGCAGGAGCAACCCCGAGACGAAGTTCTTGCTGACATCTTGCAGGGCAAAACCCACCGTAAATCCCAGAATCCCCACCCCCGCCAGGAAGGCTGTCAGGTCAAAGCCAATCTGCTCTAGCGCAATCACAACGCCCAAAATCAGAATTGTCCAGCGGGTGATTTGAGAGATCAAAATCGTAATCTCATGGTCGCTATTGCGTAGCTCCATCGCCTTGCGCACGACCCTGGCCAACAAGCCCGCCAGGTATAGGGTGACGATGAAGATCAACAAAGACACCACCAGGTGGGGCAAAGAAGCCAGGAAACCAGCCAGCATTTCTTGTAACGTTACAGATATATTCGTCATTTGTACTCCTCTAATCCGTGAAAAAAGAGACCGAAAAAATGGGTGTGCGTGTGGTGCTGCG
>JADHXE010000092.1 GCA_016783125.1 Anaerolineales bacterium
ACCGGCAGGTGCAGGTTATTCCCCATGAGCACGTTGCCCAGCAGAAACGGTTCATATCCCCTGGCTTTCAGTGGTTTCACACCATGCCAGGCCATATCGCCGGCCCAATACCCCGCCGTAGTCACCGCAAACAGGGGCTTGCCTGCGCCGGGAGGCAGCCCCCGTAGAAAGTCGCGGAATACGGGCGGCACAAACGAAGAGTGAATCGGGAAAGCAATGCCCATCACGTCGCAGGCCGCCAAGTCCACTGCCGAGGCGGCAACTTGCTCACACGACGCGGCCGTGACCTCATCGCCCAGGCAGGTCAGTCGTTCGGCCAGGCGCTGTACCACCCAGGCGGTGTTGCCCGTGCCGCTGAAGTAATATATATTGATCTTCATCATCGGATAAATGCCAGGATAGCCTCGGCGGCATTGGCGGGACCATCGGTGCTGCGAAACAGGGTTTGGATTCGCTGTGCGTTCTGGCGATACCGGGGGTTGCCCGCTACGCGTTCGACTTCCGCCAGCAGTCTCTCCCCGGTAAAGGCGCGCAGCGGAATACGAACGCCCATCCCGGCGCGGGCCAGCGCGTCGAGGTTGCTCTGCTGCTCGAACTGGAGGGCCACGCCGACTACCGGGGTACCGGCCCAGCAGGCGGTCTGCAGCGTGCCCTGCCCGCCGTGGGTGACAGCCACATCGGCCATCTCGTTGACCTGGGGCGCGGGCAGGTAGCGGGTGGCATAGACATTCTCCGGCAGCGGCGCCAAGTCGGCCGGGTCGAGGATGGATGTGGTGGCGATGACCACGTTGTGGCCGCTGTCGCGCAGCGCCAGCGCCGCCGTGCGCAGGACGCGGGCGGGAGCAGAGCTGCCCATGGCGCAAAAGACCTTAAGCCCGGGGCGAGAAAAGATACGCCGCACCTCGTCGGGCACGGGCAATGGCAGATGGGCAAAGACCGGGCCAACGTGACGATAGTTGTCAGGGAGCGATTCGGCGGGCAAGCCGGACAGCTCCGGCAGGTCGGCTAGCAGGGTGAGGTCGCCGGTGACGACATCCAGGATGGTGCGGGCGGGCGGCGCGCCGTAGCGGCGAGCTACCCGGTTGTAGTTCCGCAGCCCGGCGTAAAAGCGGGGCGCCAGTCGGTTGAAGAGACGGTCTCTCCACCGTCGCGGCAGAAGGAACGTGAGCCGGTTCTCCAGCGATTCTGGGAGGGTCGCCAGGCCGTGATGGAAGTAGGGGTAAGTGCCGGGGGTGGACATCAGGTAGATCAGGGGGATTCCTGCCGCACGCGCCGAGATGGAGCACGGCAAGTTCATCCCGGCGTAGACGGCAGCCGGACGCAGTTCGCGCAGCGCGGCTAATTCGCTTTCGATGTAGGCTGTCAACTCAGCGGTGGTGAAAGGCTGCCGGCCAATACGGCGTCCCTGGTCTATTTCCATCAGGAAGGCGGATTTTTCCGGCGTGATGAGGGGCTGCAAAGTGGTGAGGGGAAAGCCAGCCTCGATGATGCGCGACTCGTGAGGGCCGCCGTGGGTGAAAAAATGGACTTCTGCGCCCCGCTCGCGCAGGGCGCCGGCGACCTCGACGGCGCGTGTGGCTTCGGCCAAGTTGTAGGCGTAGGCAAAGAACGCCAGGCAGGGATGAGGTTTGAGCAACGGGTGCTTGTGGATTTGTGACTTTGTCATGTTCGTCTCCTAAAAAAAGATTTCCGGCGAAAAGCTTTCAGATACCTCCCATCCGCTTTCCTCCCATGCTTTTCTCATAACGGGATTGCGCATGAGATACTGGTCAACGATCTCTTTGGCTACTCGATTCAAAGGACAGGAAAAATTGACGCATTGAGAACAGGTGTATTTTTGTAATGTCCACCAGAACATCAACAAGCCCCATACAGCAAGGAATAATAAGATGAATTGTTTACCAAGTATCAAGAATGGAAAGGGGTATCCACACATTATAGTAAAACCAATAAAAAGCTGAATTTTTTCCGGGGTACTGATTGGTTCGGGATGGTATTCCCAAAACTTGGGGCAGCCATAGTTGGCAATACAATGCAGGGTCGTCCCTTTTTTGGCATAATAAGGGCAATGACTGCAAAGGATGCGAATCTCCCAGAATCCAAAAAAGATCACTGCCAGTCCAAACCAGCCCAGGAGATACCAGCCATAACCGCTCAATATCATCCCTATTAAAGCTGGAATAAAAGCGGAAAGAAAAAGGCCTATAAAATGGAGTAGGTCTCCTGGGTTGTAACGACACTTCAGGCAGCCGGCAATGGCGCAATCCTGGCACTCGGAAACCGGACGCCAGCTACATATATCGTGGGGGTTGTTGGTTTGTTCTTGTTTTGTCATTTACTTCTCCTTGATCCATTCATAGACCAATCGACCATCCTTAAAAACCATGCGCACTTTTTTGCAAGCGATTAAGTCTTCGAATGGATTATCATCCAACAGCACCATGTCGGCATATTTGCCTTCCTCCAGAGAGCCGAGATTATCTTCCAATCCCAATATTTCCATGTTGCCCAGCGTCGCCATGCGCAGAACTTGAGCTTTGGAGTAACCATAGCGGTGCAGTGCTTCAAATTCGTTCTCGAGGAAACCACAAAAGGTAATCCCTGTACCGCCATCGGTCCCCACACCGACACGGACTCCCGCTTCTTGAAAGTTCCTGATGCTTTCAGGGGCAAAGTGGGCAAATCCATGCACCCTTTCTGGGTAGACTTTTCCAACAATGGGCATTTTTCGAACTTCGAACCGGGTGTCCAACCATTCGAAGAAGCGCTGGTAACTCTTCCAAAGTTGCGGAACAGCCACCTGGCGAGCGTGAGCGACAGCGTTCCGCTTGCGAAGCTCTGCGAAAAACCTGACCTCGGGATCGTCGGGATAACCCTGTCCGCCGCATTCCATGGCCAGGAAACAACCAATGCTCAGGGTAGGAACTATGGCAATGCCCCTCTGCGCCATCGTTTTGGCATCATCGAGGGTGTATGGGGCATCGACGGTGCAATGCTCCAGAGTGTCCAGCCCTGCTTCTATGGCTCGCCGGGAGCCTTTGATGAACAAACTATGAGCGGCGACTTTCTTGCCGCATTGATCGGCCCTCTCCCGGATCAGCCTGGCTTGCTGAGGGCTGAACATGGTATACACGGTGGTTTGCTTGTGACCATAGATGGGCTTGTCTTCGAAATAGGTCTTGAAGAAATCACAGCCCCCTTCGTCGAGCACAGCCATCACGTCGAGGATTTCCCGCTCATTGCGGGGAAAACCGACTCTTTTGTTTCCACGAAACATCTTGCCGCCAAAAAACAAAGGCGCGAGATAATTTGCCAGAACGCCCTCGTCCCACATTCCTCCCCTGGGTGTAATCGGCGCATGGGAAGTCATGATCCTGGGGCCTGGCAGGCGATTGGCTTCGATTTCAGACTTTAGATACTCCAGAATTTGCCAGGAGCCTCCGCAGTCTCGGATGAAGGTGCACCCCTGTTTCAGTGTCTCTTCGCTGTTCTTCAGCCGTTGAGCGTCCCAGTAACTCATTTCCTTCAAGCCGGCGCCGAACTCGCTGACGAGCGACACGTGACAGTGGAGGTCGGATAGCCCGGGGATCAGGTATTGCCCGTCACCGTCGATTTCCTTCTCGATGCGATAATTTGCCCTGACCGATTCAAAGTCTTGCGGAAGCACCAGTTCTTCGATCCGCCGGTTGCGGACAAGGAGGCCTCTTTCGTCCCGTATTTTCCCAACATCTACATCGAGGATGTTCAGATTATGCAAGAAGAGATATTCTTCCTCTCCGACATTCCATTCTGGCAATGGTTGGCGCGGATACTCGTAACTACGGGTTCGACCTGCCGCCAGGTTGGTTATCGAATCCCAGACGGCGTTGACTCCACGTTTCTTCATCATCATTTCGATCTCCATACTGAACCGCCTGCCATCCAGGCTGTAACTACTCTGTCTTCCACAGTTGCCGGCCGACGGGGCAGACGCCTTGCTCGCGCTGGCAGCAGTGGCGGCAGACCAGCCGGGGGTGCGGCAGCGCGCCGGCCAGCAGCAGGCCCACCAGGGCAACCAACAGCGCCAGCCGCCACGTACTGAACTCTGCTGCCAGCAAAGCGACGCTGGCAGCGATGGGCAGGAGCAGCAAAAGCGCGAGCAGCAGCAGGATAACTATCTGCCCCGCTGTGCGAAAGAACTCGTCTTCGCGACCTTTCTTGAAGGCCAGGGCCGTCACTTTCCCCAGGCCCAGCGCGCAGCGGCGGCCGTAATAGCTGCAGCGGGCGCAGACCGCGGCCAGCAGCCCGGCCACCGTGAGCGCCAGGAGCGACAGGAAGCCGATCGCGGCCCAGAGACCGTACTGCGCCGCGACGATCACGCCAACCAGCAGCGCGCCGCCCAGCGTGACGGCGTTATAGACCACCGTCGAAAGTGGAAACTCTCTGTAGCATTTCATCGTTTATTCTCCTTCCAGAAATCTCAGCAGGTGTTCGACGACCAGCTCGGGCTGCTCCTCCTGCAAAAAGTGACCGCAGTCTGGCACAGTGATCAGTTCGGAGCCGGCGATGTCTGTCTGCAATTGGCGGGCAATGCGGGTGGGAAAAACCACATCCTTCTCAGCCCACAGGATCAGGGTTGGCGCGGTGATGCGGCGCAGGTTCTGGCGCGGCTCAGTCAGATGAACTGGGGGCAGTCCGATCACGTGGCTGAACGCGCGCCGGGAGTCTGGGTTTTCGACCCAAGGGTCCCGGTAAAGATCAACCACCTCATCGGTGATCGCCGCCGGGTTGTGAACGAGGAGGCGTCTCGCTATCCACTTGAAACCTGCCCGGGTCAGCATAAATCGTGCGCTGAATGAGTTGCGCGCCAGGCCTAACGCCGCCCGTAGGATGAAGTTCCACTCGACATAGGGTGCGGTATCCATGACCACAAAGCGCGTCACCCGCTCCGGGTGACGGGCAGCAAAGCCCAATCCCAGCATACCGCCCACATCGTGGACGACCAGTCCAGCCTGCTCCAACCCCAGGGCATCATAGAAGCCCAGTAGAAAATGAACGGAATAATCAAGGTCATATTCCACGTCCAGCGGCTTATCCGACTGGCCGTAGCCTGGTAGATCGGGGGCGTAGACGCGAAAATGGTCAGCAAGAGGCGGGATGCAGCGCCGCCACAATTGGCTGTTGGATGGGTACCCGTGCAACAGGATCAGCGGTGGGTTTTCCTCGGCTCCAGCAACGAGGGTGTGGATGCGCAGACCGTCTGGCAGGGTAACAAACTGACTCTTCATATGTGATGCTCTCCTTTATTGGTTGGATGTCCAGCTAATAGAACAGGCAAAAAAAATAATAACGCTCCAATTGCGTCGTCGCGTTTGGCCATCTCGTGTTCCTCTTTCAAAGTCACGACGTCCTTTGGTTAGCGTTTCAGGGTAAACTCTTCGTATTCATGCTTACAAGGACTGCCACGGCATATCCACACTTTCAAATCCCCGGGCCTTGCAACAAAGGAACCAATGGTAACCGCACCAAGATCGTGCTGACAAATGCCCTTGCCTCGAGTTTCGCCTTCCCCGTGGTCTCTTGCTATTTCCATCATGATGTTTTTATCAAAGCTGCCATAGTGCTTTTTCAAAAGCTCGTGCATTCGCTTCGTTCTTGGAATAGCATTTACAGTCATTCGAGCATCCCACTCCAGGGTGGTATCGTATTTTTTCATTTTTTCAGACAATGGCCTCATGCAGCAACCTACTGCATCGTTCTCGATCATCGTAATATCATATTCTTCTGCCGAGGCTTCAATCCTCGCAGCCTTGACCCTGTCCACAAAGAAAAAAGCGGATGAGCAGCATGGATTAGGAAGCTCTTTGAATAATTCTAAAGCTTCGTCGGTATTTGCACATTTGGAGAGAATCATCTCTGCCATTAAAAGTCCTGGCACACCAATCGGGGGTATCTCGGGCCTCTTTAGATTTAGAAGCATATTGACCATAGCAAGACCATTTTGATTCATCCCATGAATTAGACCTACAGCACCGGCAAAGGCAGTGCCGATATATCTATAGCCATCATCAGGCTCGGCAATGAGAATGACCTGTGTTTTTTCAGTACGCTTCATTTCATCTGTATTCATCCCCAAAAGAGTCTCCCCGGTGCTTGTGGCTTTGCCGCTGGCTGCCCACATCGAACAACTCTCGACTATCTCTGGAAAAGCGTTAATATACAGGATATCTTGATAATCCACTTCCGCTCCTTCGGCTATGCCCCTCATTTCCTCGATCATCTCTGGCCTGTATCGTTGGATCATCTCCTCATATCTGGCGGCCACGGAACGGAGTTCGTTCTTTTTTCTCTTGTACGTAAAGAAAGTAAGCAGCATATAACCGAGCTTGGGGTGACCACTTCTATATCCCGGCGTCAAGGACATAGCTCCATACAAGTAGAAGGTGGAGAGTGAGTGCCGGATTTCTTTTTTGCACTGCCTTCCATACTCTAATCCCATTTCATAGGGGGTGCCTTGGATTTTTACCACTTTCATGTTTCGATCCTCCTCTGATTTGTGTTTTCTCACAACCCAGATTTGCGTATTACTTCAGCAAGGAATGCACCGCCATCTCCAGCGCTTCCCATGTCACTTCGTCGTCAACCATTTCTGGGTGAGTAACCAGTTGCAGCCCCAGGCCATCGATGACTGCAAGCAGCAGCGCCGCCAGTTTGTCCAATGGAATTGCCGGGGTGATGACATCCCGCGCCACTGCTTGCGCCAGACCATCCCGCATGGCCTCTCGAAATTGGCGAAAGATGTCATCTAGTTCCTGGGCCACCAGAGGGCTCTGACGGGCAACGGCCCAGCACTCGAAGACTAAGTTGAAGTAGATCGGATCCATTTCGAGGACGGCCCGCAGACCGTTGGCTAACCCAGCCGCCAGGTCGTCGATCGTCTCGCTGACAGCAAACATAGCCGCGACCAATTCCAGGGTGGCCTCGCAGCCGTCCCTGACTACCTGGGCTAAAAGCTCTTCCTTGCTCTTGAAGTAGTAGTGAAGCAAACCTCGGCTGACGCCAGCCTCGACGGCGACCTCGGCGATGGTCGTGGCCAGGTAGCCCCGTTCGCCAAGACAGGTGCGGGCGGCATCTAGAATGACTTGCGCTTTTTCATCCGAACGTGGTCGAGCGGACATCTTTACTCCTAAGTATATTGGTTGGACGGCCAACCAAATTATGCAATAATTTGAGAAGGTTGTCAAGAAAGCGTTTTTGATTAGAAATTGGAAACTATCAATACTATCCCCAGGGCCATTCAGTTCTATTTTGAGAGCACCTAAATCTCCACAAAAAATGCAAGATAATTTGACGAAATCTTCACTACCGGACACTTTTAAATCGGACGCGGATCGCCGGAGGCGTGCCTGTGGCAGCACGGATCGGACGGAATTCGAACCCGCGATCTTTGCATCGACAGACGAATAAGATACTGCCATCTGGGATGTAATAGCAACATAGCATATTTATCCTTGGTTTACATCAATATCATCTTCGGTCGGTACTACAACGTCTCCTCCAGATGATCGGGGACGATTCATTTCCCCTCGACTTCCACCCAAATCTTATCCCCATCTGTGGCAATATAAATCCAGCCGTGTTGGTCGGTGCGCAGCAGAGAGTAACCGCCCAGGGCATCGAGGGTCTCACGGTCGGGCAGGCCGGTGGGGTCGTCGGAGGCCACAGAGAGTAGCACAAGTTGGGGGTTGAGGTTGTTGATCCATTCTAGGGGATTTAGGGGTGCGTAGCCGTTGTCGGCCAGTAGCAATACTGTGATATCATCAATATCGCGGCCCATGCGTAAACTTTCATAATCATCTTCGTGGGCGCCTAGGGGGAGCAAAGCGCGGAAGTGATCCCATTCGATGAGCAGGATGGCGCCGCGATTTCCAGCTGAGAGCACACTCAGGGTTGCCCCGTCACCCAAATCCAGGGTGTGACCGCTTTCGGCCAGTTTGATGGGGATTTCCATCTCGTTGAGAGTCTCTCGCAGGTAGTCGGCAGCGCGGGCTGGGCTGTCAGGCCCGGCCCATAGCACGCCATCAGGTGGGAAGCGTTCCAGGGTGCGCGGCAGGGCATCGATCTGCTCCCTGGCGGGGGAGGCCACTACCAGCCCAGTCGAGTTCTCGGTGGAAAGGGGGCAGGCGGCGTCCCAGGCTGTTGGAGAGCAGGCTGGCAGATGGGCCGCCGTTGATGAGCGCGTAGCGTCCACTGGGGGATTGGATCAGCAGGGCATCGCCGGTGCCTACTTTAAGCAGGGTCAGGTGCAGGCGGCCATCGGGGGCGCTCAGGGCGGCGCGCCAGGTCACGATGGCGAGGATCCCCAGGGCGGCGATCACTGGAATTGGCTTGAGGGCAGTAATCAGGCCTCGGGCACGGGACCAGCCAAAAGTGAGTCCGAAGAGCAGCGCGTAGAACAGGGTCACCCACAAGATGCCGATATCCCCCAGGATCAGCACACCGCCGCGCACTTTCCCAAATAATTCCACGGCCCGGATGGTGAAGAGCACGAAGGGCCAGGCTACGGGAGCGGTGATTTTCCCAAGCGGCAGCCAGATTATCCCCAGGATGAGGGCCAGTCCGCCGATGGTCATGATGGGGGCTTGCACGGGTAGGATGACGGGATTGGTGATGAAAGCGCTCAGGGAGATGCGCCCGAAGTGGTAGGCCATCACCGGCAGGGTGGTGAGCTGTGCGGCTAGGGTAAAGAGGATATATTCGCCTATAGGGCCAGCCAATTTTTTGGCGGTAGTTTCGGGCAGAATTCGAGATGCCTGGCGGATGAAGGCCTGGGCGAAGGGATCGGCGTATAAGACGAGGCCGAGAGTAGCAGCAAAAGAGAGTTGAAATCCGACATCCCAGGGCACATGTGGATCGTGCAAGGCCATCAGGGCGGCGGTGAAGGCCAGGGTGTTGATGCCGTGCTGGCGGCGTCCGACCTGTCGGGCGAAGAGCGAAAAACCACCCATGATGGCGGCACGCACGACAGCAGCATCAGCACCAACCAATATAGTGTAGATGGCAATTCCCAGGACGGCGGCGACAGCTCCTTTGCGCGGGTTGAGCATACGCCCGAAGAAGGTGGCGAACATCCCGGCGACGATGGTGATATTGAAACCGGAGATGGCTATTACATGACTTGTGCCGGTCTCTTTGAAGGCTTCTTTGACAGGTTCAGGGATGCCGGTCTCGACGCCGAGTAATATTCCAGAGAAGAGGGAGGGAACACAATTATCGCCAATCCGCCGTGTTTTCCATAGAACTATCGATTGTGTAAAGGCCATGATGGGGGCCTGCACGGGCAGGGTGGTGAGCTGGGCGGCCAGGGTGAAAAGGATGTATTCGCCCACTGGCCCGGCGCTTTTTTCAGGCGTCCATCTTCATTTAGTATGCACCCCCATAGGACTAGAACCAGGGACCGTTCGATCTCATTTTCGAGTCTTGTAAAGGCACCATGTATATGACCAGTGCTCAGTTCGCTACTCTAAATCCATAATGTCACAATGGTATAATGTTTCCCGATCGCTTAAGATCATTGGATGTTCTAAAAATCTACTGGATATTTTCACATTCATTTTCACAACTTATGAGAAAAACGGTTTTCAAAAGATTCGAATCAACCCTAATCGGCTTCAAGATGATCTAAGCGAATTAGCAGAACTGATTACCAGCGAAGATGAAGTGAGTTTTCGTAGAACGTTCAGTGAAGATCATCTCTCTTTTCGTGAATGGTTCAAGGAATAAGCAATTGATGCTGGCCTTGAGTTCCGTGTTGATAGTGTTAGAAATCATTTTGCATTTCTTGGCTGTGGACCGAGTAGAGCGAAAACTTTATTAATTGGCGCTCACCTAGATTCTGATCCATCGGTGGGGCGATATAACGAAGCTTTTGGAGTATTGGTGGCTTTAGAAGTTATACGTGTGATAAAGGATGAAAAGCTTGTGTTTCGACTACTCGAAAAAAGGATTGGGAATATTCTTCGGAGGTAGCAAATGTGTTACATAAGTCAATATGCAATTTTGCTTTCAAGAGCCGGGAGGTAAATGAATGAGTGAAGCTATTGTAATTCTTATAAATGGAGAAGTGCTTGCGGGTAGCCGCAAATCAACAATTACTGATCAAAAAAGTAATGCGGTATTGCTCGCGGATAGATTGATGCCAATTTTTTCAAGCAAGTTAAATATAGCAATCATGCATGGCAATAAACCTCAGGTTGGTTATGTTTTATTTAGATCTGAATTGGCCAGCCATGTTCTTCATCATATTCCTTTGGATGTTTGTGGAGCGGATACTCAAGGCGCAACAGGTTATATGTTAAGCCAATCAGTTTCCAATATTTTGCGGCAAAATAATAATGATCGAAAAGTGATGCCCATTATTACGCAGACCATAATCAGTTCTGAAAGCAAATATTACGAAGAAAAAAACAAACAAATTGGTCCCTGGTTAGATCGGGGCAAAGCGGAGCAACGGCGCCAAGCATATGGTTGGGATATTGTTAAAGAGACAGGTTATGGATATAGGCGAGTTGTGGCATCTCCTCCCCCGTTAGAAATTGTTGAGATTGAAGGTATTAAACAGTTGCTCCAGTCAGGGATGATTGTTATCACAGCAGGTGGTGGAGGTGTGCCAGTAATCATAAGTGATAATGGTGCGTTAGAAGGCGTTGATGCCGTAGTGGATACAGATCATGTGGCCTGTATGTTAGCTCATCAACTCGAAGCAAAGATATTGTTAATGATCGTTGAAGATGATGTTAAATTTGTGTCATCAGGTATTGGGATTAATGATTATTATCCAATTTCGCGCAAAGAATTGGGTAAGATACTTGAAAAAAATGAAATTTCTTCGAATATGGTAGTGAGGAAGATGCGTTCTGCAAATGCTTACCTTCAAGGTGGAGGGTCTCAGGTTGTAATCACAACCCTGGAGAAACTTCAAACAACCCTTAAAAAAGAAAGTGGTTTGTGGATTGGCGATGATAAGCCAGCTGTTGATTTATCTGAAATAATCTCGAGATAATCCTTCACATCCGAACGATCAAAGCCAATGTGAGTGATCTAGAAGGCTATTATTCATGGAAAATAATCAAAACATAAATGTAGACTCTCAGGACCCTGAAGAATTAAAAGATCAAGTATTGAATTTGAGCCAAGAAATTGAATACTTGCGTACTACTAATCAGGCAATGTGGTTCTCGCTCATCAGCATTTCAAAAAAAATGCAAGTTTCATCGGCTGCTATAAAAGCATCTGTATCGAGTCTTCTAGATTATGACATTATTTGGGATGGGTCAACTCAATATGAACTTCTAGAAATAATTGATAGTAGCTCAGATCAGGTCTCAAAGCATGCGACCCTTTTAACACTGGTCTTTAAGATCAACTCCAATGAGTTCACGCTCAATCCGGAACCGACTGAAATTTACGAAATACTCTCATCGGTCACAAGAATTGTTGACGGCAATTATCCAGAATTTACTATTAACTTTAACACACAGACACCAGGTAATCCGGTGTTTGTAGATTATGAGTATCTATCTATTGCCCTTGTAATGCTATTCGAACTCATCATAGAAACTCAGACGTTACCACAGCAACTTGATCTACTTGCTGTAGAGTCAAAAGATGATTGGTTTGTCGACATTGAAGAAATTGGCAAGGATATTATTGATATGCTCTTGAAAGTATCAGGCAGGGAGGCTAATGAGCTTCTTCAGGATGTTTACCTGCTTCCGACAAATAAGCTCAAATTATATGTTGTACGCAAAATATTTGATTTGCAATCTATTCGCATAACAACTCAGCCGAGGATTGAAGCGCCGATGAGTATTCGCCTGTTGATACCAACGGTGAAGTGAAGATCTTAGTACACAAAGCTATGATAATTTTCTCTAATGTAAACAGTGATCCTTTGTTTGTATGATAGAAAAAACTATTCTTCTTATTAGCGATGAGCTAAATCTGCTTCGCTCATTGCGCCGCAATCTAATCAGTCGAGGCTATGAAGTGTTTGTTGCCTTAGATGATCAGGAGGCCTCTCATTTTATTGCTAAACCAGATGCCAGTCTCTTTGTTATTAACCTTGATTTTGAAACACTTAAAATTGATGGCTTAGATATTGTTCGGGAGATCCGAGAAAACAGTAACGCGCCAATTATTGTGCTGTCTGCGGTTGGTTCTGAAAACCTGAAAATTCAGGCTTTGGATTTAGGGGCTGACGACTATCTTGTTATGCCTTTTGGAATGGGAGAATTTCTTGCTAGAGTCCGCGCGACGCTGCGACGATGGTCTTCACAGAGGGCCGATAAAATTGATGAAAGAAAGGTGATAATTTTTGGGAGACTGCTTATTAATGTGGATGCCCGTCAGGTGAAAGTTAATGGTGAGACCATTCACCTCACACCGCTAGAGTATGATTTGTTATATTACCTGGCAAATAATCAGGGAAGAGTTATCACACACCGCGAGTTATTGCGAAAGATTTGGGGGCCGGAATATGGCGATGAGCGAGAATATTTACGTGTCTTTGTTTCCCAAATCCGAAAGAAAGTTGAAGCTGATCCGGCTCGTCCAGCCTACATATTAACTGAACCCCGTATTGGATACAGGTTTGCCATTGAAAAATGAGCATTTGTTTTGAGCAATGGATAAACATCTACGAAAAAATGTGTAGTCCCCCCCACAGTGCAGTTTTTTCTTTTTAATGGTGCAAAATTTGGCTCAAGAAAAGCTTGGTTCTTTCTTCTTCAGGATTATCAAAAAATATGTGGGGTGGTTTCTCTTCCACAATAATACCCTCATCGAAGAATATCACACGATTTGCCACACGACGAGCGAATCCCATCTCATGCGTTACTGCCACAATTGTCATACCGGAGTTGGCCAAATCCACCATCACATCCAATACTTCCTTGATCATCTCAGGATCAAGAGCAGATGTTGGTTCGTCAAAGAGCATGATCTTGGGGCGCATTGCCAAAGAACGTGCAATAGCAACGCGTTGCTGCTGTCCACCAGACAGATGAATGGGATATTTACCAGCTTGTTCTGGTATCTTTACCTTCTCCAACTGATGCATGGCTATTTCTTCAGCTTTTTTGCGATCAAACTTGCGCACACGCTTAAGCGCCAGGGTTATATTATCGAGTACAGTGAGATGCGGAAAGAGATTGAATTGTTGGAAAACCATCCCGACTTCTGCGCGAATATTCTTAATATTCTTGACGTTGTCGTTGAGCTCGGTGCCGTCAATGATGATCTGACCTTGCTGGTGTTCTTCCAGCCGGTTCAAGGTGCGTATCCAGGTTGATTTACCTGACCCGGAGGGGCCAATCACCACAACCACTTCTCGTTCTTTAATTGATGTGGTAATCCCTTTCAATGCGTGAAAGTCATCATACCATTTATGAACATCTTTGCAGATGATGATATCGTTTCCCAGGTTACTAGCCATATTTACTGTCCTTAGCTGTATACTCGATTTTTTGTGGGGTTAGTTTAGAATTCCAAAAAGTGGGATGTTGGGAATTATGAGCGAGATCATACCAGCCCATAAGTCCCAACATCAAGGAGTGTACCCTACCCTGGAAATTGGGTACTGTGAAGAAAATTCCCTAGTAGTTCGGGAAATCAGGCAGAGGTTCACCAAACCATTTGGTGGAGAACTGGTCCAGATCACCATTGAGTGTGTGTGAATAAATGAAGGCATTGACCCATGTCAATAGTCCATCATCGCCACGGCGTACACCGACATGACAAGGAGATTGTTGAAGCACGAATTTGGTTTCAACATTCATTTCAGGATGATCAGCAATGATGCCGGCAGCAATTGCGTTTCCGGTCACGATCAGGTCAACCTGTCCGGTTAAGAAGGCCTGTACGGTGGTAGCCTGATCATCGAAGCGCTGGATGTTTGTTGCATCGGCGCCAGCAGCGTCGGAGTAGGCAATCTCTTCCAATGTGCCCATAGGTGCGCCAACTGTGTAAGCGAATGCATCTTCAACACTGGTGACATCTATGTCAGCTGGTGCAAAAACAGCCCAGAAGAAGGGGGCATAAGCGTTGGAGAAATTGATCACCTCAGCGCGTTCCGGTTTGATACCCATGCTGGAAATGACCAAATCTACTTTTCCGGAGGTCAGATAAGGGATACGATTCGCGCTGGTTACAGGTACCAACTCTAATTCTACGCCCATATCTTCGGCGAGCAGTCGCGCAACATCGACATCGTAGCCTTCATGGGTGCCATCGGCTCCGACAATACCGAATAACGGAGTATCTTCCGGAACGGCGATTCGAATGACGCCCGCGTCTTTAATTTGTTTAATAACATTGGCCTCTGCGGCGGGTGCCTCAGCTACTTCTGGTGCAGCATTGCCTGCACATCCGGCCAATAAGGCAACTGCGAGCAGTGTTGCTAAGGCCATTAGGGTAAAGCGGAAACTCATTTTCATTTTTTTTCTCCTTTTCCAAAATGAATTTGATTTTTGCCACTTCGTTGTACACTCGACAGTTCTAAAACCGTTATATGACCAATGAACATTTATCTTATCGAGACTCTACAGTCAATTCGGCTTCTAAACGCCTACTGTACATTGAGAGTGGATAACACACTATAAAATAGATACAACCGACCATGGCGAAGATAGCAAATGGTTTGAAAGTTACATTATTCAAGATTTGACCCCGGCGGGTCAATTCGACATAGCCGATGATCGAAGTGAGAGATGTATTCTTAACAACCTGCACAAGAAAACCGATTGTGGGTGGAATAGATACTTTGACAGCCTGGGGTAGGATTACAAAGCGGAATTGATCTAACCAGCTTAGTCCCAACGATGTGCCGGCATCCCACTGTGTATTTGGGACTGAATCCACACTACCCCGCCAAATTTCTGCCAGATAGGCTGAGGCGTAAAAGATCAACGCAACACTGGCAGAAACAAATGCCGGTACGTCGAACCCCAAAACAATCGGAATTCCAAAAAAGATGAGAAACAATTGCATCAATAAGGGCGTACCCTGAAAAAATGCAATATAGAATTGGGCCACACTTTTAAGAATTGTATTTTTAGAGATACGCATCATGGTGAATGTCAATCCAAAAATGCCACCACCGGCAAACGCAACCAGGGACAAAATAATCGTCCATTGTAAAGCTTTTAGCAGTGCAAAAAATATTTCGAAAAAATTGAATTCCGTCATTGTGAAGTAGCCGGTGCCTTCCCAAAAATCAACTTAGATATCAATTGGAACGCGATACGGAACATTTGAGCAATAACCAGGTACCCCACTGTTATGAAGATGTATATCTCAAAATTCCGAAAGGTTCTTGAAGCTACATACTTGGCGTGATATGCCAGTTCCTGTGCCGATATAACCGAAATAACTGCT
>JADHXE010000093.1 GCA_016783125.1 Anaerolineales bacterium
GGTGTTCCACACCGCTCGCACCCCCAAATTTCGAGTATTTTGCTTGAAATATCATATATCAAGGAAATTCACCATGAATCATCGATACACCAAAGTCACCGTACAAGTACCCGCATCCACAGCCAACATTGGCCCAGGCTTTGATGCCATCGGGCTAGCCATTGATCTTTGGAATCAGGCTACTTTCGAGTTGAATGAAGAGGGACATCACGTTCAAGCAGATGGCGAAAACGCCGAGGAAGTTCCCAAAGATGAAAGCAACTATATCTTGCAGTCCTTCCTCGATTTATACCGGTATTTGGGAGAAGAACAGCCCCAGGGTGTACGCCTGCGTTGTATCAACCGCGTGCCCTTTGCATCTGGAATGGGATCCAGTACGGCGGCATTATTATCCGGACTTTTGGGGGCCAATGCCCTGCTCGGTTCGCCGCTCGACAAATTCGACCTGCTCAACCTGGCCACTTCGATGGAGGGACACCCTGACAATGTATCCCCAGCTCTCTTCGGGGGCTTAGCGATGGGCGCGATCAAAGACGACGGCAGCGTCCTTCTGCACCAGATCCCCATTTCGATCATGCCGATCTTGATCGTGCTCCCAGACGTGGCCCTGCTAACCGAAGAATCGCGCGCCATCCTGCCAGAATTCATCCCCCGCAAAGATGCTATCTTCAATCACAGCCGCACGCCATTTCTCATCGAAGCACTGCGCTCAGGGAACCTCAGCTTGCTGGCCGAAGCCACCCGCGACCGGCTCCATCAACCCTACCGTTTGCCCTTGATCCCTGGCTCTCGGGAAGCACTCGTAAGGGCCAGAGAAGCTGGAGCCCTGGCAGTCACGCTCTCTGGAGCTGGGCCGGGACTATTCGTTTTCCCTGGAGAAAACCGCCAGGGGATCGCCAAAGCGATGATTGCGGCCTTTGCAGATGCTGGAATCTCTGCCCGGGCATTCCACCTGGCCTCCAGCAACCAGGGAGCCAGCGTCTCTCCTTTGATGTAAGAATCCCGCTTCAACGCAGGCCCTGGCAGCGACTTCAACAAAGCGTTGGCTGCGGCCCTCGGCATCAGCGTGGATGCGCTCGAAACAGCGCGGGATACCGCTCGTGATGCAGCCCTGGCCCAGGCTCTGGCGGACGGAGAGATCACCCAGGAAGAATATGACTTGATCCAGGCTCGCCAGGCGCTCCAGTATTACAGCGACCGAGATGCGATGCTCGCGGACGCCCTGGGGATCACCTCGGCTGAACTACAGGCAGCCCAAGAAGCTGGCAAACGCGTCCCTGATCTATTGGATGAGCTGGGCATCGAGCAGGAAGCGTTCCAGGCCAACATACAGGCCGCTCAGGAAGCAGCTTACGCTCAGGCCGTCGCGGATGGCGTCATCACGCAAGAACAGGCTGATCAGATTCAGGAAGGCGGGCAAGGTGGACCCGGCGGGTCCGATGGTCACGGTCGTCCCGGCGGGCACAGACCTGGTGATCAAGGTGATCCTGGTCAAGGCGGCCAATGTGCGCCCCAAGGCCCCGGCAGCAACAACGGATAGGTCATCCTACAAATTTTAATGGTATCGAGAGCGGACACCAACAGGCGCTCCGCTCTCTGTTTTTATAGAAACTGCTTCTAGCTGCCTGACTCTTTCGGCATCACGAATAGAGACGAATTTCCCAAATGACACGAATACTAGCAAATGGGAAAGTCAGTTAATCGCCAATCCCTATCCCTGAGGTGCCGCGCCACAGGCGGGCCTCCAACCACCAAAAATTTCGCTCCTCTTTGCGCGCCTTTGGCAACCACATGCGAAGCACGCCTGCAGCGAGGGCACAAAGGTTCACAAAGAAAAGCATGAAGCCTAAAGCTTTTGTTTCCTTCGTGTAGCTTGGTGTCCTTCGTGGTTAGCGCTTGTTTATTTTTTGTGCAAGATTTTAACTGCTATGGCACTATATGACCTTGATCTCAACAGACCCCCTGGGGCAAGCGTCAATGCATTGCATATATTTGGTGCAGGTTGAGAGATCTGTATCTTGGGAGAGATACAGGTATTCAGGGCAAGCCCGCTGACAGGCCACGCAGGGATGGCAAGTTTCGGGGTTATTGCGGACTTTCAGAAAAGGGTTGAAACGGCTGAAGGCGGCACCTAAAAGGCACAGGTCGCGGCAGTTCTAAAAAGATGAGATACAAACTGGGTATTTGAAGCGGGCGGAATGTCGATTATGCTGCCATCAGCCGTAAGAACATTTCCACCACTTGCGGGTCAAAGTGGCTGCCAGATTGCTCGCGGATATATTCGAGCACTTTCTCTTTGTCCCAGCCTTTTCGATAAGGCCGGTCTGAGCAAAGGGCATCCCAGACATCGATGACAGCGAAGATGCGCGCCGCCAGGGGTATCGCCTCACCTTTCAAACCCTGTGGGTAACCTGTACCATCCCACTTTTCATGGTGGCAATAGGGGATTTCGAGGGCAGGCTTTAGATAATCGACGGGCAAGAGCATTTCATAAGCCAAAACCGGGTGCCTGCGCATGATCTCCCATTCTTTTTTGGTTAGCTTGCCAGGCTTAAGCAGGATGCTATCGGGGATGCCCATCTTGCCGATATCATGCAGCAAGGCCCCGCGGCGTGCGTGGTCTAAATCCTCTTCCTGAATCCCCATGGCGCGCGCCAATCGCAGGGTTATCTCGGTGACCCGGCGGGTGTGCCCCTCAGTTTCTTGGTCTCGTAACTCGAGTGCCCGCGCCCAGCCTTCCAGGGTGGCATCATAGGCCTGTTCCAGATTGATAGCCAGATCACGCGTCTGCTCGTGCAGGCTGGCGCGCTGGATGGCGTTAGCTACCATATCGCCAATGGCGCTTAGTATGCTGACCTCTTCCACTGCGAAGGGTTTAGGCCGGCCCACAAATAAGGCCCCGATGGTTTGTCCAGCGGCGGTTAGAGGCAATCCTGCCACCGCAATCTGCTCGGCAACTAGATCAGGTCTGACGCGGGGATCTTCCAATAAATTATCTGTTACCGTGGGGATGCCCAAGGCGATCACACTCCCAAAAAAACCCTCACCTACATCTAGTTGCAAGCCCGTCGTTGGACCCCAGGCTCCTATTCCTAATTCAACGAGGGTTCCACCCGTCTCAGGATCGCGCATCGCCAGAGCTGCTGCATTCGCACTCATTAATGACTTCGTCTGGTTTAGAATAACTGGCAGCATGTCAGAACGTTTGGTAGCAATTCGCAAGGCTGAAGAAACATTGATGACTGCCTCCCGCTCGCGCTGGCGCTGTTTTGTTTTGCTGATATCGCGGTTAATACTCAAATAGGCAATTGGTTTTCCTTTGTCGTCCTTGATCGTGGAGATGGTGAGGTGCGAATCCCATATCTCGCCGGTTTTTCGAGTGTTGATGATTTCTCCTTCCCAATACCCTTGATTGAGCAGATGATCCCAAAGCTGACGATAGAATTCTGTGGAGGTATGCTCAGACTTTATCAGGCTGGGCTTTTTACCAATGGCTTCCTCCCGTGAAAAGCCAGTGATGCGTTCAAACGCGGGGTTGATATCCAGGATAGTGGTGTCCAGATCGGTGATGGTGATGGCGTCGACTGAGCTAACGAAGGCATCCTTGTAGACCAGAACCTCTTCGAAGAGGTCCGCTCTCCTAAGCGCGTTGGTAGCGATGTCGGCAATACCCCTCAGCAAGCGGATATCTCCTTCGGAGAAGCCTTCCTTACGGTGGGTTAGCACGTGCAGGCCACCGAGGATCTTCCCGCCAACGGCAAAGGTGACACAGGCCACCTTGAGGGGCTGGCCGCGGTTGGGGAAAAATGGACAGTCCTCCTGACCAAAGCAGATTTGATTGCCGTGCATGGCGCAGTCCGCTGGCATATCATCCAATAGATATGTGTATCCAAGGATGCGCTCGGCTTTGTTGATCGCCGCCTGGGTTTTTATCTCCCCTGAGTCTGGGTCGTAGTTGAGGATAGCAACCCCCTCAGCGTTGAGACCGTTTTGGGTGTTCTTAAGGATTGCAGAGAGCATTTCATCCTTACGCAAGTGGATGCGTAAGGATGAAGATAGATTCAACAATAGAGAGATTTCACTCAGGTGCAGTTGGGTTTCTTCGAACAGGCGGGCGTTTTCGATTGCAATTGCGGACTGGGCGGCAAAAGCCAGCACTAAGCGGGCATCTTCCTCGGTATAAAAGCCTGGCTCCTGTTTGTCCAGGGCGATCATTCCGATCAGCTGGTCGCCAAAGAGCAGCGGAACCCCCAACCAGGAATGAATATCAGCCTGGGCGTGCGGTCCTCGGCGGAACCTGCTGTATCGGGCGGGGGCATCTTCTAGAATAAAGGGTGCTCGTGTTTGGATTACCTCGCGGTTGGGGTTATCGTGCATCTTCAGGTCGAAGCTCACACCCAGCAGTTCCTCCAGGTTTGGGAAACCGTAACCGCCGATGATCTCAAGCCTGTCCTCTTTTAGCCGCTGCACCGAAGCGCTGTCGTAGGACACCACCTGCTGCAATTCAATGAGGATCAATTCAAAGACTTGCTGCAGGTTCAGCGTAGCGCTCAACGCCTGGGCCGCTTCTCTCAATGTCTCGGCTCGCTTGCGGGCAACGTGCTCGGATTCAAAGAGGCGGCTGTTTTGCAGCGCAACCGTAACGATATGAGCCAGTGTCTGACCGGTGGCGACATCGTCAGAGCTGAAGGGCGAGATATCATCGCGGTAAACCACAAAAGCGCCAAGCGGGAGTTCGGGTGCGGGGAGTGGGAAGATGGCGTATGAGTGAAAGCCCTCTCGGATGACTAAATCACGGATCGATTCCGTAGCCGGGTCGGTTTGCGCATCGGCGATGATAATGGTCTGCGGCTTGCTCACCAGTTTCCCGCCGGGAGCCTCGCGAAAGCGGCAGTTTAGTTCAGCCACGTACTCAGCGGAGAGCCCATCCGCAAAGGGGCAGGTTAACTGGTCAGTAGTAGGGTTATAGAGATAAATAGCGGTACGGTTTACTGTAAGGGACCGTCGTGCAGCTTTAGTCACCTCTGGCCAGAGAGCATCTATATCTAAAGTAGCCAAAATGCCCCCCGCACTTTCTGCCAGGGCGCGCGCCTGGGCGGCTCGGTGGTTAGTCTGATCATACATCCTGGCATTATCCAGCACGATCGCCGCCTGGCCAGCTAATGTGACGAAAAATTCGACTTCTTCGGGGGGGAAAGTATGCTGTTGGGTTGCGGCCAGTTCAAGGGCGCCAATCACCTCGCCACGCGCTCGCAACGGAACGGCCATATAGGATACGATGCCCAATTGCCTGGCAATGGATCGCCGTACAAAGCGCTCATCAGCTCGCACATCACTGATAAACGCCGGCTGGCCGCTGTACACCACCTGACCAGCGACGCCCTCGGCCACTTTGAGCAGGCCATCGATAAAGAATTCACCATCCAGGCCGCGCCGCGCGACATACTCCAACGCGCTGGTCAGCGGATTGACAAGCGCAATTGCCGCGGCATCCACGTCCAGACGCTCTGTGACCTTCTCTAGCAGCACGTTGAGTGTTTCCTCCAAACTCAGTTGGGAGACGATGGCTACATCGATATCGTGCAAGGTGCCGATACGTTCTAACCGTTCCTGGGCATGGGTATATTGCCGCGCCAGTTCGAGCGCCTGGGCAGCCTGGCTGGCGACAGATGATAGAAAACGGACCTCTCCCTCGTCGAAAGTGCGGTGCGATAGACTGTCAACAATTAACACACCGCATGTACGGGCTTGCTGGTCATGGTCATCCTGGATCAGCATGGGAATGAGCAAACCGGTCTTTATGCCCGATTGCCGTACAAGATCAGGTATTTCGTGAGGTAAATCGAAACGGGTGAGATCGTCGAAGACGGGCTTTTGGATGTGAACAGCCCAGGCCTCGCCGCTGGCCTCGGGCGGTGAGAGCGGCACCTGGAATTGACCCACATATTCCTCCGTCCAACCCTGTCCGGCGACTAAGTCCATGTGTGTGCCAGCGGGATTTACGATCATCAGACTGATTTGATCTGATTTTATTATTTCACTCACCACCGAAAAAGAAGCCCTGGCAATGGTCTCTGGCTCCACTGAACCCAACAAAGTCTGAGAGAGGCGCAATAAGGCTTCCTGCTCTATTTGGGATCTAAACAGGTTCAGGCGCATACTCTCGAATGTCCCCATCAGGAGGCCGAACTCGTCCTGGCGTTGGATGTGTTTTTTATCTAAGGGCTGATCGAGCTGCCCGATGGTCAATTGCCTGGCCGCTTCAGCGAGCGCTCGAATTGGTGTGGCGAAACCGCGGGTGGCCAGGGCAGTGACCAACAGCACCAGAACTGAAACTACCCCAAGTGATAACCCTATTGTCCGCACCATCTCAGCGATGGGATTCATGAAGGAGGATTCTGGCACAGTCTGGATCACTGTCCAGGGCTTGGTATTCAGGCGCGCTACACCAGAGTGGTAAAGTTCATCGCTGATCACCAGCCGGTGCGTAAAATAGGGTTGGGTCTCAGCCTGGCGGATTCCCTCGGCAAGCTCAGGAAAATTAGTAGATTCGATTCGCTCCGCGTCCATATTTCCCAGGCGATGCTCTGAGAGTAATAGTTTCTCTACCTCCGGATCGAGGGGCACCACGGATTTGAAAATCAGGCCCCGGTCAGAGGCATGCGCCATGCGGATGCCGTATTCATCGAACAAAATGGCTACACTGCCAGAACCTATATGGTCCCGTTCAGCTTCGGTCAAAGACCAGATTTCTTCTGCCAGCACACGCAACACACCCACGGCGACCACCTCTCCATTTTCGTCTTGCACGGGAGCGCTGAAATAGAACACCGCTTGACCCAGGTCGACCGAAATGGAGAGGTCAGAGATATATTCATGCCCAGCCAACGCTTCTTGAAAATAAGGGCGAAAACCAAAATTTTGACCGAAGTTATCCGTGCTACTGAGAATCACTTCGCCATCGAGGCCCATCAGATAAGCAGCCTGGAAATTAGGGTTGAGCTGGATGAGGTTATGCAGTTCTCCCAGCGCTTCTCGTTCCGTCTCTGCTGAGGTTTGTGGCCAGGTGGCGCTGAATTGGCGGATTTCGAAATCACCCACTAACTGGTTGACTGTTCGTTGGCGCTCGATCAGCACCAGGTCCAGAACTGAGGCGAATTCTGTCGCATGGCTGGTGAGGGCTTGCTCCTGATTTCGAAGAACAATTTTGCTGGCAGTTCTGTACCCAAACCAGCCTACGACCATTAAAGGCAGTAGGCTGATCACACCGAAGGTGACCAGTAGTTTGATGGACATGGGCCAATTAGTAAGTTGAAATCGTTTTAGGAAATTTAGTATTTTGTCCAGCATCTTTCCTGTTAAATCCTTAAAGTATCCCTGGTATCAATGCTACCCAAGTAATTGATCGATGGGAAATATCAAAATCGAGCAACAAAGAAATTGGACATAAGAGATGTAATAAATAGATTATGGCTAATATTTTATCTCAATTGCCCCCCACGGACAAGCAGGGATACACTCCATACATTTTGTGCAGGTTGAGAGGTCCGTATCTTGGGAGAGATTCAAGTCTTCGGGGCATACCCTCTCACAGGCTATACAGGGTTGGCAAGTTTCGGGGTTGTTGCTCACTTTTAGAAAGGGGTTGAAACGACTCAAGCGGCTGATACCCGCCCCCAAAGGGCAAAGATCGCGGCAGAAAGAGCGCCCGCTGGCCCACTCCACACCAACCAGAGCGCCCATCCAGCCTATCGTGGGCAGAATGCTTCCCCCGGTCCCCGCTGCGATTGCGCCCCGGCAAATCACCCCCGCTGGACAAATCGTACAGAATATCGGGTTATGGCACACATAGGCCGCGCCGACCACACCACCGACAATGGCGCGCTGCGCCCAAACTCTGTATTTCCAGGGTTTGCTCGATTTCACGGGACCCCGATTGAATATCCAGCGCCCGGGGCAGATCCAACTGCAAAATGCGCGCCCGAAGAGCACGATCAAGCTGAAGCCGATTAGCCCAGCCAGGAGCAGGCCGGGGATGATCTTCCCTGTGGCAGCAATCAGTTGTGCAACGCCCAGGGGACAGGCGATCTCGAAAGGGCCAATATCCACAACACAGGTGCTCCCAGTCCAGAAATTGGCGCCAATCAAAACGAAAAATCCGATTGTGGTGACAAAACGGGCGCTCGGCCAAAATTTTAGTTTCTTTATTTGTATTCTTTTGTGAGATCGCGTCGAGGTTCTGGTTACCATGATAAGGGCGATATCCTATCCGAGGGGTCGAAGGGAAACTGCTTTTCCTCTGGTTGTACTCCCCCCTGGTGTGGCCGCCCTGGGGCAGACATTTACGCAAGCTCCACAGCCATTGCAGCGGGTCTCATCGATATGCGGGCGCAGGAAAATGCCGTCCGGTTCTATCCAGATGGCATCATAAAGATCGCTGCATTTTCGATAACACAGTCGGCAGCCAGTACTGTTCCAGGCGATGCAGCGATCACGGTCGATAACTGCTGTGGCGATCTTGACTGTTTCAGGCTCAAAAGGTTGCAAAGCTCCTGAAGGGCAGGCCTCCACACAATCTGCTGAGAAGTTGCACCATCCTGACATGCCATCGATGTAGGGAAATCCCTGTGCGTCGATTTGAATGGCCTGTTGTTCACAGACTGCGGTGCATTTCCCACAACGCAGGCAAATTGCGCTGAAGTCTGACCCGGCTAAAGCGCCTGGAGGCAATATGCCTGCTGATACAGATTTGGGTTTCAGGAGAAGAAATATCAACCCAGCGCTGGTAGTTCCCCCAACAATTCTTAAGAAATCCCGACGAGATAGCGATGTAGACATATTTATCTGGCTCTCTGGGAATCGCCGGGGAGGTTAACACGGGAAATCCCAGCGACTGATTTATTTTTGGACGGGGATGAAACAATGCGCGGTCTCATCCCCGTCACAAAGGAGGAAGATGGTATTTTGGGTTATTCTTGTACGACTATTTTGCCTCTGACCCGGGAATGCATCGGGCTGCAAACGATATAGCAGACGAAACTGAACGTGCCGCTTTCTTCTGGGGTGAAGTGGATATTCGTCCATTTGCCCGGGTGGATGGCATCGCTGTAGATATTAAAGTCGGGGATATTGACCCCGTGGGTAGTATCATCACTGGTAAAGCGAAGGCAGGCTGGTTCTCCCTTCTTCAGATAAACTGTATTGGGTGTAGGATTACCGCGTTCATAGGTGCGCATGTGGACAGTGACGCAATCCCTTTGGGATTCCAGAACACCTTCATAGATAAAAATGCCCGCCACAGTGCCGAAGATCGATAAAAATACCAGAACCGCACTAATGCCCTCGACTATTTTTTTGTTCATAAGAAGACCTCCAATATCCGTTATACAATACCAAGCTTGAGATTCTCCGAAAATTGGGGTGCATGGGGGCGTACGCCCTCATGCACCCCAATTTTCGGGACTTTATTATTGTTTGGTATTCACTGCTCCGCTGTTGACAAAATCGCTGCGGAATCTAGGCCACGATGAGTCAGCCAGACCCAGACTGTCCGTTTGTAGCGCATACAAATAATCATCATCAGAGCCAATATATAACCTGCCGTCCGGAGCAATATTGGCAGAACCGGTTACATATTTATCAGTTTTATACTTCCACAATACGCTGCCATCGGGGGACAGGGCGTAAACATTCTGGTTGTAGGAACCGAAATAAATGGTGCCGTCCGCACCCACTGCGGGAGAGGAGATCACCCAATCGCGGGTGTCGAATTTCCAGGCCAGGCTGCCATCCGATTGAACAGCATATAAATGATTATCCATAGAGCCGACGTAGACCGTTCCATCGGGACCAATCGCGGGCGAGGAATATATTTCAGCTTCAGTGTCTACATGCCATTTTTCTGTACCATCCGGGTTGACGGCATAGATGGCATAATCGCTGGAACCGACGATGATTGTGCCATCGGCAGCGATAGCTGGAGACGAGTATACCGGCCCGCCGGTCTCGAAACGCCACAGCACTTCACCATTGGGTTGAACCGCGTAAAGAGCATTATCTTCCGAACCGACATAGACCACCCCCTGCGCTGATACCGCCGGGCAGGATACCACCCAGCCATGGATATCTAATTGCCATTTCAATTCGCCATTGGGGTTAATGGCATAGAGATAGTCATCATCCGCTCCGAAATAAATCGTGCCATCTGGCCCCAGGGCTGGAGATGACTCAATTTTCTTTAGCCCCTCATAGGTCCAGAGTAATTCACCATCGGGCGTCAGAGCGTATAACTTGCGGTCGAAGGAGGTCATATAGATAGTGCCATCTGGGGCGATAGCTGCCGAGCCGTGTACCCAGTTCCCGGCTTCGAATTTCCACTTCAATTTGCCTTTGGGGGTGAGGGCATAGAAGAATGAATCGTGAGCGCCTACGTAGACAGTACCATCTGGCCCGATTGCGGGCGCGGCGACGACGGCGTTGCCCGCTTCGAAACGCCACAATCGGCGGCCTTGCGGACCACAAGCGGTTAGCAAGCTACATAAAAAGATGATTGAGGAAAAAATAAGGAAATCAACAAACAAATTTCGACGGGCTCGTAGTGACGACTTCAGTCGTCCCGCCGGCGTAAATGCGACTGAAGTCGCTACCGCTACTACCAACTCTTGTTGAAATCCTAGCCAGCGCTTCTTAGCCATCCGCGGCCACCTGCGCTTGCAGCCATTGATAACTTTCAGTCAGGCCTCCACTTTGCATCACCAGATGTCGGTCTCCGTATTGGGCAAGTTCAGGGTTGTGAGTCACCAGCAGGATGGTTGTGTTCTGGTTGAGGTTCAAATCCCGCAACAAGGAAAGCATCTCCCATTCGGTATCAACATCTAAATTGCCTGTGGGTTCATCGGCCAGGAGCAATTCGGGGCGGTTTGCCAGGGCGCGCGCCAGCGACACGCGGGCTTGCTGCCCTCCGGAGAGTTCAGCGGGGTAATTATTGATCTTTTCTGATAAGCCAACCCAATCCAACAACTCCGCGGCATAGCTTTGCTCGACAGGCTGCTCAGCAAAGAGGCCGGGCAGCCTGACGTTGTCCAGTGCTGTCAGCGTGGGGATCAAACTGGCGAATTGGAACACGAAACCGATTCGTTCTGCCCGTAAAGCCGAAATGGCTGAGTCGTCCAGGCTTTGCAGGGGATGCTCGAACACGTTGACCTGGCCTGCGGTCGGGCTGGTCAGCCCGCCAACCAGGCTGAGTAAAGTGGTCTTGCCAGAGCCAGATCGCCCGGTGATGCTGACGAAGTTGCCGGGGAATATCTGCATGGAAACAGCGTCAACTGCACGTACGGTTTGCGTGCCTTGCAGGTAGTGTTTGCTGACCCCCTCCAGTTGGATGATGGGAGCTTTGCCTTGGATTTCCGGTGCTGTCATGATCTTTATTCACCTTGTCGGATCGCCGCATAGGGCTCTAGTCGGCTGATCGAAAGCGCCGGTTGAAGGGAAGCCAGCGCGCCAGTGAACAGCGCTAGAATAAGTAAGCCTACTTCGACTGCAATGATTTCAACCGTGCTGGGGAGTAAATATGGGATCCTCAAGCGCAGTTGGATCAAACGTGAAAAACTCATTAATATAACGCCCGAGATCACCAGTCCGCTGACCCCACCCAGGCCTGTGAGCAAGCCTGCTTCGCTCATCACCAGGCGAAAGACGGCTCTGCGCGGCGCCCCCATGGCGCGCAACAAACCCAGTTCGCGCTGGCGCTCGTTGACAATCAGGGAGAAGATCAGACCTACCAGCAGTAATGACATCAACCATAAGGTAGCTGTAACGCCAAAGGTGATCCCCATTACGCCTTGCATCTGACGCGCCACGGCCTGGTTGAGCTGCGAAGCTGTAAAAACATGCACGCCCTCGACTTGGCCTTCGATCCGTTCAGCTACATCGATGATATCCGCGCCTGCTTCGATGCTGACCATGATGGACGAGATTTCATCCGGGTTGATCGCCAGGGGTTGTTCGGCCAGCCCATAAGAGTCAGCGATCATCTGGCGCAGGCCTTCGATGGGGACGTATATCGTACGGTCGATGCCCATGCCGGTTTTTTCGAGTACACCGGCGATCCTGAAATTGGTGCCATAAAATGTAGCTCCATCACCCTCGCGCAGCAAAATACGGTCGCCGGCGATCACATCCAGGGGGCCTAAGGGTTTGCCTTTCAAGTGGGTGGCCAGCCAGGGCGCAATGGTGAAATCTGTTTCAGGGTCGAAGCCGATTAGGAAGAATTCGCCGATGCAGCATTTGGCGTTGGTCAAAGTTTGGACGTAAACCTGGGTTGAGGTTTGTGCGACGCCGTGAAGTTCAGCAATCTGGCTTTCGACCTGATCGGGCATATAGAATGTTGTCGGCTGACCGGTGATAAAGGCCTCCTGGGCAGGAGTCTCGTACCCGGTGGGGACAACAACCAGATCTGCACCCAGGCGTGCTTGCCCGACCGAGAGGCTGGTCTGCACCCCGCGCAGCACAATGGTGGCGATGAACAGCGAGCCAACCATGACCGCCACACACAAACCGATAGCCACACTGCGGTAAGGTTTGCGGCGCAGGTTTTGCAGCGCCAGGCTAAAGAGGTCGATTTCTTTCATGAAATAGTATGATCTGAAATCTCTGGTTCTGGCGTGCGGCTGCCGTACAGCCCCAGCCCCAAAGTCACCGCGCCTAAGATGATCAGCGCTGGTTTTGTGCCGAGATTGCAAGCCATGTCTGGGTGTGTGCAGGTGGGAATGATGAAGAGAGGCGTCAGTATCGTCACCACACCCAGCAAGGCAACCTGGTGGTTCAGGCGGCGGCGCGCCTCGGCGCTTTTGAGAAAGGCGATCATCAAACCAGTGATGGCTATCAGGCCGCCGATGATCATCTCTGCGCGGGCAGTCCAGAAGCAGCGCATGGGGACTTGTTTTCCATTGGTGAGTTCAAGTAACCCCTCGCATACAGGCAGAATAACAGGTGTAAGGATAATTAGCACGCCCACCACTGCCGTAGCTATTCCCAAAGCGTTAAGTTTCTTCATAGTGCCTCCAAATTTTTACAAAACAAGCCAAAAGAAGACCGCTGTTACAGCGACCAGATAAACGACAATCGGTGTAAGGCTGCGGATAAGCAGTTTCTTATCGGTGGTGTGGTTGATAGCGATTCGGTAAACCGTGTAGATCGAGATCGCCAAACCACCCAACATGATTGGAATTTGTAAATAGGGGATGATATGCGGGGCATACATCACCCAGCCATAGTCTGCCGTTCCGAACAAATCCCAGCCCCAACCCATGGGATCAGAGAGCAGCGGGATGGCATAGGAAATATCCACCAAAGCAAAGGCTGTCGTAAAGGCGATCCATCCTGCCAGACCGATGGGAACGATGGCATAGCCGTAATCGGTAAACAAGCGTTTGAGCGGCGGAAGTCCCATGCCCACCAGGGTTGCGTTGGCGCCTCCCCGGGGCTTTTTCGGCGTGGGTTGGCGTCGGACGAAGGCCATGAAAGCGCACCACAGCTCGGGAACAAAGGCAAAGGCCTCTCGTGCAGGTACCAACTTGCCCTCAGCCCAGCCCTTCCCCAACCATACGGCGATATAATAAAGTCCCGGCACGAGTATCAAGTTCATCGTGATAAATATCAGCGCGTAAAGTAAATACTGCGGCACGGTGGCCATGTTGGCCATATCCTTGAGCGCACCCCAAGGGCCGAGATAGACAGCGATATAGATCAGAGCGCAGGCCAGCATGATAAAGGCATTGTAGATTTCATCGATGCCGCGGCCTTTGATCACAAACAAATCCCGTCCGAAGGGGCGGATGTTCAAGGCCATATTATCGTGGGGGCAGCTCTTGAAGCACTCAGTGCACATGCCGCAGAAAGCGTTGCGGTCCAGGCCGCCGGGATAGTTCAGCCAGGGGCAGCCGTAGCCGTGAGCATCCCCGGTAATACAGGTTTTTTCGGTATGCTCTTTGCAGATTTGGGCATCTTTGACGCGGATCTCGACCGGAGCAACCATGGAGTACATGCCGGTGAAACCGCTCACGGGGCACAAGTAGCGGCAGAAAATGCGCCGCCCATACACCACCGAGGTAACCGCTGCACCGATGATGAACAAAGATAAAACCACACCGGTCCAGATCGGGCGGGTGATGATAAAGGCGCTGAAAAGACACACGCCTAAGAAGCCCAGGTTTTGCGGCCACAGGTTGCGCAGGCTTTTGGGCCACATCTTGCGGGCGACGGATACGGCGCGTTCGCGCCCTTTGGCAACGAGGGAACGGTGATCGAGCCAATCCCCGGGCGCGGGCAGGGGGCACATGGTACACCACAACCTACCGCCGATAGGGATTAAGAAGAATTTCAGTGCAGCCCACCAAACGATCCACACGTAGACGATGGCGAAATTGGCATTGCCTACGGGAGAGCCAAAGAAAGCCGCTGCCAAGATCACAGCAAAGAAGAAAAAATTAGGGATAAAAAGTGCAAATTGAAACCAGCGCGATTTGAGCATGGTGCGGATCCACTCAAAGCGGGTCAGTTCGAAAACCCAACCCCCCAGAGGGTCTTTGGTGGGATCGTGACCCCAACGCTGAACAGCGGCCATGGAGACAAAGGCCACCACCAGGCTCAAAGCCCAGGCGATGGGTAATTTCTGATATGGTTCGACCACCATTTCGCCCACCATAAAGGGGTGTAATGGTCCACATACTACCGTGCAGCGGAAGTGATGCAGCCCGGCTTTATCAGCTACAAACTCAACGCTGGGAGCAGGGTCCTGCCGGGGAACGGCTTCCAACTCTACATCGTAGTTCTCCAAGATCAGCCCATGGGTGACATCATCGGCGATCATGGTTATTCTCACAGTTTCCCCTTTTTGGACGTAGATTTTGTTTGGAGTATATTCGAAGGCTCGGGCGTGGATGGTGATTTCTCGGACACCCCCGACACTCGCCTTGCCGATCACATTTGGATTGACGAGCATCAACGTGATCAAACCCAAGGTAATTAGAGAGAGTAACAACCAGCGCAGCTTGTTCATGGGCTTGCCTTTCGTTTCTGTTGTGGGGAGTCTTATTTAGAACAGCCTGAGCATGAAGCAGCCACACAGCCGCCGCAAGATGAACTACCCGCCATAGCCTTGACAATGCCATCAGCCGCCATAGAAAAGGCCATGGGGGCAGAGATCATGCGCGAGCTTTGTCCGCTACCACAATCTGGGCATTCAGCAGAAGTGTCGCGCTGGGGGATGCCGCGAAGCAGTTCGAATTGGCTCAGGCAAACTGAACAACGATACTCGTAGAAGGGCATAGATTTAATCCTTTTATTTAAGGAAGTAATTCGACAAAGTCAATTTCACGGAAATCTCCGAA
>JADHXE010000094.1 GCA_016783125.1 Anaerolineales bacterium
CCTTATTTTCGGACTTTTTCCATAGCCAGTGCGTAAGTCATATATAATTGAGATACATTTTGTGGCAGGCAATAGTGAGAAACCCACAAATCATCTGACACAAAGGAATTTTAAATGCCAAGAAGAATTCTACTCATCGACGACGATGCCTTATTCCGGCGCAGCCTCAGCTTCCATTTGCGGCAGGCGGGCTACCAGGTGCAAACGGCTGCCAGTGCCGAAGACGGTCTGAGAATCATTCGTGACGAACCAGCCGATTTAATATTGCTGGATATCGGCCTTCCCGGCATGGATGGGTTGGAGGCTCTGCGCCATTTTGACGGTCAGGTTGACGCGCCGGTTATTTTTATCACCGCCCGCCGCCGAGAATTGGACGAGATTTTAGGGCTGGAATTGGGCGCCGATGATTACATCACCAAACCCTTCGATACCAGTGTCCTCCTGGCGCGCATCAAAGCCGTATTACGGCGGTCTCAACGAAAACAACAACCGGCAACTGCCCCCGAAGCATTTTCTGTGGGGGATATTGATATTGACCCTCGCGCCCATACGGTCAGGTTGCAGGAGAAATCAGTTGATCTGACACCAATTGAATTCAAGCTGCTCAATACGCTTGCACAACAGGCTGGGCACGTCTTTTCAGCAGATGATTTACTGAGCAGAGTTTGGGGAGTGGAGTACATAGGGCAACCTCAGGTGGTTTATGTCCATATTCGCGCCCTGCGTACGAAACTCGAGGATAACCCGAATAGACCCCATCGCATCATTACTGTTCGGGGTGTTGGGTACAAGCTTGTTCCTCAAGAGGTCTGATCATGCGCTCATTGCGAACCCGACTGCTCATCAGCCACAGTCTTCCATTGATTATCATTATCTTTCTAACAGGATTTGCACTGGATTATGTGGTGGAAACTCAAATCCTGCTGCCCAACTTTGCAGATGAATTGACCAATGAAGCCAAACTATTAGCAGAATTAACCGCCTCGCAGGCCGATCTTTGGGAGGAATCTCAAAACGCTCAAGTATATCTCACCCGGCTTGAACCAATTTTGGAGGCTTACGTCTCTCTTTTCGATTCTCAAGGGAAATTTCTAGGCTCAACTGATCCACGTATTTTAGATTCGGCCAATCCGCCCAACATAAAACTTGAACAGGTGCTTTCAGAAGACACGACCATTCAGACAACTTACAGCGGTCATTTGGAGGCCCACGTGGTAGATGTTTTTGTGCCTGTCATTGGGGACGCTGAAACCATCATGGGCGTGATCCAGATGACCTATCGTCTGGAAAATGTATCTGGGCAGTTTTTGGCACTCCGGCGCGTGATCATTGGGGTTTTGACCGTCGGCGTTTTTCTTGGGGCCGGAATTGCGCTTCTATTGGCGGTAAATCTAAGTCGGGCACTGCGACAAGTTACAGTTTCAATTCAACAACTGGCTACCGGGAAAGAAGTTGCTTCACCCGCAGAACAAGGGCCAGAAGAAATCCGGGATCTGATACGGACGGTAAACACGCTTGTGACCCGACTTCAGACAATGGAAACCACCCGGCGAAAATTGCTGGCTAACCTGGTACACGAATTTGGGCGTCCTTTGGGTGCCCTGCTGCCGGCTGTCCAGGCTTTGGAAGCTGGTGCAGTTGAAAATGAAAACTTGCGCCAGGATTTGTTAGCGGGGATGGAAGATGAAATTAATATCCTCCGCCGATTACTGGATGATCTGACAGGCCTGTATGATCAATTCGTCGGTTCATTTGTACTTGAATTTCAATCAGTAAATCTGACCAAGTGGTTGCCCAATCTATTCCAGACTCAGCGGGAAGCAGCCCATGCCAAAGGATTACACTGGCAAAGCAATATTTCGGATGATTTACCTGTGATGGAAGTTGATCCGGACCGTTTGGCGCAAGCCATTGGGAATCTGGTCAACAACGCCATCAAATTTACACCCCACGGAGGCACGGTTTCTGTGGGAGCCGGTATTCAGGCCAACGAAGTGTGGATTCGAGTACAGGATACCGGACCTGGAATTCCGGTTGAAGACCAGGGATTTGTGTTCACACCGTTCTTCCGCGGCCGCACTGAAACCCGGTTTCCACAGGGGATGGGTTTAGGATTGAGCATCGCCCGTGATTTGGTCACAGCCCATCAGGGCCGCCTGGAATTTGAGAGTATTCCTGGGGAGGGAAGCTGTTTCAAAATTTGGCTGCCAAACCCGCCTGAAGAAAAAACAATCTAAACAATCACAAATTTAGGACTATCGCTATCGAAAACTAGAAATGTGTTTCAAACGAGTTGAGAAGTTCCGGAAATTGGGGTGTGCGGGCTCTCTTCAACTGAAATGAAACGCACCCAAATCATTAGCTGCAAAAACAACCTTAAGGTGATCTTAAGGTGGTTTTTAGTTTATCATAAGGGCACTTGAGAATATTCAAGGTATCCTCGATATCATGATGAAACAGCGTTTTTCTTGTGAGGTCATATGACAAAGCAATGGAATCTTTCTTTGCGTTATTGGATTCTCTCTATCCTGGCAATCCTGTTTGTCGGGTTGCTGTGGTTTGCCCGAGAGTTGATGAGCCCGCTGGTAGTTGGTGCCTTATTAGCCTTTGTTCTGAATCCGGCAATTGGGTTTGTAACACACCACACCAGGCTGTCGCGCTCCTGGGCCGCGACCATCGTACTCTTCACTGGGTTAGGAGGGCTGATTGCCCTTTCGGCCCTCATGGTTCCGAGACTCATTGTTGAAATCCAAGTTTTATTTCTTGATCTTCAAGAGATCCTCTCTCAAATCCAAGAATCACTCGCTCAACCAGTAATTTTTTTGGATTGGGTGTTTCACTTTGAGCATCTGATGCCAGATCTCACCCGGTTACTTTCAGAGAGTATCACGACTATTCCTGAAAGTGCATTTCACCTTCTGGAAGCCACCAGCAAAAATCTGATTTGGGGCTTGGTTATTCTAGCAACGGTGTTCTATTTGCTGCGAGATTGGGCTCAGTTAAGAAATTGGTTCTTCGCGCTGACCCCCAAATCCTATCAAACCGATGCAAAGCGAATTTATGTTGAAATCAAACAAATCTGGCAGGGGTATCTCCGCGGAAATATAGCCCTGATGGTCATCGTCGGGATCATGTTCACGCTGGCATGGTTAGCGATAGGACTCCCTGGGGCATTGATCTTGGGACTTATAACTGGCCTACTTACGATTATTCCGGATCTCGGACCAGCCATTGCGGCAATCCTGGCGGCCATTGTGGCTCTGTTCGAAGGGTCCACATATTTAGACATCTCCAATTTTTGGTTCGCGGTGCTGGTGATTGGTATTTACCTGCTTTTGATCAATATCAAAGGCATCTGGATCCGACCGCGCATTTTCGCCCGCAGTGTACATATGCATGATGGGGTCGTTTTTATCGCCATTATGGCTGCGGTGGTTTTGCAGGGTATTTTGGGTGCGCTGATCATTGTGCCGGTGTTGGCCTCCGTTGGGGTTTTAGGGCGCTATATCTATCACCAGTTGATGGGATCCTCCCCTTGGCCCCCGGATGAATTGGGAGAGACCACCAATGAATAACTTGTTGGATGACTGATAGGATGTAAAAAATGTACAAACGAATATTACTTCACCCATCACAAATTGGCAACAGGACAACCGAAGGTGAAAGTTGCTATTTTTCGCTGTCCTGAATGCAAGAAAATAGTTATGCCCATTGTCCCCACTAATCAATAGGGTGCATTTCATTCCAGTGGAAGTAATCCCGGAAATAGGGGTGTGCGGGGGGGATCCCCCCCGCACACCCCTATTTCCGGAACTTTTCCGCTCGTTTGAAACACGCCCTAATCAATAGAGTGAATGAGATATGAATAAGACTTCACCAGCCCCATCTACCGTCCTCCTGACACCACCAGCTCATTTCCACACCCAAACAGGTGACTGGTTCTCCCTACCCAATGCTGATCCAATTGCCGACTATTTGGCTGCTAATGTATGGGATCAAGCAGAGCAACCGGACAGTTGGCAGGCGGCCCGGCTTTCTCCATCTGCTTATATCTATCGTGAGCAAACAAACGGCTGGGCAATCGTTGCAAAGTTCCATACCGCCAAGACAGGGGCTGACGCAGAAAGGCACGCTACTCGCGAGTATCAGTACATCCGGCAGGCCTGGGAAGGTGGAATAGCAGAAAAAGATATGCGTGCCGTTCGTCCCATAGGCCTATGGCGAGGCGTGTTATTTCTAGAATATGTGGAGGGGCTTACCCTGGAAGACAAGATCGCAATTCGCAGAAGTCAACCGGGGGGACTTTCACGCACTCTCGAAAATATGGGTAGATTTCTGGCGAGTCTTCACGCAGGGAGCCTTCAATATGAAACCAGACAAGATTTTGGCGGGGCGGCAGATTACGCATATAAATTGGTCGATAACCTGGCACGGCATGGTGTCCTTCAAAACAATCCCATTGTCCAAAACGGGTTTGGGCGCCTGATCGAAAAGTGGGCAGCAGATCCGCTCATGTGGGATTTCAAGCCGACCCAAAACCATGGGGATGCGACCACCACTAATTTCATCTTTTCGCGAGAAGGCGGGGGCGTAGCGATAGATTGGGAACGCAGTAAAGATGATGACCCTGCCGCGGACCTTGGCCGTCTAGTGGCTGAAGTTACCCATAGCGTCAACCATCATGGCGGCAGTGTTGCTGAAGCAATTAGTTTGACTCAAAAGATAACCAATGCATATTGCAATAATCTTCCATCGGATTGGAATGCCGAAGCCCTGCTCCGCCGCTCGCGGTTTTACCAGGCCACCAGCACGCTGCGGATTGCCCGTAATGGCTGGGTATCGCGCCTGGATAGAATGGCCTTAGTCTTACAAGCTTTTGCTTTACTTTCAAAATAAGCCGCTTTTCGAGAATGCTCGACAGCCCCCTCTTCATCATAACTATAAATCGAGAAAAAATCTGGTGATTGAAAAACAAACTTGGCACACGCAAACCATCGAGCAGACCTGTGACACACTCCAGGTCACGCCGGAATCCGGGTTATCTGAAACTAAAATTACCAACCGACGATCAGAATTTGGACCCAATGAATTGATTGAGCACGGCCTGAGAAGCCCTTGGCATATTTTATTCGACCAATTTCGGGAAGCAATGGTCGTAGTTTTGATCATTGCGGCCATAATTTCGGTGATTTTGAGCGATTGGAAAGATGCCGTAGCCATTGTCGTCATTGTAGTTCTCAATGCCGCCTTGGGTTTTATCCAAGAATATCGCGCTGAAAAGACCATGGCCGCGCTCAAACAAATGGCTGCGCCCGTGGTCAAAGTGCGCCGCGCTGGTCGGATCGTGCAGATAGCTGCCCAAGAATTGGTGCCAGGCGATGTGATTCTGCTGGAAGTGGGCGATGCCATCCCGGCCGATGCGCGCATATTGCAATCCGTTAACCTACGGGTGCAGGAAGCCGCGTTAACGGGGGAAGCGGTCCCGGTTGAAAAAAACACGACCAACCTGGAGGAAGAGAATCTAACCCTGGGAGATCGCACCAATATGCTCTTTCTGGGAACCGCCATTACCTATGGTCGTGGCATGGCGGTGGTTGTGCATACGGGCATGGATACCGAGCTTGGCCACATCGCCAACTTGCTGCAAACCGTTGTCAACGAGCAAACACCGCTGCAAAAACGTATGGATCAATTGGGCAAGTCTCTGGCCTGGGTTGCGTTGGCTATTGTCGGCGTGGTATTTGGATTAGGCCTACTGCGGGGTGAAAATGCGGTGGATATGTTCCTGACTGCAGTGGCTATGGCCATTGCTGCCGTTCCCGAAGGCTTGCCAGCCGTAGTCACCATCTCCCTGGCCCTGGGCGCCCAGCGTATGCTCAAGCGAAAAGCCCTGATCCGTAAGCTGCCAGCCGTAGAGACTTTAGGATCAGTCACCACCATTTGCTCCGACAAAACCGGCACGCTCACTGAAAATCGGATGACAGTTACTATTCTGGATGTCTTTGGTGAAACAGTCGAGATCGACGCGCTGTTGGACGGTGGCATTCCGGTCGTTGATGCCGAAATCTCCCCGGATGCGCAACCTTCCACTCGCAGCCTGGGGTTAATGTTGAAAGCAGCTGCCTTGTGCAACGATGCGGTCTTAGATAGCGATCCCTCCGATGGCAGCTTACGTGCCTTGGGCGATCCCACGGAGGGCGCATTGGTGGTCGCCGCTGCTCAAATGGGTTTGTCGAAATCAGATCTGGATCATCGTTGGCCCCGGGTTTCTGAAATCCCCTTTACGTCCGAACGCAAACGCATGACAACCGTGCACCGTATGGCGCTGGCAGACCGCTCGCAATCTGATGCCCCCTGGAGGGATTCTCCTTTTGTTGCTTTTAGCAAAGGGGCTGTTGCTGAACTATTAGCAATCTGCACACAAATTTGGGTCGGTGATTCAGCTATCCCTGCCACGGATGAATTGCGGCAGCGCATACAAACAACGGATGACCACATGGCCCAAAATGGGCAGCGAGTCCTGGGGTTGGCTTTTCGTCCCCTAAACGAGAACGCCGCTTCCCTTGATGACACTGTGTTGGAGCAGGATTTAACCTTCATCGGGTTGATAGGTATGCTTGATCCCCCCCGGCCAGAAGTTGAAGAGGCCGTTGAAACCTGCCGCGCAGCCGGAATCCGCCCGGTGATGATTACGGGAGACCACCCCCTGACAGCCAAACGAATTGCGCAAGATTTAGGTATTGCAGACAACGACAATATCATGACGGGCGTAGCATTATCAAAAATTTCCTTGGATGAATTAGAAAATATCGTTGAAGATGTTTCCGTGTTTGCGCGCGTCGCCCCAGAACACAAACTCAATATTGTCCAGGCCCTGCAAAATAAGGGGCATATTGTTGCGATGACGGGCGACGGGGTCAACGATGCGCCCGCCTTGCGTCGCAGCGATATTGGTGTGGCGATGGGCATAACAGGCACCGATGTTTCCAAGGAAGCTGCCGACATGGTCATTTTGGACGATAACTTCGCGACCATCGTCAATGCCGTAGAAGAAGGCCGCACGATCTACGATAACGTGCGCAAATTTATCAAATATACCCTGACCAGCAACGCGGGCGAGATCTATCTCATGCTCTTTGCGCCTTTCTTGGGGATGCCGCTGCCGCTGACAGCGCTTCAAATTTTGTGGATTAACTTAGTTACGGATGGTTTGCCTGGGCTGGCCTTGAGCGTTGAGCAGCCCGAGCGCAACACCATGCAGCGCAAACCTTACCCCCCAAATGAAGGCATCTTTGCCCGGGGGATGGGGGGGCACATTTTGTGGGTGGGGCTGCTGATGGGAATGATTGCCTTGGGAATTGGTTTCTGGGGTTGGAAAACCAACAATCCTTATTGGCCTACGATGGTTTTTACCACCATCACGCTCTCACAAATGGGCAATGCCCTGGCCGTCCGTTCGGAGCGCGAATCACTCTTCCGAATGGGTTTGTTTTCCAACAAATTGCTTTTAGCAGCCGTCACATTGACCTTAGTTTTGCAGTTAGGCATTACCTATTGGGAGCCAGCGCAAGCCTGGTTTGGCACGATGCCGTTGCCGCCCTTTGAATTGGCGATCAGTCTCGGGTTGAGTACCGTGGTCTTTGGATCTGTAGAAGTGGAGAAATTGTTCAAGCGGATCCGTTCAAAGGAACGTTGAGAATGTCTGATATAGCCCTGATTAGTATATTGATCCTGATGAATGGGTTTTTTGCGGCAGCTGAGATGGCCTTGATAACAGTTCGAAAGACTCGTCTGAAGGCTTTGGCCGAAAATGGCGATCGACGGGCAAGTTCGGCACTGCATCTCCAAAATAACCCCGGAGATTTTCTCTCTACCGTGCAGATTGGGATTACGCTGGTGGGAACCGCGGCATCTGCCATTGGCGGCGTTGGAATTGTTCGCCTGCTTACACCCCTCATTGCCCGTTTCCCGGTACTGGCACCGTATGCCGAAGGAATTGCCCTGACTGGGGTTATTGTGCTGATTGCTTATTTCACCCTGGTATTTGGAGAATTGGTGCCCAAACGACTGGCCTTGCTGAATGCTGAGAAAATTGCACTAACACTTTCCGGCCCGTTGGATATCCTTTCTAGGCTTACCTTTCTACCCATGAGAATTTTGTCTGCATCAACAGAGCGGGTATTAAACCTGATCGGAGCCAAACAGCCCGATATTCCATCTACCAGTCCAGAAGAAATCGAATTGCTTGTTAAACAAGGTGCGGCTGAAGGCGTGTTTCAATTTGTGGAAGAAAAACTGATTAGCGGCGTCTTCGACTATGCAGAGCGTCGCGTACAAGATGTAATGACTCCTCGAACGTCGATTATTGCCCTGGATGAAAAGATAACTCCAGCAAAAGCATTGAGAATAGCGAAACCGTCCGGTTATTCTCGCTACCCCGTTTGCAGTGACAATTTAGATTGCATAGTGGGGTACGTGCATATCAAAGATCTCATTTGGGCAGGCGAAAGTACTGACCTGGACCAACATTACCGCCCGATTCATTTTATTCCTGGCAATAATTCACTTCCAGAAGCCTTTGATACCCTGGCAAAAGCAGGTAGTCACATGGCAATTGTAATAGACGAATTCGGCGGGACGCATGGGCTGTTGACCCTTGAGGATTTGCTAGAAGAAATTGTAGGGGAAATCGAGGACGAACATAGTCCTATTGCTCATTCTTTTGTGCAACAGTCTGATGGTGAATGGATCGTGCCCGGTCAGTCCTCGATTATTGAAGTTGGCGATTTACTAAAGGTGAAGTTTCAGCCAAAGGGCAGGTACAAAACTATTGCCGGATTTATGATGACAGAACTTGGCCGTATTCCTTCTGAGGGAGATCAACTCAGTAAATTTGGTTACTTATTTACAGTTCATAAAATGGATCATTTGCGTATTGTTGAAGTTAATGTGTCGCGAAATCACGAACATCTGACAAATACGGCTGCCCCTGATTAGTATTAGCGGTGCAGGTTCGCAAAAAGATGGAGTTTGAGACTATGATCGAATTCGAACACACAATTTTTATTCTATTGTTGTTGAGCGGGGTTCTCAATGCCAAGCCCCCGCGGCAACGCTGGGCAACTTTTATCATCCTGATTGGGGTTCTGCTGGTATTTATACCACCTGCCCAGGCGATAAAGGTTCCTTGGAATTTAGTTTTAGGGTTAGTGATACCATTGCTCCTGTGGCAGAACATCCGCAGAATTGTCAATGCGGATTGGCGGGGGTGGAAAAGTGTTGCCCTCTGGGGAATTTCTGTGCTGATTTTTAGCTTTGCCCTTTGGTTTGGCGGCGCTTTGAACTGGCCTGGAGCTTTGCTGTTTGGCGTGATTGCCGCCAGTATGATCTGGAGGGCCGGTGAACCCGAGAGTGGGACCAGCTACATGAGCCAGGTGGGACCTCTCACGTTGATTTTCCTGCTAACCGAGGTTGAAGTTGCTATCCAATCACCCAATCACTACTTTGGGGGCATATTCAGCGGCGCGTTTTTTGGGGTGGTAACCGCTTCTATTGGGCTCTATTTTCTCCGAAAGGCTTCTCCCAAATATCATTCATGGATTGGCATCGGACAGGCGTATTTGGCCTATTGGCTCTCATTTATCATTGGGGGTTCAGCAGTCGCAGCGGCATTAGTCAGCGTAATGATGTTCGTATGGCTGAACCAGTATTACCAACTTGGTTTTCACGAGAAAGCACCCTTGGCCCCGTTGAATACCTGGTCTGGATTCGGTTTTGTTCTGGTCTTATTCCTCCTGCTGGGTTGGCAAGCCCACCAACCGGTTTCAACCTTACTCATCATCGAAGTGGTTGTGGGGGCTTTGATCGGACTTAGTATCACCTGGCTTGGATGCCGATGGGAAATCCCTGCCTTTCAAAAACAAAGGTCATTCTGGTTGGCGGGACTGCGAGCAGCAGTACTCCTTTTCCCAGCACTGCTCATTTGGCCGCGCAATATCTTGCAGCAGCCCGCCCAACTCGCGGTAGCCATTGGTATCACCGTTTTGGTCATTGGGATGTCTTATATGGGGCTGTCGTACTACTTCCCGAAAAAGAGTATTCCATAAAGGACGGATATCCGTGACACTAATTTTACAGTTCATGATCACATAGGAGAAAAAATATGACACATATGTTGCAAATTATTTTGGATGACACAAAATTTCTACCTGATTTACTCAAGGCTTGGCGGGAGATTGGCGTGTCGGGAACAACCATAATGAAAAGTGTTGGCGGGTATCGCACGAGCACCTGGCTTAGCAAGGTTGGCCTAAGCGCCATCGATCACATCTTCGAGGCTAAAGAAGTCCAGAGGCGCACGCTCATCGCCGTTATCGAGGATGAGGAGTTGCTCGCGCAAGCTATCGCGGAAGCTGAACGCGTCGTAGGTGGTTTCGATAGACCCAACAGCGGCGTGCTATTGGTGTTGCCCGTAGCCCAGACAAAAGGTCTCTACAAAGCCAAACCGAAACCGCCCCAAGAACTATCGCCCCCTGCGCTGAGACCCGATTGGATGGTTCTAAGGGATACACCCATCGAAGAGGTCGAAGCCATCATGGGGTTGGAGCCGACCATCGTAAGCCCCGAGGCTTCTTTGAGTGATGTCGCCCAAGCCATGTTGGCCCATCCCAGGGTGCATGTAGCCAGTGTGGTGGCTGAAGACGGCAGGCTGGTAGGCCTGTTAAGCTTGAAGACCCTCGCTGACGATCTTTTCTTCCATATCCTCCCCGAAGAATTTATCGCCGAGAGCACGGACATCGAAAAGATGATGGCCTTCGCGGATAAGACCCGTATTCTCACCGCAGGGGATGCGATGATCCCCCCGGCTTGGGTCAAGCACGGCGAGACAGTCAAAAATGCTTTCAAGCGCATGCATGAAAATGGGTTGTCGGGCCTGCCGGTGGTCGATGACCGCTACCATGTGATTGGGTACATCAACCTGCTGGAATTATTAGCCCTCTGCCTGGAGAAAAAAGAGCATCCTAACCTTTCGGAGGAGACACTGTGAATACCGTCTGGTTAGCTGGTGGCATTTTTCTATTGACCTACGCCCTGATTGTCAGCGAACGCGTGCATCGCACGATTTCGGCCCTCATGGGCGGAGTAGCCATGATCCTATTTGGTGTGCTGCCTCAAGCGCAGGCCTTTCACTCTGTGGATTGGAATGTGATTTTCCTCCTGGCAGCCATGATGATTATTGCCAATGTGCTGAAGGAAACAGGCCTTTTCCAATGGATCGCTCTCCAGGCAGTCCGTTTGGGAAAAGGCGATCCCTTTCGCGTATTGGTGATCCTATCTTTGGTTACCGCGGTTACCTCAGCGTTTCTAGATAACGTGACCATTGTCGTCCTCGTGGCGCCGGTAACGCTGTTTGTGGCTTCTAACTTGAGGGTCAATCCGGTTCCCTTCTTGATCGCTGAAATCTTGGCATCCAATATTGGCGGCATGGCCACCCTGGTTGGCGATCCGCCCAATATCCTGATTGGCAGCGCAGCTGGAATCGATTTCCTAACCTTCATCTCAAATCTGGGGCCGATCTCTCTGATCATCTTGCTGGCCTTCATTGGGTTGTCCCGGGTACTGTTCAAAAATGACCTGAAAACCGGTCAGAGCGCCAGTGTAGATATCCAGGCATTGGATACATCGGCGCTGATTACTGATCCTGTGTTGCTGCGTAAATCGTTGGTTGTCATGGGCGGCGTCATCGCAGGTTTTCTGGCGCATGGCGCTTTACACCTGGAACCGGCCACGATTGCCCTGACCGGCGCGACCCTCCTGATGTTATGGGGGCGCAGCGACCCTCATCATTTACTGCGCGATATAGAATGGACCACCCTTTTCTTTTTCTTTGGGTTGTTCATTACCGTGGAAGCGATTGTTGAAGTGGGCATTATCGAAACCATTGCCCAGGCCGCCCTGAAGTTAACCGGCGGCAGCTTGCCGATGACTTCTATGCTGTTGTTGTGGTTTTCGGCGATTGCCTCGGGCATCGTCGATAATATCCCCTATACAGCCACGATCATCCCCCTGGTGCAAAGTTTAGGTCAGGCCATGCCGGCGGATCCGCTGTGGTGGTCGTTGGCCTTGGGCGCTTGTTTGGGCGGCAATTTCACCCTGGTGGGCGCCGCAGCCAATGTCGTTGTGGCCAGTCTGGCAGAAAAAAGCGGTCATCCGATCAGTTTCGGGCTCTTCCTGCGCTATGGCGCTGTCACAACTTTCATGTCGCTCGTATTGGCCAGCGCCTACGTCTGGATCCGTTATTTATAAATTCTCCACGCCCATCGTCAAAACAACGTTCCGCATAACTGGAACGTTGTTTTGATGCATCGCACTTGGGCATTTTAAAATAAAAAATCCGCTTGAAAATAGACTGAACCATAACGGAACCCAATTATGAATATTCTGCTCCTATTCCACAATCTCTACGGCCAGCGTATTGCCGACAATTTAAACCGCCAGGCGCCGCGTGACTGGCAGCTCCAAATACAAGAACTGCCCAGAGCATTGCCGCCCATCGTTGATGAGCCAGAAGAATTTTTGCCCGCCCATTTGCCTCCTGCAGATTTGGTGCTGCACCTGGCTGAGACATCACAAGCGGCCCAGCTTTTGCCGGGTGTGGTGCGGCTATGCGGTGCGCAAGCGGTCATCGCCCCGATTGACAATGATGCTTGGATTCCACCGGGATTACGCCGCCAACTACGCCGCGAGCTGGCTGCGCTGGGCGCGGCGATTATTTTTCCCGAACCTTTTTGCTCGCTGACCGAAGACCTGATCAGCACACTGTCAGATTTACATCCTGCGCAACACGAGGTGCTGCTGGCAGTAGCGCGTCATTTTGGACGGCCGCGTCTACAGGTCATCCTCGGTGCTGATGAGACAATCTCAGAAGTCATCGTAGAGCGCGGCGCAGCCTGCGGCTCCAGTCAGCATGCCGCCGAGCATTTGCGCGGCATACCCGCCCATGAAGCGGTGCCCAAAGGCGGCCTGATTTGCTTGCATTACCCTTGCTTGGCTTCAATGCAACCCACTAAACCGAAAGATGGCGTTGAAAATCTCATGCACCTTTCGGGTATTATTTTCAACGAGGAACTAAAAAAGGCTTTGCAGCGTGCCGTCAGACCGGATGCGAAATAACTCGATTGTTCGTAAAATAATGCCATCCACATCTCCTGTAAATCACGGAGATACCCAGAGAACCAAAATGACAAGATCGGGACACTCATGGAAAATTTGACAACTAATTTGATTTACATGTCCAGTTTCATCATCATCGCGCTGGCTTCAAAGCAAATCGGACAATTTTTTATGCAAGCCAAATTGCCATTGATTAGTGGATTTCTAATGGCCGGGGTGATTGCCGGTCCTTATGTGCTTGGTCTTATCCCATCGAAGGCTGTGGAGAGTTTACGCTTCATCGATGAAATCGCCCTGGCCGTCATCGCTTTTGCTGCGGGAAATGAACTTTATATCAAGGAATTGCGAGATCGCCTGAAGAGTATTACCTGGATTACTTCGGGGTTGGTGATTTCTACTTTTACATTAGGAACGCTTACGATTGTTTTATTCGGTAACACAATCCCTTTCATGCAGAATATGTCAATATCCGAACGCGTTGCGGTTGCAATTTTAGGGGGAGCCATCCTGGTTGCGCGTTCACCCTCCTCAGCGATTGCCATTGTCAACGAATTGCGGGCCAAAGGGTCATTCACCCGAACGGCTCTGGGGGTTACGGTGATTATGGATGTGGTGGTCATTGTACTCTTCGGAGTGAATTCATCCATTGCAGACGCACTGCTGGCAAACCTGCCTTTCAACCTGGGTCTTGTTGGTTTACTAGTTTTTGAATTATCCGCCTCGTTTGGAATTGGATACATCCTCTATCGAGCCTTGCAATTCATCTTATCTATAAATATTCACCACTATCTAAAAACTGCCCTGGTTTTAGTGTCGGGTTATAGCGTGTTTTTATTATCCGGTTTGATTCGGGAGACCACCCACCAGGAACTCCCCTTCGAGATTTTGGTTGAACCTTTACTGATTTGTATGATTGGGGGCTTTTTGGTCTCCAGCTTTAGCAATTACCGGGATGATTTTTCTCGCATCTTGCACCAGGTTGGACCCACAATTTATGTTCTCTTCTTCACGCTCACTGGCGCTTCCCTGGCTTTGGATATCCTGTTAAAAACCTGGCCAATTGCTCTGGCGCTTTTTGCTGCCCGCTTGATGGGCATTTTCATCGGATCGGTTAGCGGCGGTGTGATTGCCAAAGATCCCATGCAGCACAACCGGCTGGGATGGATGGCCTATGTGACTCAAGCTGGGGTGGGCCTGGGGTTAGCCAAAGAAGTGGCTGTGGAATTTCCGGCCTGGGGGGATGCCTTTGCGACAGTGCTCATCTCAGTGATTGTTCTCAATCAGGTTGTCGGACCTCCCTTCTTCAAGTGGGTCATAAAACGAGTAGGAGAAGCTCACCCCCGAGGGCAAACATCACCGTTTGATGGCGTGCGAGATGCGATCATCTTTGGTATCAAAGCTCAATCGGTTACATTGGCTCGCCAACTTCAAAAACATGATTGGCAGGTAAAGTTGGTCTGCACCCATCAAAACAAACTGGAAGAACTGGACGCCACAAATATCGATGTCCACATCATTGATGAATTGAACCTGCAGACGCTCCGCGACCTCGATGCAGAGCACGCTGACGCGATTGTCTGCTTCCTCCCCAATGAGAAAAGTTACCAGGTCTGCGAACTGGCCTATGAACATTTTGGCACCGAAACGCTGGTCGCACGTTTGAGAGACCGCACCGATTTTGAGCGCTTCCATAAATTAGGTGTATTGGTTGTCGAGCCGCAGACCGCCGTTGTCAGCCTCCTAGAACATTTCGTGCGCTCGCCAGTGGGCACAGCGTTGCTGTTGGGGCATGATGAAGACCAAGATATGCTCGATCAAGAAATCCGCAACCCCAGTATTCATGGCATGACCCTGCGGGAATTGCGTTTGCCATTAGATGTTTTGGTGCTTTCGATTCAACGCAGCGGCCACACTTTGGTCTCCCGCGGGTTTACCCAGTTCCAGCTTGGCGACAAAGTCACGATGGTCGGTCCCCGAGAAAAGCTCGAACAAGTGATGCTGCGCTTCGATGCCTAAATAAATAGGGTATGTTTCAAACGAGCGGAAAAGTTCCCGAAAAAGGGGGTGTGTGGCGT
>JADHXE010000095.1 GCA_016783125.1 Anaerolineales bacterium
GTTGCTCCGCAACCCGGCACACCCCTTATTTTCGGGCTTTTTCCGTCGCCAATGCGTAAGTCATAAGGGATATACAAAAAGCGCAGAATTGAGATCTGCGCTTTTTCGTATGCAAATATTTTTGCCTTTACGGCTCTTGGAGTATAGTCAGGGCGGCCTGTACGGCGGTCAGCAGTGTGTTTTCATCAGGCTCGGAAGGGGGCGCAAAAGACATGCGTTTTTGGCCGTTGGAGCGCGAGGTCAAACGGTCCGCCAGGCGGTCGAGGTGCGGGATGGACTCGATGAAGCCCACCCTGCCAATAAAGTGGATTGCCTGACGACGCAGCGGCACAGGTACGCGGCGGTCAGCCATCAACTCGGTCAGGATGGCGCCAGAATGAGAGCAAAGGTTGAATATAGCCGCAATCTGCGTCTCAACGGAAGGATCCAGGTCGGCAACTTCGAGCATAGCTAAAACCGTTCCGCGGCCGATCACCGTGCAGTGGGCCTTAAGATGCCGGCGAACTTCAAGTGGCGGGTTTTCCCCAGTTCCATTGGACACAATATCCCCAAGCGTTTCGATGACGCGCATCCTAAACTTCAAGCTCGGATCGACCAGTCGAGTCGCCAGCATATACGCCACCAGCGGAGATAAGCGCGGAGCATCCAGGGCGATCAACTCATCCAGGCTGCTGTGACGCACTGAAGTGTCCGGTGAAGCGATCCCCTCCAAAGCACTCCAAACCGCAGGAAAGAGTTCTGCGGTTCCGGTGGTGATCTTATCGAATTCGAATAATCCAAGCTGGGGGAAGTACATCTCGGACATAGGTGATCAGTATACCTCACACCTCTCTATTTAGAAAAGAGGCCAAGGGTACCAAATCTGAAAACTTTAATGATCGCGTATAGCAATCGTCAGATAAATGGGATGGTATACTGGATTTGTCGCATCCAAACGAAAAACAAACCACCAGGAACACAATTATTTTCACGAAGTACACGTATATTCTCAAAGAATCGGTGAAACTTCCGAAGTCTCACAAACACATCCCCAACTCTGGCGGTTTCTCGTAGACTTCGGAAGTCTGGCACCCGGAATTTTGAAAAGATACGAGTACACGAAGAAATATATCTAAATGGCTTATCATGATGAAAAAACTCACTGCGGGCTCCAACTTGTCAGTCTGGGAGAATAAAATGAAAAGATACTTCCTGATCATCTTCTTAGTTGTTATACTCACTAGCATCACAGCCTGTGAGGGGGGCATCTCAGGGTCTGTGATAGGCTCACTCCAGAAATGCTCCAGCAACATCGATGGCGGGCACTGCGAGGGGGGCTTCAAGAAACTATCCGGGACGATCTCAGAGGATATGAGCATGACCCGCACCGGTTTCCACAAGGTAAAAGGCTGAAGTTTGGGCTTCCGTGGAAGAAGGCACATTACGGGTTTACCTGGTCGATCCTGACGGGGTCGAAACCAGCCAAGTTGCCCATTCCGGTCAGCCGGTGACACTCGCCGGTGAAGCTGAAGCTTACTACGATTCCTTCAGAGTCTATTTCGAGGCTCTGGATGGCGACGCACAAGGGGTTGCATACGTTATCGATTATACTTATCCTTAAATGCTCTAGCCTAAACCCTCGGCGGCGGGGACGGCAACTTGAGCGTATTTTACGGAGGCTCTTAGTAAAAGGAGGCCCACCATGAAACGCAGCACAATCATCTACCCCTTATTGGCATTGAGCATCGCAGTCTTAGCATGTCAAGTCTTATCGACCGCTGACCCCACTCCCCTGCCAACTTATACTCCCCCACCCACTTATACACCATACCCCACCCTCACCCCAGAATCCCAAAGCGCTGGGGCTGGGGGTTTTCCCTTCGCGCTGACGATCAAAACTTTCAGCGAAACTGATGAGATCGAAGATGCATGCGGGGAAGCCCTGGGGTCCGAATGGCGTCTGGCTGACTGGCTCGACATTCAGGATTTCTATCAGACTGAAGGCTCGCTGGATGCCTTCATAGCTGCCCTGGAAGGCCATACAAGCTTCATGCTCTCCTTTGAAGGCGAGCGTTGGTATTCAGAACAACGGCATTATTTCGGCGAAGTCCATGAACACGACCTGCCAGACGGCTGGCTATCCCACGCCGATATCGACGAGCACTATATCGACTTAGGCTCGTGGTCTGGGCTGGATGCTCCACTGTTGTGCTTCCTTGGAGAAGAACGCGTTCAGGCAGAGGATCAAGAAGCGGATTCCTCGGAGGCAAACACAACTCCGGAAACACCTCCCACCTTTGAGCTGAGTTTCTACGGCACACAGCCCTGCGGGGAGTGGCCCAATTACGCGGTTTTCGAAGTTGAGAGCACATCGATTTGGATACTGCAATCATCGTTTATAGAGATTTTCGACAATACCAACAACCAATCCGTCTATAGCGGCGGTAACGACCGGCCATTCCTCAAAGAAGGGAATTGCCCCCCTGGGGATACGATCCTACCTCCTTTCAACACTCGATTTATCGCTGCGAATATCAAAGAACCTGAACAAGGCACCGAATTCGAGGCTGCCATCACCCTGTGTACAGAGGATAGCCAAGAAGGCGAGTGTGTGACCGAAATCACCAGTTTTGTCTTTGACGATCAAGCAGTAGGAGAATCTGAGCTACCGTTTGTCGGTATCTGGAAAAATTCCATCGTCAGTCTTGAATTTACCGAGACGGAACTCATCCACAGGTTTCCTTATGAAGATGGGCTCAGAGAGATTTTCTATGAAATCATTTCCTACGATGTTGGCGCAAAGCATATCGACCTGCTGAAAAATCGCGTTCTACAAGGTGGGCAAGAAGTCGACTTTGATTTGCCCGCTGAACGATTCTTATCCTATACTATCACAGGCGATGAAATGCAGATGTTCATTGGACCAAATCCATATCCCAACGCCGGTGGAGGGCAAAAATACACGCGGGTGGATGAGGGCAGTCAGCCAGCAGGAGAACCATCCTTTGAGTTAGAATTCGCCGGCACCCATCCTTGTGGCAATTGGCCCAATTACGCAGCCTTTTGGGTGGAGAACACTTCCCAGCAGACTTTCGAATCGGTATCTTTGAATATCCGCGATATCACCAATGATACGAACGTCTACGGCGGCAGCAACGACCGCGGCTTTGTCGAAGAAGGCGGCTGCCCTCCCGGGGACTCGACCCTGCCCCCAAACAGCACTGCCCAGGTTGCGGCCAATATTCGCGAGCCAGAGCCCGGCACCGAACTTGAAGCCACCATCAAGTTGTGCACCCAAGACGACCTAGAAGGCGAATGCGTCTGGCATAAAGTGAAGTTCACTTTTGAAGAGTGACAATAAAACCACAAATCAACGGGCTGGTCGGCGATTCGATCAGCCCATTTTGTGTGGATACCGATAAAAGAACTGGGTTCTGCTCCCAAACAATTTCCCAATGACTTTCCCCCTCATCATCGCCCACCGTGGGGATGCGAAGCATGCCCCCGAAAACACCCTGGCTGCTTTCGATCTGGCAATAGCAAAAGGTGCTGATGCCATCGAGTTTGACCTGCACCAAACCCTCGATGGAGAACTCGTCGTTCATCATGACTACACCCTCGACCGCACTACGACCGGGAGCGGCCAGATCAGCGATTACACCTTGAACGAATTGCGTGCCCTGGATGCAGGCAGTTCGTTCAGCCCCGACTTCGCTGGGGAGGCAATCCCCACGCTGAGCGAAGTGCTAGAACTCGGCAAGGGGCTGGTCCGTTTCGAGATCGAGCTGCGCTGCGCCACCTTGTCATTCTTAAACAAGGTCATCCATGAAATCGAAGATCATGGTGTAGCAAGCGATGTCGAAATCACCTCGTCACACATTCCACTCTTGCCTTTCGTAAGATTACACCAAAAAGAACTTCGTGTTGGATATTTCGTGCCTGCAATTCCGGAATGGAAATCGCCCGAACTCGGCAGCCTACATCTCATCCAATGGCTGAAGTTGATAGACGCGCAAGTCGCTCATCTTTCTACCAGTATGCTCCACCAACCCATCGTTGATTCTCTCCGCGATCAAGGCTACCTGGTTCACGGCACCAATCTGAATGAAGCTGAAGGAATCCAGGGGGCGCTGAGCTTAGGGGTCGATCAGTTCTCAACCGATGAAATCGACCTTGCCCTGGAGTTACGCCAGAGACACCATGCTGACACTACCGACTGATTTCACGCGTCGCATCACAGGCGCTTTCGGAGATGATGGGGCCGAATGGCTGCGACATTTTCCAGCAACGCTCGAAAAATACTCCCAGCGCTGGTCGCTGACCCTGCTGCCCCACTTCGAGCCGCTCTCCTATAATTTCGTCGCTCCGGCTGTTCGCCAGGATGGCGGCGAGGTTGTTCTCAAATTAGGTGTGCCCAACCCCGAGCTGACCTCCGAAATCGAAGCCCTGGACATCTATTCTGGACGCGCAGCGGCACGCCTGATTGAAGCTGACGCCGTAGGCGGAGCCTTACTGATCGAACACCTAAAGCCTGGAACTCCATTGGTGGAATTCGGGGATGATGAAAAGGCCACCGAGATCGCCGCCCAGATCATGCAGCGGTTGTGGCGGCCTGTCCCCACTGAACACAACCTGCGCGCAGTTGAGAAATGGGCCCTGGGTATGAGACGGCTTCGTGAACACTACAACGGCGGCACAGGTCCCTTTCCGGAAAAACTCATCCAGCAGGCCGAAATCCTCTTTGCCGAACTGATCGCTTCTACGAATTCGCTGGTAGTGCTGCACGGCGACCTGCATCATTGGAATATTCTGGCCGCGCAGCGGGAACCCTGGCTTGCTCTTGACCCCAAGGGAGTGGTCGGCGATCCCGCTTTCGAAGTCGCCGCCTGGATGCACAACCCCATGCCCTGGCTGCTGGAGCAACCCCGCCCCGAACGCATCCTCGCCCGGCGTTTAGACCAGTTCAACGAAATCCTGGGCTTCGACCGCCAGCGGATGCTGGATTGGAGTGTAGCTCAGGCTGTGCTCTCCGCCTGGTGGTGCGTCGAAGACAGCGCTGGTTGTTTCAACAGCACCATCGCCATCGCTGAAGTTTTATCTGATCTATATGACAATAACACTACTTGGATTCAGTACTGTTCGTCCGTTTAGATGCAACCTGCGTGCACTCTCGTGCACTACTACAAACTATGATCGACTCACAAACCCAATACACAGATCGCGATTTCGAAGAAGCAAACCTGAACGCCGCCAGACTCATTTCCAGCCAGTTCTACGATTGCTCCTTCACCCACTGCTCTTTCGTGGAAACGGTCTTTCTAGACTGCCGCTTCGTCGACTGCAAATTCAAAGATTGTGACTTGAGTCTCGTCCAGGTGCCAGGCAGCACATTCTCAGGGACGCGCTTCGACGACTCTAAACTGATCGGCATCGACTGGACTCATGGGAATTGGAGGGGCAACCTTTTGCACGAGCCGCTGGCATTCATCCGCTGCGTACTCAACCATTCCACTTTCATCGGCTTGGCGCTCAAAGATACTCAGATCAAGGATTGCATCGCCAGCGATGTCGACTTTCGCGAAGCCGACCTGACCCAGGCTGACTTCGAAGGCACTGATCTCTCCGAGAGCCTTTTCTCCAAAACGAACCTGACCGAAGCTGACCTCAGCCGGGCGCGCAACTACACCATCAGTCCCGAGGGGAACACGCTCAAGGGGGCCAAGTTTTCGCTGCCAGAGGCTATGTCGCTGCTCTATTGTTTGGATATCAAACTGATAGATGCGAATGAGTAAATCGCTTTATCCCCAATTGTAGATCGATCAAATTAACAGTAACGCTTACGGCTTACACTTTCCGGCGCGCCCAGCTTCATAAATCTGCTGGAGTTCCTGTGGAGTCAGCGCCCGGTCGTAGATACTCATCTCATCAAGCACACCGTCGAGTGGTTCGCCATCAGAACTCATAAATATATAAGAATCCCCACTGGCAACATCACCACTTATGTCGAGGCTTCCCACTTCCCTGCCATCCAAATATAAACGCATAACGATGCCATCAAAGGTTCCGGCAACGTGATGAAAGCCCCCCGTTTCAGGCACTTCATCAACCCAGATATGCTGCAACTCATTATTAATACCCATATAAAAATGAAGTTGGCCGCGAAAACCGGTGCCACCATCAATACGCAGCACAGCTTTCGGCACATCGCTATCCGCGACAGCGAGTGTAATAAATCGTTCGATGCGAAAGGCTGGCCCCGTTGTAAGCATTACCCATGTTTCAATGGTAAGCTCTTCCAAATCGTCTAAGTTTGTAGTAGGAAAGGCTTCTAAATAACTATCTTGACCATCTAAGTTAGGAGCTGGGAAGAAAAAGGCATGCCCCACCTTGCCCTGGCCATACTCTGCGCCATTCTCAAGTGTTGCGCGATTTCCCCCCATAACATCCTGAGCATGACCATCTCCCGTCCACCAACTCACCAGACCAGATGGCGGAGCCATGCAAGCACCGGGATCCTCTGGGTTTTCCACAAACCATTGTTCAATTTGGGATCTCCAATCAGCATTTGTATCACCGGCAGTGATCTCCATATATTTTTCGTAATCTGCGCGCGCCTCACTGATATTTCCTAAATATTGGTAGGCCAAGCCGCGTTGAAAATAGTGACCTGGTTCTTCTGGCTCAACATCAATAGCCTCACTGAAATCGTTGAGCGCCAGGGCATTATCTCCAAGTTGTTCAAAGTAAAGCCATCCCCGGTCGATATAGAGACCACTAATGTCAGGAGCCAGTGCGATTGCTTCTCCTAACTCCAGAATGGCTGTTTGGTAATCCCCCTGCTTACGATAAACCAGCGCGCGACCCCACCAGGCAGACCACTCTTCAGGGTTGAATTCAATGGCTTTATCGAAAGCTTCCTTAGCAGCATTGTAAGTTAGCTGATCAAAGTATCGCCATCCTCTATCGCACCAGTACTCAGCATCCTGCCGTTCAGAGTCTATGGTGCCGGCATCCTCGTTTTCCGCCAGCCACTGCACAATGAAAGAATGCTCTTCAAAATTTGGGGCGCCTCCGGTGATATCCATGACCTTCTCAAAATCTGCGCGAGCTTCAGCGATCCGCCCAAGCTGCTGGTAAGCATCCCCCCTAAAAAAATAATTGTAGGCGCTGTTCGGGTCAACTTCTATTGCCATGCTGAAATCGCTGATTGCCAGGTTATGTTCACCAAACTCTTCTAAGTAAAGCCATCCGCGCTCATTATAGAGTTCTGCTTGGTCAGGAAATCCCTCGATCGTTTCTGTTAAAATTTGCAGGGCAGTTTCAGGTTCATCAAGACCTCGGTAAGCACGCGCCTGTCCCAATAAAGGGGAATAATCTTCTGGGTAGAGTTCATATGTCTTTTCCAAATCATCAATGGCGGCGTTGTAATCCCCCAGGTCAAGGTAACGCCAGCCTCTCTCCCCCCAATTCTCAACCACCTGGGGATCTAGCTCGATGGCCTTTGTGTAGACAGCGATCGCTTCCTCATATTCTCCCATGTTCGTTAGTACCAATCCTAATTTCGTATACAACTCGTCGGTTTCCCAACCAAGATCAAGCGCCATTTCGAAAGCTTTGAAGGCACCCTCGTAATCTCCCTGATCAATCAAGGAAACCCCTAAATCATAATACTCCTGCCCTGATAATGTGCTCGGTTCTTGAAGCCCTGTCTCTGTATCAGTGTGGGACACGCCGTCTGTGGGAGCTGCCGCAGGTAAGGATTTTCTACCAAACAGATCGGCACTACTGTCGATCACGCCAACCAGCACAATGACAACAGTCAATCCCCCCAATGCCCAGCCCCAGGTTGGTATCTGGAACCTTTTGATACCTTCTCGCTCCTGGGGAACAGCATCTCCCGCCGGAGTGATTTCCGCAGCAATACGCCCCAGCAATTGAGCTGTTTCACGATATTCAGGTTGCTCCGCTTTGACCTGTTCAAGCAACTCGCGAGCCTGCTCCCAACGCCCGGTTTTCATCGCCTCCAAAGCTTGGCGATACTGATCATCCAGTTTTGTTTCGAGCTCTTGCTCTGACAGGGCGCGCTTCGCTTCAGGCAGCAATTCATCTGGGTCATAACCAGGCTCACTAACCTCGATGCGCTCGAATACACTGACAACGGCCTGCCACTTCCCGGCCTGATACAACTGCCCCGCCTGCGCGTAAAGCTCGGCCAAACGAAGTTTTGAATTTACATCTTGCAGCATGTCAACGGCATTCTCATACCCAGAGTCTTCGGTGATGAGCTCTTCCAACGCGGATCGAGCCGCGGGCCAGTCTTCATTATCTATGGCAGATTGCGCCTGTTTATAAAGTGTTTCCAGCTTGAGATTGCTTTCAGCCTCTGCCAATAAGTCAGCAATATCCTTGTAGTCAGGGCGCTCAGCAACGACAGCCTGAAAACATGCCTGGGCTTTGCCCCAGTTCTTGATCCAGTAGGCGCTGAGGCCATCGATATAATTCTGTTCTAGCAACTTGTCGGAGTTTGGGCGGTGCGCAAAGAGCTCAAAGGCGGTGATGTGGTCATGGATGATGTCTATTTGGCCGATGGCTACCGCATGACAGAAGACGATGTGCGCATTGGCGCCATCCAGAAAATCTTCGAGACCGCTCAAGCCAACCCCGGCCAGGCCTATTGGCATGCGCAAGCACATCTCGATACAGAAGCAGCTGCAGAAGGGCAGGTGAGACTATGAACGATGTATGGATTGATAGCGCATTGAAAGGGGTTGCCGCGGTTGCTGCAGGCGCGGGTGCGTATTTCCTGTTTACCCTGTTGGTCAACCAGATCAGGGGGGTAAGCCAGGCAGAGAGCTTGCGCGATTACTATCGGCAGCGGGGACGGGCAGACGATCCTGTTTCAGCCAACCCCAGGGTGGTGCAGATCAGCGATCTGAGCAAGACCCGTTTAGCGTTCCTGCGCTTCGGGATGGATGTTTCCGGGAAAGAAGAAGTTGCCACCTATTCGCTAATGGCCCTGATCGGGGTTCCGGGGATATTGATCTTCAACGCCTTTCATCTCGGTTGGCCGATCTCGATTGCGGGCGGCGCGGTATTGGGCTATGCCATCACCCATGGTTTCGTCAACGCTCAATGGGAAAAGGTGCGCCTGGAGATCGAGAAGGAAATCCCCACCTTCCTGCGCAACCTGTCAGGTATTCTCAAAGCCGAACCCAATATCCTGGAAGCTTTGTCGAGTTCCAGAGAGGCCTTGGATCCCGAGAAGCCGCTTGCGGCCTGGGTGGAAACCTTCATCACCCGCATCCAGCGACAAGGGCGCACGGCTTTCGAGAGTTTGCTGATAGAAGCCAATGGTATTTCATCTTCATTGACGTTGGTGGTCTTCGAAGTGCAGCGCATGGGCGAGACCGGCGGGGCTGGCTACACCGCCGCCTTCCATGAGACGGCCAAGAATCTCAATGAGATTCTGAACGTCAAAGGCCAGGCAGCCGCGGTGGCTTCCGGAAAGAAGAATATCGCCCTGGCCATCATCGGCGCGGCCGTATTCGGTCTGGGCTACATCTTGAGCGCACCGGTGGGCACATCCGTGTATCTCGAAAACCCACTCTTCAAGGTCGGCTTGGTTGCCGCTATCGCCTGGGGCGCCTACGGCTGGTCATACATTCAGCAGATGATCCGCGAGGCAACCACATGATCGCCCGTCTGATCGATATGCTGGCAGCAGTTATTTTCTTGTTGATCATGACGGTGCCCGCCATTTTGTGCGCCCTGCTCGATACCCCGGCAGGCCGAATAGGAATTGTGTTTTGGTAGTGGTGGAGAAGGAGATGTACATGATGGATACCATGTTGAATTTCGGATTGATATTTGTGGTCGTGGGCGCATCAGCTTATGCCGCGCATCGGCTGGCAAGTCTGGTTATCAAGGTATTACAGCCGAATCCTGTGGCTGACTATCTGGGCACAGGGAAGAAGCAGCGGGGTGCGGGAAAGCCCTCGTTCAGCGACAGGGCTGGCGCGGCGATTGCCGGGCAGCTGCCCGTATCCCTGAAGACCTTGGAAGGACATCTGCGTTGGGCGCAGCGCGGCGGTGAGTATGAAGGAAGAACGGTGGAGCAGATCATCTTCATATCGGCTCTGTTAGGCGGGTTGGGGGTGATGTTTCCACTGCTCATCCCTGCACCTGTGGCCTGGGGCGTGCCGCTGATCCTGCTGGTCTTGCCATTCTCACGGCTGCGTTCTGCGGCCAAGAAAATGCGCGTGCGCGCTGAGCAATCCGTGCCAGAGATGGCGGCCTTGATCTCGGCGGAAGCTGCCGCGGGCGTGTCGCCGGAAGAAGCCTTGATGCAAGCGTCCAAGATGCCGGGTCCGTTGGCGGGTCTGGTGCGAGAAGCCTCTGCCCAGGCTGCCTATCTGGGTATTCCAGTGTTCTCCCACGAGAAACGAAAAGGCTCTTTGCGGGAAGCCTTCGAGGGCAGTGGTATTTCTGCACTGCGGGCCTTTGGTGTGCAGTTGGACGTGGCTGCCAGCAAGGGTGTCGATGTCGCCCAGCGCATGAGCGAGATTTCATCTTCCCTGGCCGCTGAATATCGTCAACGCTTACTGCGAAAAGCTGAGAAGCTGGATACCGGCATGACCGTTGCGGTGGCTGTCTTCTATTTCGTACCCATGATGGCCTTGATTTTGGTGCCGCTGTTGATCGAAGCGATCAACGCGATTTAGGTATGGCAGTCCAACTTCCACCCCTCGCCCAACGCCTGGCTGCTGAGTTGGCTGCGGAGATCGATCAGGTCAAAGAGCCTTACCGCACGAATCTTCTCCTTTGGCTCAATGACCTCACGGGTCGAGAAATTTGTGATCTGAGCATGGATTTGGCCGCCTGGTTCGCCGAACTCGAGGGCATCCAAATTATCGAGCAGTATGCCCTGGTACGGGATGTATGCAAAAAGGCGAAACGGTATTTCGGTTTGAGTGAAAATCGAATACGAAGACGATGAATGGCAAAAGATTTCTCTTCACCCTTTTGATGATATCTCTGGCATTGCTGCCGAGAGACAGTGTCCAGGCGGCAGCGGCTCGAAGGCCTAATACCGATCCGCTACCGGAACATCCGGCCAGGGATATTTTGGGCCAGTCACCACAATCCGGCGTGAACTATGATTCTGCTTCCCTAACTTGGTATTTCTATGGCGTGCCCATTGAACGTGTGCGCTATGAGATGTCAGGAGCAGGTGTTGACCTGGTGCGGATTCTGTTCATGGGAAGCGAAGGTACCCCCTACAAAGTCTGGGTGGCTGTGGGAATGGACATGAGCGCTGAATATCTGGCGCTTGGCCCCTGGGAGACCACAGAGCAGGCGCATGCCATCCCGCTTCGTCAGATGCTATTGAAAGTATACATCAGCGAGACAGTTGGCACGCTGACACCGCAGGTCGATAAGCACGGTATTGAATGGAAGAACTGTGATATGAGAGAGTTTTGCGGCTATGGCCAACTGTTCGATATCATGCACAACGACCTGTCGAACCTGTTTATCGAATACGAAATCGCGCCAGGCTGGTATCCCTGGGGCTTCCTGTTCTGGGATGTCGAGATTGTCGCCCAATACAAAAGGAATACAACAATCAATTTATCAATGGAGAGTAGAGTGAGATGATCCTAGACCTGAAGAAACTCAAAAGCAATTTGAACGCCAAGAATATCGCCATAGGGACGGGCGTATTCCTTATTCTTGGCATTTTCGGAATTGCGGCATTTAGCATAGTCATGCGTCCGAACCAAGTTATTGCTCAAGTGCATGCGGCAACGACACCGACGCTCATGCCTACGGAGACAGCGTTACCCACTCCTGTGCCCACATTGTCGCCACCTTCACCGACGCCGGTTATCACGCATTACGTCTCCTGGACGAATCGTGAGACGGGCATCTATATCAGAGAGAAACCAGGAAGCACGTTGATCCTGGATGCCATCCCCAACGGCGATGAAGTTGCCCGGTCAAGCGGGCAGCCCGTCATCTATGGCGGCATCGAGTGGATCGAAACCAGCTACCTGGGCCAATCCGGTTGGATTGCAACATTGTACCTGTTCGAGATCGGAGGCGACTACCAACGTGTTGGCGAAGATGGTAAGTGGTTTTACCGGGACGTGGATAGCAAAATAGATAAGTACCTGTGGGCGGGAACTCCTTATCAAGCTCTGCAATCAGCAACCGGTGAAAACGGTATAGCCTGGCTGGAGATCCGCCTGCCGGACAGTTCGACCGGATGGCTGAAGGGACAGTAAACATTGGGCAATTGGCAGCATCAAATTCTACTCGTACTATGGTTGGCCATCTGCGCCATCCAAGACTACCGCACTGGCGAAGTCAGCAACTGGTTGACCCTGCCCGCGTTTGCGTTGGCATTGGTTGCGCGCCTGGCAGGATGGTTGATATCATCCCCTTTGGGGGTTGCGCCCTGGTGGATGGTCGGTCTGGTCTGGGCATTGTCGCTCTACCTGTGGCACAGTGGCCGTATAGGTGGCGCAGATGCCAAAGCATGGATGGCCTTCTCCTTGCTGGGGAATGGGGTTCTGTGGAGTGCGTACTTCGGTTTGATGATCTGGTATGTGGCAATGCAATGGTCATTTGCATATTGTGGTCATGAAGAAAGACGTCATTTTCCCGGCTTCCCAGGCTATCTCCTAGGAGTGGGCGGTGCAGCACTGATCTTGACAGGCAGAAGACTGTTCCATATAATCCCTGATGTAGCGTTCATTCTGTACGGGTATTTTCTTTAAGTGCCTGCGGACAGGATGGCGCTTTTTTTGTTTAATATTTTCGGAGGCTTATGATGAAAACGTATTTGATACTTCGCAATTTTCTAACTGATGAAAGAGGTGACCTGGTCGATCAATCCCTGATCTGGGTACTTATCGCCATCGCTGCCATTGCGGCCCTGACCACCCTGGGCGGCAAGATCGTCGATACACTCACGACCATTGCCGGGTCATTATAAAGCGAGGACAGGGATGGTTACTAAACGCTTTATCCGTGACAAACGCGGCGATCTGGTCGAAGCAGCGATGACCTTGCCCTTGATGCTTTTGGTCACGCTAGGTCTGGTCAATCTGGCTTTGGCCGGTATCGCCGGACTGCACGCCAACAATGCCGCCAACTACGGCGCACGCCGCGGCTCGGTAGCACAGCAAAGCCCAGCTGCACAAGCAGCCAATGCCGCCTGGGAAAAGCTCGCCGCCGTCAAGATCGGAGAGTATGGCGTTTCTACTTCCGCCCCCGGTGGACGCGGCGGCACTGTGCAAGTCGTCGTTTCCTATCGAGTGCCGAACTATTTTGCTAATTTGGCCGCTTTCTTTGGCGGGGGCACATCCCCCTACATCGACGGGCAATCCGTCAGCACCTTCAGACAAGAGGGTTGGTGATGTCTAGAGTTCAGGGAAAACCATCGGAAGCCGGGCAAAGCTTGTTGTGGACCACGTTTGTATTTATGTTTGTCCTGGTTCCGCTGTTGATTTTGGTTGTAGATAGTATCCAGTTCTGGCGCATCCGCAATCAGCTTCAGACAGCCACTGATGCGGCTTGCGAAGAAGCGGCTTACGTGGGTGCGGATCGCCGCGCCTACCGCGACAGCGGCGTCGTCCGCTTTGGCAATACTGGCCAGGCGAAGGCAGATGCCACTAAGACCTTCTACGCCACGCTGCACAACACCGATGCCTTCAGATACAGCCCCTCGATCCAGATCGGCTTCGACGGCGGCGTTCCGAGTTCGATATGCAACGCCACCGCCTCGGTACAGCCGCTTATTTCAGCATTAGCCCCTTCGATTTCGATCCAGACCGAATCGGAATCAGAGATTCGTTTTAGCAGATAGCCCAGGTTGTCATGGCGCAGCCAGGTCGGATGCCTTTACAAGGCGGGTGTCCGACCTGGCACTTAGGCAGTGGACGTCCGAATCGTTTCTATTCGATTAGAGCGAGGAGGGTCGTATGTCTAACAAAATGACGACCTGGATGATGATGACGATATTTCGTGTTGTCATGGCTATCGTCCTGGGCTGGAACATGCTCCAGCGTGTACGGCATGAGTTGGTGATGGTGCGCAAAGCTATACACTCCGCACTTCGCTGACCATGTGGGGAAGATGTCTCACTTCGGGGCGTTTTCCCCCAGCCCCACTACAGCTTCAAAGCTATGGAAATTGACATTTCTGATCTCAAACTGTCAGGGAATGGCACATGGGTAACAATTGCAGGCCTGCTGGCCGCAATCCTGCTTGGTGTATTGGGTTGGTTTGTGCTGCCCGATGGCAAGGTGCTGTCCTGGACGGAATGGCAGGTTTTCAAACAGCAGCGGTTGTATCAGCGGGAATTGGCGCGCCTGACCAGGGACGCTGACCGGCTGGCTGATCTACTTGGGGAAGACTTTCCTGATCCCGTGCGCGGGCAGTTGGTCGTGGAACAGATCTTGGCCGACTTGAACGCGACTTCTCACCCAGCACTGGCACACCAGATCGATGCACTGTTGGCAGCCAATGATGCGGTTTATTTCTGGGTGCTGGGTTCGGTTAGCAAGGATGAAGCCATTGCCTTGCTCGATGAAGCCAACCAGGGAATCCTTCATGCCATCGAAGCACAACAATGACCTGGCAATCTGTCTACCAGCGTTCCTTGAGCGACTTGCTCAAAGCGGAGAAGACCCGGCGCCAGGCTGTGGAAGCCGACCGGGCCAGGTTAGTGCAGTTGCTCACCCGATTGGCGCAGCATCACGATGGGCAGCGGTTGGAAGAATACCGCCGCCAAGACCCCGGTACGCCAGAACACTGGTCTGCGGATGAATGGGTAGATTTTTTCTCCAGTCCGACAGCCGATCAAGCGCAAGCCCGTTCCTGGGGTGCGAATGGCAACGGTCATCAAAAGGATGATCTCAAGCGTATGCAAGCGGAAGTCCGCCGATTAGAAACACACACAGAACATTTACAGATGAAAACAGACGGAAGACCGGAGACCGGAGACGGTGAACAAGTATCAGCCGGAGAACGGGAGATTGATGATCGAGCACCGGAGACAGGCAAAGCCCCGGTCGCCCGTCCCCCCACCTGCCCTGAGTTCATCGAAGGGTCATCCGTCCCCTTGACCGACTTCTCGCC
>JADHXE010000096.1 GCA_016783125.1 Anaerolineales bacterium
GATGTAGTTCTGCATCTAAGTGCGCTCTCCTTTCTGTAAGTTTAGCGGATGCGAGTCTATCACGGTTCTTTAAGCGATGTCAAGGTTAATCGGAGATTAAAATCCAGTTTTGGTTTCTAGCCATGGCGCTTGGTAGATTCCCGCATACGTAATGTGTAACACTCTCAAGGGGTGTGCGCGCAAATGTTGTCAGGAAAGAAGCCCGAAAAATGGGTGTGTGGCAAGCTCGGCACGCCACACACCCATTTTTCGGAATAATCTCTGACATGTTTTGCGCGCTCACCTCAAGGGTATGCTAAAATCATGACAGGCATTGCCTTGGAGGTAAAGATGGCTGAGATAACTGATATTCGCCCATCCCCGATAGCAGGCCAGTGGTATCCTGGCAGCGGGCATAGTTTGAGTTCTAAAGTGGATGAATATATGGATGCTGCTGAACTGCCTGAATTTGACGGGGAAGTTATCGGGCTGGTAGCGCCCCATGCCGGGTATGTCTACTCCGGGCCAGTCGCTGGTCATGCCTTCGCGGCCGTGCGCGGCATGAGCCCCGAAGTGGTAGCCGTTATCTCACCGATGCATCATCCTTACACTCAGCATCTGCTCACCTCGGGACATGATGCTTATCAAACGCCGTTGGGACCCATTCCCATTGATAAGCAGGCCGTAAAAGCGTTGAATGAACATCTTGAATCTGCCTTAGGTGTTGGGCTATCTCCTGTGCGAAATGATAGCGAACATTCCTTAGAGATCGAATTGCCTTTCTTGCAGCAAGCTCTGGGTGGAGAATTTAATCTGTTGCCTGTGATGGTGCGCGAACAAACCAAGCGGGTTACGCGTGCCCTGGGGGGAGCCCTGGCCCAAACATTGGCTGAGCGGGACTCCCTCTTAGTGGCCAGCACGGATTTATCCCATTTCTATCCCCAAGAGGCTGCCAAAGAATTAGATGGGGAGATGCTCAAGTTGTTAGAGAACTTTGATCCTGAAGGCATCCTCCAGGCTGAGGAAGAAGGGGTGGGCTTTGCCTGCGGCCGCGGCGCAGTTGCCGCGGTGCTGTGGGCTGCCAAAGCATTGGGAGGGGACAAAGTTCAAATTCTAAATTATGCCACATCTGGCGACGTCAGCGGTGACTATCACCGGGTTGTTGGTTACAGCGCCGCGGTGATTCTTCGTTCAACTTTATAGAGAGAACTAAATGGAATCTACAATCGGAGTCGATCTACTAAAACTACTTGCAGTTATGGTGCTCGTATTAGCCAATGGTTTCTTCGTGGCCGCAGAATTTGCCCTGGTTAGCGTGCGCGGGACGCGCATCGCCGAGCTTGTAGCCCAAGGAAATCAGCCCGCAAAATGGGCTCAAAAAGCGCTGGAAAATCCAGATCAAGTCATCGCGGCTACCCAATTGGGGATTACTTTAGCCAGTCTGGGCCTGGGTTGGGTTGGTGAACCAGCCTTATCACACTTGTTGGAACCTCTCATCCTGCTATTCCCGGCAAACATACAGAGCGAGGTCTCTCACAGCATTGCCGCGGGGCTGTCCTTTGCTATCATTACATTTTTGCACGTTGTGGTTGGTGAATTAGCTCCTAAATCCATCGCCCTGCAAAACCCAGAAGGTACCTCTCTGCGGGTTGCCCGGCCTACTCTTTGGATGGAATGGATTTTCAAACCCTTCATTTGGGCGCTAAATGGCACTGGCAATTTTCTGCTAAAGATCGCTGGGGTTCAACCAGCTTCTGGGCATGAACTGGTTCATTCTGTCGAAGAACTGAAAATGATTGTTACTGCCAGCGCAGAAGGCGGCGTGGTTGAAGACGAAGAACGCGAAATGCTCTACGCCGTTTTCGACTTTGGTGAATTATTGGTTCGCCAGGTGATGATCCCGCGCACAGAAATTCTGGGCTTCGAAATCGATATGAACTTAGACGAAAGCATCAAAATCGCCATCCATTCCACCTTTACAAAGTTCCCTGTCTACGACGATGATCTTGACAACATCTTTGGAGTCGTCCACATCAAAGATCTATTACGCGCCGAACATGATCCTCAGCGCCAGAACTGTCTGGCTCGAGATTTAATTCGGGAAGCGTTTTTCGTGCCAGAGACTGTTCCTGTGTGGCGGGTTTTAAAAGAATTCCGTGACCGGCGGCAGCACATCGCCATTGTCATGGATGAGTTCGGCGGCACCGCCGGTCTGGTCACGCTGGAAGATTTGATGGAGGAGATCGTCGGAGAGGTCAGCGATCCCTTTGATATCGTTCAACCTGAGATCCAGAAACATGCCGATGGATCAGTTATGCTAGATGGGTTAGCGCTCATCGAAGAGGTCAATGATGCCCTGGGGATAAATCTCGATGAACCGAACTACGATACCATCGCCGGGTTTGTCCTGGGGAGACTCGGCCGGATACCTGAAATCGGTGATGCCATCGAGGTCGAAGGCCTGCGCTTCCAAATTAAATCTATGGATGGTATGCGAATTGAGCAATTATCTCTTAGCCCAATTGATAAAAAAGCGCCGCCTGATAAGTCTGGTGTATCCTAGTACTTCGTCAAGCGCCAAAAGATGGGTTCGTAGTAGGGCACGAGAGTGCCCGTTTCTGGCAAGGACGCACTCTCGTGCGTCACTACAAACACATCACTTTAGGCTTGACGTACCACTAGAGATCAGTTAATTTTCTATAGAACATGACGACTTTTGTTGAAATCGCCGTTAATGTCCCCCAGGTCTCGGGGGTTTTTCATTATCACTTGCCTTCGCAGCTAGAAGGAAAAGTTGATCACGGACATCTGGTGACGGTCCCCTTCGGTCGTCAGACCGTTCAAGGGGTTGTATTGGGAACGGTTTCTGATCCCTCGGTTCCTAAGACAAAGGAAATTATTTCTCTCCTCGACCCTGAGCCTGTGGTGACACCCGCTCAGGTTGAGCTGGCTCAATTTATCTCCCAACATACGCTTACACCTCTGGCGACCTGTTTATCATTGATGCTGCCCCCTGGGCTGGGGCAGATGGCGGATTCGTTGTATCAGTTGACAGCGGCAGGGGGACAGTGGACAGTGGACAGTGGAGGGTGGGCAGGCGATGCAGACGATGAGGGGCGCGAGTTGACGGATGCCCAAAGACGGATGCTCAGCTTGCTCCAAGAGCGAGGCCCTTTGCGGGGAAGACAAATTGACCGTGCCTTGCCTCGTAAACGCTGGAGGGCCACGGCTCAAGCCCTGCAGCGGCGTGGATTGGTCACTTCGGAGTCAATCTTACAAGCGCCAACAGTACGCCCAAAAACGATCCGCATAGCTCGGCTGGCGTGTTCGCCTGAAGAAGCAGAAGCCCGCCTGGGTGAGTTGGGCAGGAAAGGTGGGCAGGCCTTCGAACGGCGTCAGGCTTTGCTGCGATCTCTGATGCGAGAGTCTGAGCCAATCAGCGTTTTCCGCCTTTATGAGGAGAGTGGCGCGAATTCGGCAGACGTCAAGAAGTTGGCTGAGAAGGGCTTTATCATTATCGAAGAACGTGAAATTTGGCGTGACCCTCTGGATGAAGTTGATTTCATTCCAGCCATACCGCCCGAACTGACGCAAGACCAGGCGGATGTTTGGGAACAGATCAAGCTTGGGGTTCAGCGGTCAACTTCGGGGGAGTCTGTATCTCCCTATCTGTTATACGGCGTGACCGGCTCAGGCAAGACGGAAGTCTATTTTCATGCTGCCGAGGCTGTGCTCCAGCAGGGCAAGCAGGTGATCATCCTGGTTCCGGAGATCGCCCTGACCCCGCAGACGGTGCGCCGCTTTATGGCGCGTTTTCCTGGGAGGGTGGGTTTGATCCATTCGCAGCTTTCACCAGGTGAGCGCTATGATACCTGGCGCCGGGCACGATCTGGGGAGCTTGCCGTGATTGTCGGCCCGCGCAGCGCCTTGTTCACACCATTCTCGGATTTGGGCTTGATTGTGATCGATGAGTGTCATGATGACTCATATTATCAGGTTGATCCGGCCCCCAGCTACCATGCCCGAGAAATGGCTGCGGCCTACGCCCGTCAGGTGGGCGCGGTCTGCCTGATGGGTTCGGCTACGCCCGATGTGGTCAGCACCTATCGCGCCGCCCAAGGCCAGTGGACTCCCCTGAGCTTGCCGGACCGAATCTTGGCCCACAAAGACGCCGTGCGATTGCAGATGGAGAAAATTCAGACTTCGGATGTCTCGAAAGACATCCGAAGTCTCACCAAGACTCACTATCAACCCTTAGAGAAAGACGCCCAGACCATCGACCTGCCCCCTGTGGAGGTGGTGGATATGCGCGCGGAATTGAAATCGGGCAACCGCTCGATCTTCAGCCGGGCATTGCACAACGCGCTGGCTGAAGTGTTGGGCCGCGGCCAGCAGGCCATTCTCTTCCTCAACCGGCGCGGCACGGCCACATATGTTTTTTGCCGCGAGTGCGGCCACTCGATGAAATGCCCCCGCTGTGATACCCCCCTGACGTTCCACGTTCAAACATTCAAACGTTCAAACGCGCTTCATTGCCATCGCTGTGGTTATCAACGCAATATGCCCGCGAAATGCCCGGAGTGTGGGGGGACTAAAATTCGACAGTATGGTACGGGCACAGAAAAGGTGGAAGCCGAAGTACGCAAACAGTTTGCGGGTGCTCGCACGTTACGCTGGGATTGGGGCACCACGCGTCAAAAGGGCGCTCATGACGCCATTTTGCAGCAGTTCGCTAACCACGAAGCCGATGTGCTGATTGGCACGCAGATGCTGGCCAAAGGATTGGATTTGCCCCTGGTCACCCTGGTGGGGGTGGTTTTGGCGGATGTGGGTTTGAACCTGCCTGATTATCGATCTAGTGAACGCGTCTTCCAGGTGCTTACGCAGGTTGCTGGCCGGGCTGGGCGCAGTCCCTTGGGAGGCCAGGTGATTCTGCAAACCTTCGAGCCGGATCATTACGTCATCCAGGCGGCCGCGGGGCACAGTTATCGTGATTTCTACCGTCAAGAGTTGGGATACCGTCGGGATTTGGGTTATCCTCCTTTTGCGCGGCTCGTTCGATTAGAGTTCCGGGGGCAGGAATCCGCTCAGGTAGAGGAATCAGCCCAAAAGGTCGCCCAGCAGATCCAGGCTTGGATGGCGGCTGAAGACAGTCAGTCTACCGAAATCATTGGCCCAGTCCCTTGCTTTTTTGCCCGCGTTGGCGGAATCTATCGCTGGCAGATTATTTTACGCGGCCCAAACCCGGTTGTTCTGTTGAAAGATCGTTCGCTAAAAGATTGTCGAATTGAAGTAGAGCCAACTTCTTTGCTATAATTCTGTACCACGTCTGGGTGTATCAAATGGGACGTATTCCGTAAAGCGTATTGCGTAAGTCCTGCCCAAATACGAAATACGCAACACGGAATACGTATCGGCTGAAACACCCCCATCTCAAGTATTGGAGTCACCGATGCAAATGCGGCATGAATTTCTCAGTTGGCAGGATGTCGATAAGCTAATCGACCATCTTATCCCCCAATTCGAACTTGAATTCGATGGGATGGTGATGATCACGCGTGGGGGCATCATTCCGGGTGGCATGTTGGCTGAGGCCTTGGGTGTGACTCACGTTTTGACCGCAGCGGTGGATTTCCCATCGACGATGGAAGAGTCTGAATCTAAGTTGTATGCCTGGCCTGAATTCATTCAGTTTCCCAGCGACAAAATGTTGGAGGGCCGCCGCATTCTGGTCGTGGATGACGTTTGGGGGTCAGGGCGGACGATTACGTCAGTTCGCAATCGTGTTGGGTCTGCGGGGGGAGCGCCCTTTACCTGTGTGCTGCATTTCAACCCCTACCGCAACCTGTTTGGCACTGCCAGGCCCGATTTTTACGCCGCGGTAACCGATGCTCGCATTGTTTATCCTTGGGAGATCGAGCGCGGCACGGACGGCGTCTTGCGATCTCCAATGGGTGAGGGATAGTCGATCAGCCCATGCGTAGAATCTCAACAAATTCATCCGCGAAGCTCGAAGCTTTGCGCGCCTGCCGCTATTTTTCCAGCCTCAGCGATGAGATTTTGATCCCCTTGACAGAAGCAACACATCTCTGTCGTTATGATGCTGGGGAGATGGTGTTTTTGGAGGGGGAGCCTAGCGAGGGGTTATGTATCATCAAGCAGGGGAGTGTAAAGCTCTATAAAGTATCCCCTCAAGGGCGAGAGTTGATCGTGAACACTTTTGAAGATGGGGATTCTTTCAATGAAGTGCCGGTCTTCGACAGCCAGGGAAACCCCGTCAGTGTGGCTGCTTTAGACGAAAGCGAGATCTGGGTTGTGGGCGCGGATGCGATCAGGGATGCAATGCATCAACATCCGGAGGTTGCGCAGGCATTTATTTTGAACTTGTCGCAAAATTTACGCATGCTGGTGGGGATGGTGGAAGAACTTTCGTTTTATCAAGTTACAACCCGGTTAGCTCGATTGATCAGCAATTTGCCGACTGAACAACTCGTCGGCAATGCCAGCCAACGCCTGACCCAGGACGATCTGGCAGCCCGGGTGGGTACTGTTCGAGAAGTTGTTGCGCGCTCCCTAAGGAAATTAGAGCGTAGCGGTGCAATCGAGGTTTCGCGTCAAAAGATCCACGTGATCAACAAGGGTCGTTTGATTGAGTGGGCGCATTTGCCTTATGATGAGGTTTAACAGGAATCATCATCCACTTGCGTAATCCGTGTCAATTATAGGACTTACGCACCTGCGCAGAAAGAAGCCCGAAAATAGGGGTGTGTGTGGTGCCGCCGTAGGCGTGCAAAGCAAGCACCCCACACACCCCTATTTTCGGTATATTTTTCATCGAACTGCGTAAGCCCTAAATTATTCAACTGGTTTGACTCGTCCAGCTAATCCATCGGATCAGACAGGCTAGACCAGTGGGGTTGCTTAGATTGTTTCGTTCTCCCCGTTATCTTTCGCCACATCATATCCAGTACAAGCGCGGTACGCCAGAAAGCTACGGCTGCCATACCGTGGGCCAGCACTGCGAATAGAGGCGGCGTTTCCAGGGTGTAATAAGTCCAGCACAGACGGGTTGTCCCCCAACGTTCCAGGAAGTATCCCAGCCCGGAACCGGCAATGAAGGTCAGCACAGCCGTGCGATGATTGGTAGGTGTCAAAGTCAGGAAGCCTACTAAAACCAGGGCCATGATGGTCAGCGATTTATCCACCGTAGGCCAGACGAAGGAAAGCATCAGTGTGTAAAAAGCGGGGAAGATCAGCCAGTATATGATTTTGTAATTCACCGCGAAGACGCGAAGAACGCAAAGATTTATTATAGAATTTCTTTGCGAACTTGGCGTCTTCGCGGTGAAATTTGACAGCAGTTTATTCGAGAATAGCGTCAGGCGATCAATTGAGAGGCTGGCGATGGGCCAGGCGGGGATGATCCATAGCGGGGGGCGTTCATCGGTGTAGTAAGTCCAGATTTCGGTTTGCGTCCCCCAACTCTCGATTACCAGGCCTCCCACGAAACCGACGAAAACGATCAGCGCATCAGCCCTGAGGTCAGCCCCAGCCATGATCAACAGCGACATCACCAGGAAGATGCCGATCAGCAGCCAATCGATATAACGCCACCATTCCCCATCCCAGGGGATATAAGATATGTACTCCTCCGCCAATGGCCACCAGATGTAGGTGATCAGGAAAATGATCAGCAAGAAGGCGCTCATCAAATAGGAGCTGGATCGAGTCCACCCCAGCGTTAGCGCCAGGCGTTTGATAAAAGAGCGCTTCTCTCCCTGCGAAATCATGGCGAAATTGTACTATAATCGGGGGGTGCAAGTAACAAGTTTGCAAGTGGCATGTTGCATGTGTGCAAGTGTGCATGTGGCATGTGTGCAAGTGGCAGGTTTTCGAATAGATGATCCCTATTACGCTTTCTCTCTCTGGTTTTCTCTCTTATCGCGAAACGGTTGAGATAGATTTCACCTCCTTTGATGTAGCGTGTATCGCTGGCCGCAACGGGGCGGGGAAATCATCCATCCTGGATGCCATCACCTGGGCGCTTTTTGGGCAGGCTCGTCAGCGCGGCGAAGCTGTTGTCAATACGCAGAGCGAGCGCGCCGAGGTCGTGTTTGTCTTTCAGTATGAGGGCAACCTCTACCGGGTTCAGCGCACCAATCAGCTTGGCAAAACTGGTATGCTGGAGTTCCACATCGCACAAAATCGGGGAGCGTGGAGCGGGGAGCGGGGAACGGCGCTCCACTCTTCACGCTCCACGCTTCCCGATTGGAAGCCCCTCACTGAGCGCACCATGCGCGATACCCAGGAGCAACTTGAGGAAATCTTGCGCCTGGATTATGAAACCTTTATCAACGCGGCGTTTTTCCTGCAGGGAAAAGCAGATCAATTCACCCAGCAGCGCCCCGGTGATCGCAAGCGCATCCTGGCCAGCATCCTGGGGCTTGAAGTCTGGGAGAATTATCGTAAGCGGACCGTCGAGCGGCGCAAATCCATCGAAGGGCAGATGGCAACGTTGGATGGCCGCCTCTCAGAGATCAACAGCGAACTGGCGGAAGAGAACGAACGTAAAGCGCGTTTGAAGGAACTTGAAGGTGAACTTGATCGGTTGGCGAAGGTCCGTCAAACCCAACAGGAATCACTCAAAAGCATCCAGAAAACGATTGACCTGATCAGCGAACAGCGCAAAATGGTGGATGTCCTGGCTCAACGGTTGACCTCAACCAAAGAGCGCGAGAGCGAACTGGAATTGAGGCTGGTTGGTCGTCAAAAGGAGCGCGAGTCCTACCTCCAAACCACTGCGCGGGCAAGGAATATTAAAGATGCGTATAGACAGTGGCAAGATGTAAGGGATGAATTAGACCGATGGGATGAAGTTGCCGGGCAGTTTCGTGAGCACGAAAAACATCGCCAGGAACCGCGCACACAAATCGATACTGAGCGCGCCCGTCTCTCGCAGGAACTGGAGAATCTTCAAGCCCGGGCTGAAAGCGTCGAGCGTCGAGCGGGGAGCGTCTCGGATATCCAACTTCAAATTTCCAACATCCAATCTCTAATCTCCGATCTCCAATCTCGTTTAGAAGAACGCAAATCGCTGGAAAATGAGTTGGCTGCTGCCCAAGATCGATTGGCCAATGCCAAGGCCGAAAACCCGCGCCTCAAAGCTGAAATGGAGGGGTTGAAAGCGCGCATCGATCAGTTGACTGAGACGGATGGCGCTGCGTCCGTATGCCCTCTGTGCGGTCAAGCTCTCAGCCCCGACGAGCGCCAACGGCTGATCGATGAACTCAGCGATCAGGGCACCGAGATGGGGGACAAATTCCGCGCCAACCGTCAGCTGCTCGACGAGGCCGACCAAATGGTCGCTGACCTTCAAGCTCAGATCGCGGACTTGCAGCCCCTTGAAGATGACTTGCGCGAGCACACGCGTGGCCTTGATCAACTCAATGCACAGGTGGCGCAGATCGAAGCGGGGCAAAAAGAATGGGAAAAAGATGGCAAACCGCGTTTAGAGGAGATTCAGCGCGCCCTCAAGGAAGACGATTTTGCCCCCGAGGCCCGCGCCCAGCTTGCCCAGATCGATACCGAGCTAAAGGAAATTGGCTACGATGCGGCATCCCATGATGCCGCGCGCCGCGCTGAAACGGAAGGCCGCGTCGCCGACGAAGAATTTCGTCTGCTGGAAAAAGCCCAGGCCGCCGCCGAACCTCTTGAGCGCGAAATCTCTGATCTCCAATCTCAAATATCGGATATCCAAACCGAGATCGACGAGGGGCAAACCGCCCATGATGAAGCTGCCGCCGCGCTGGCTGCCGCCGAGGAAGGCTCGCCTGACCTGCGCCAGGCCCAACGCGATCTACTCGATTTTCAGGAGCAGGAGAATCAACTGCGCATGGAGGTCGGCGTTGCTATGCAAAAGGTGCTTGTCCTGGACGACTTGAAAGAACGCCGCGGGTCCTTGGAAGCTGAGCGCGAGACTTTTGCCAAACAAGTCGGGCAGTATAAACAATTGGAAAAAGCTTTTGGCAAAGATGGTGTACCTGCTTTGCTCATCGAGCAGGCCCTGCCGACCATCGAAGCCCGCGCCAATGAAATTCTAGATCGGCTCAGTGGCGGGGATATGTCGATCCGGTTCGAGACTCAACGCGAATTAAAGAGTCGCGCTGATCTCAAAGAGACCCTCGAGATCCAAATCCGCGATCGAGTTGGTATGCGCGATTACGAGATGTACAGCGGGGGGGAAGCCTTCCGGGTCAATTTCGCCATCCGCCTGGCGCTCTCAGAGATGCTGGCCCAGAGAGCCGGAGCGCGTTTGCAAACCCTGGTCATCGACGAGGGCTTCGGCAGCCAGGATGAGGTTGGCCGCCAGCGTTTGTTGGAGGCTATCAACATGGTCAAATCCGATTTCGAAAAGATCCTCGTCATCACCCACATCGACGAGTTGAAAGATGCATTTCCTGCGCGCATTGAGGTGGAGAAGACGGAGAGGGGGAGTGTGGTGAGGGTAGTGTAGAGCGGGAAGCGGAGAGCGAGATTTGCTGTGCGCTCAACACTACCCGCTATATGTCCCGGCCCCCGTACGCTGGGGGATGACATCTTTTGCGCCACACCTGGCTCCATTTATCTTGACTTTCTTTGGATAGTATGTGACTATTGTCACATATTATTCACTCATCATCCATAACATTTGGGTGTGTTTCAAATGAGCGGAAAAGTTTCGGAAATAGGGGTGTGCGGGGGTTCCACCCCCCGCACACCCCTATTTCCGGGTTGAAACGCACCCATAACATTTAGAGAATCGTGATGGCTCTTTGGGACTTGGCATGGAGCTTCCCAGAGACCCATCGTGAAAAGGTGATCAATCTACAAGCCCAGGCTATCTTTAGGGAGCAGGAATTAGCATGAAGAGTAAACAAAAATCTCAGAAATTAAACAAATCATCAAAAACAACTGTCACCTGGCTTAGCATCATCGCATCTTTACTGCTCCTGATAGTTGTCTCTTGGATGGCGATCGAAACAGGTATCGAGATTACATCCCATGCTGATTTCTGCATCGTCTGCCACGCGATGGAACCTTCAGTCAAATCCTACAAGGCTTCAATTCATGGCGGGAACAACCCTCGGGGAATTATGACCGCCTGCACTGACTGCCATGTCTCGCACGAAAATTTATATGCCCACTTCATAGGTAAAGCCAAATCCGGCACGCACGATGCCTGGGTCACACTCATGAAAGATGAATCTACTATCGACTGGCAAGCCTTGCGTGGCAAACGTGAAGAATATGTTTACGACTCTGGCTGTCTTACCTGTCACCGCAACCTTGAAGCAGCTACGCAGCATAAGGGCTTTCACGACAATTATTTTGACGGTGTCACCGATACCCAATGCGTAACCTGCCACGAAGAGGTTGGCCATTCTAATCTTAATAAATATTTACTCGAAAACAAATACAAGTATCGATTCGACGAATAAATATTCAGCCAGACAGGGATAATCCGTTCCAAGGCTGAGGCTGAGCAGTTACTTCCAATCTATCAACACAGTATGAGAGAGGTGAATGATGACAGATCTGAAAAGGTTCGTAATTATCCTGGTCATTATGGGGATCGGTTTAGTGATAACTGCTTGCAGTGGAGAATCCGCTCCTGCTCCCGAAGAGAATAACGGCCCTCAAGTAGCCGAACTCACCGATGAAGCCAGAGCTTGCGTAGAATGTCATGCAACGGAGACAACGGGCATCGTCGCTGATTGGGACGGCAGCCGCCACGCAGCCGAGGCTGTCAGTTGTATTGATTGTCATCAAGTTGAGGCCGATTCCCCTATGGCCCTATCCGGAGTTGAAGGCCACGAAGACCTGACCGTGGCGGTATCGATGCTGGTATCACCAGCCGCATGTAATGAATGCCATGAGGAGCAAGTGGCGCAGTTCGACGCCAGTGGACATTACCGTGCCGGACTTCAAGTCTTCGCCAAAGATTCGATGCAGACCTTGATCCACGTTCATGAGGGCCAGAACCATCCTGAACTCAGCAGTGCCTCCGATGAAACTGGCTGTATGCAATGTCATGGGATCGTATTTAAAATTGACGAAAGTGGACACCCCACTCCAAACACCTATCCATCTTCTGGGATGGGCAATGTGTACCCCGATGGCGATGTCGGCAATTGTGCTGTCTGCCACACCCGCCACAGCTTTGAAATTGCTGAAGCTCGCAAGCCTGAGGCCTGCGCAAGCTGCCACTTGGGGCCTGACCACCCAGATATTGAGATTTATGAAAATTCCAAACACGGCCAAATTTTTGCTACCGAAGGCGAAGATTGGATTTGGGACAGCGCCCCCGGCGAGTGGGAACCCGGCGATTACCGAGCGCCAACCTGCGCTACCTGTCATATGAGCGGCATTGGCGAGCTTGAAACCACCCATAATATCACCGAGCGTCTCTACTGGAACCTGTGGGCGCCCCTTTCTACGATGCGCGACAGCACGGATGTCATGAGTGGTGCACTCGGAGATGGCGAGGCCGGACGCGAACTCATGAAAACTGTCTGTGGCGAGTGTCATTCAACAACACTTTCTGAAGGATTTTTCGAGAGCGGCGACAAAGCCATAAGACTCTACAATGAAGCCTATTTTATCCCCGCCGAAGAGATGCGCGCTGAATTAGCTACATTAGGCCTGCTCAAAGAAAATCCATGGAAAGATGAATTCCAAATCACCTATTACTACCTATGGCACCATGAGGGCCGCCGCGCCCGTCAAGGCGCGCTGATGGGCGGCCCAGACTGGGCACATTGGCACGGTTTCTTTGAGCTACAGCAAGATCTCTACAAAATGGAAGACATTTACAATCTACGAATTGAAACAGGTGAGATTGAACAATAGCTACCGGTTACCGAAATATCACAAATCCCCGTCAGTTTAGCCCATGGCGGGGATTTGTGAGTTATAGGGAGAAAATTATTGTAGCCCTAACCACAACCCTGCAGAAACGATTGCCCCCACCGCGGATGCCAAAAAGTTGACCAGATCGTTTCGCAGAGCGAGCCAACGCCAGCCGCGGATTTGAGTTGTCTCTGTTCCACAGGTGTGAGAGGGGTGGCGCTCGGTCTCTTTGACGCAGGCCGGGCAGTGATAGATGGCCTGGACTGTCGCGCCTAACAATGAATCGAACAGGGAGCCGCAGACTCCCCCGAGGGTGACTGCCAGCATTAGGGTCCACGCGCCAGCCCCAAGGGAGAACGCCGCTCCCACCAGCCCGACCAGCGCCGCGCCGCCCAGGGTTGCCAGAGTCCCCAACAGAGAGATTCCGCCTGAAGTGCCGACTTCAACCACACGCCCATTGGTGATCAGCCGGGGCGGTTTGGGGTTGAGCACGCCCAGTTCCGTGGCCCAAGTATCGGCGTTGACCGTGGCCATGGCCCCCGCATAAGCCAGCCAAGCCCAGGTTTGGTCTGGATCGAGGAGCAAAAATAAAACCAGCAGAGTTCCCACTCCATCATTGGCCAGCACTTGCGCCCAATCGCGTTGGCTGCCCTTGGCGAACTTCTCGCCCAGTTTTGCTTTGCGGCCTTTGAAGGCCTTCGAGAGGACGCTGGAGGTGATGAAAAATATCAGCAGCAGGGCTGCCCAAGGCAGACCGCCAATGCCGAAGATCAGCCCGCCAGAAACCGCGGCGGCGATAGCGCCACTGATCGAAAGGGAACCCGCCCGCCAGGCGATGACGGCGATGAATGCCCCTGCTAAGAATCCAATGAAAATCTGCATAAAACTGTGGATAAGCTCCGGTTTTTCTGTGGATAACTGGGGGGTGCCTGTGGAAGGGTCACCCTGTTTGAAGAGTAAAGTAGAGGGCCAGTAAAAAGAGTCCCCCAACCAGCACGCTATTGCTCCACAACAGGTAAGCCCAGGGGTGGTTTCGGTCGCTGCGATAGAAGAATAAGCCCAGCGACCCGTTGACCAGGTAAGCAAAGAAACTGAATACCGGCAGGAACATAAGCTGGATCGCCGGTAACGGTTCGCGCGGCCTGCCCAGCGCGGTGAAACCCAGCGATATTTGCGAGGTTTTGGGGATGGCGATGATGGCCCATACCAATGCGACGATGCTGAGCGCGGCCCCTGTCAGCAGCAGCAGGCGGGCTGGCGTAGCGCCCCAAACCCGGGCGAACAAAAAACTTGGATGTACGGATTCAGCTTGGGATGGGTTGAGCGAACCTAACTCGATCAATTGTTGGTAAGCCTGTAGAAAGGCATTGGGATCACTGGGCGAGATGGCGTATGCTTTCGTAGCGGTTCCTATCAGAATGAGTCTGCCGCCTCGCGAAGCCATGAATTCCACAGGTCTGCTATCAGGGAGGTTGCGGGTTCCTAGGATAGAGCCAGGCCAACGCAAGCGCGGCATCTGCAGGGGGATCTCTAGGTCTGATGCTGGACGCATCCACAATACAATGTCGGTAGGGATGGTTTCGATACGCCAACCCCATTGCAGGCGGATATGATCCCGCTCCAGCGTATAACTGGCATTTCGCAGGGTATACACACGATAAACCAGAACGGGCACAAAGGGTACTGCCAGCAGGGCAGGGAGCAGGTAAAATAAGAATATCGGCCCAACCTGGGCGCTGGTCGCTCCCCACAACCCCCAAACGCCCCCAGCGATCAAGAGCAGGATGGCAATCAGGTGGAATAAAAACCCCATTCTTCGAGGCGGGTGGAAGGTGTAAGTCTCGCTCATGAGGTTTATTTATACCATTATTTGCGCGAAAGAGCGTAATCCACTCGCTATTTCGCCACTCCGTTGCATGGGCATCGGCAGCAATTCTCATTATGAGTGTCATTGCGAGTTCCGAACGCTTTTTTCGGGGCGAAGCAATCTCATCCAAGGGGCGTGGAGACTGCTTCGTCGCAAACAACGCTCCTCGCAGTGACATATTTAGAATTGCTGGGGCATCGGAGTAAACCTTGCATATCCACCTTCTTGCCTGTATAATTTCAAACAAATGTTCTAAACTTATGGTAACTGTTTTACTTGAGCGAGAGAGTATCCAGAAAAAGGGTGTGCGTGAGAGCGTACGCTCTCACGCACACCCTTT
>JADHXE010000097.1 GCA_016783125.1 Anaerolineales bacterium
CCTGGCCAATCTCGGTGAGGGCATCGGCTTTCAGGTTGGCCAGATTCGAGGTCGGGTAAAGGGGATCGTAAAGGCTGAACCAGGCCCAACGCTGCACCAGACGATGATCATCCTCGGGATAGCCGATTTGGTCGTCTCTAGCTTCACCCAGCCAGGTAAAGGTATCCCATAAATACACCGCCACGACCTCAGGAGTAAAGCCATAAATGGGATCTATCAAAATACCAAATTCGGTGATCGCCAGAGGCTTGTCCTGATATCCCCTATCGGCCATCCAGGTGCGGAAGGCAATGACATGCTCTTCGAAAATATCTACGCTCCCATTCTCAACTTTTTGGTAAAGCTTGCCGCTGTCCGTTGCTAGAAATCCAGCGGGAATCCCCGCTCCCCAATCGCCCGCTTCCTCCCGCAAAACGAAACCATGCACCGTCCACCAGTCCACCGGCATGGTTTCATCATACAAAGCCTGGTAAGCTGTGAGCACACGATCCAGATACGCCAGACGCAAGGGCGTGGCCTGCGTGACACCACCAACGGCGATGGATGCGGTTGGATCGGCATCTTTGATGAGGTAATACAAATCGTGATACACCTGGGCATACTCTTCCGGCACTACGTTATCCTGCCATACATTGTCGGGTTCGTTGCCGATAACCCAGACGTTGCCGGGGTAGTGGGCCGCCAGCCAGCGAATGGCTTCCTTCGATGGGGCCACACAACCGCGCGCAAGGCGCACCATCTGCCAGTGTTCCGGGCGTTGTGCCAGGTAGCGACGTCCCACCCGCCAATCGAGGTACCAGCCTGCCCCCAGACGCCGCGCCCAGGTTTCAGCATCCCGGGAACTCGTCAGACCAAAACCTGCCCGAGGGGAAAGTTGATCCCACTCGAATGTGGCAGGACTCTCCTGCCTTCCGAAGGTTTTATCTCCACTGCCGGAAGGCGGAGCATCCACCGGAAACGAGGGCTGCTCTTTCCTGACTTCAGCCTCTTCAAATTGACAAGTCGTATCCAACGGCGGCGGCATTGACCGGATGTCGGAGGCCAGTCCTACACCCAAAAGAATCAAAAAAGCCACCCCAAGCAGCGTGATGAAGAGCGGAGGGCGCTTCACGGGTTAAAAAGCCCCCTTTCCTGAAATCACCGCCGGGATGGTGTGGAAGATGATAGACAAATCCTTCCAGACTGAATAATTATTGATGTAATCCAACTCCAGAGCCAAACGCTCATCCATGTCCAGTTCGCCGCGTCCCCCCACTTGCATAGGCCCCGTCAGGCCAGGTTTGACCGCCAGGCGCTGGCGCTGCTGATCGTTGTACTGGGAGACCACCCAGGTTTCCTCGGGACGCGGACCTACCAAGCTCATCTCCCCGCGCAAAACATTCCAGAACTGCGGGATTTCATCAAAACTCCAACGCCGGAGAGTCTTTCCCACGCGGGTAACGCGCGGGTCATTGGGGATTTTGTAGACCGGACCCTCGAGCGAATTCTGATCCAACACTTCGTTCACCCACCCTTCTGCCCCCAGGATCATGGTGCGCAACTTAAACACCCGGAACGGAACACCGTTCTCTCCAGCCCGTTCTTGAGAAAAGATCACCGGCCCGGAACTATCCAGTTTTATGGCCACGGCTGCAATAACCAAAACGGGAGAAAAAAAGACCAAACCGAGCAAGGCCCCCAAGATATCCAGGCCGCGTTTCAGGAACCGTTTTGGGAATGATAATCCCGTATATTTCCGGGGGCGCGTACGCGGCGGGATGAGGAAGCCTTTTACCAACCCAAATCCCAACGCTCCCGCGCGCAGGATCAACATAAGCGGAGAAATCAGAAGAATGTCAGGATCTTCCCAGCGAATATGACCCAGGAATGGCAGCGCGGTGAGATAGAAGGCGGCCAGACTGGTGAAGATCACCCACCAACCCGCAGGCCAGAAAATCCCTACCATGGCCGTAATGCCCAGCGTGAGCGCAAGAAATAGGATTTGCCAGCGTAGTGTCGGCGGGGTGTGCGAGTCCTTGAAGGTCTTCTCCGGAACCCAGCGCAGCATAAAGGCTTTCCAATAGCCAATGCCAAATTTGCGCTGGATATATTCCCCCATGTCGTTGTCATGCTGATGATTGACAATCGCTTTCGGTGCGAAAACCAGGCGATACCCCTTGCGCGCCAGCCGGAAGGAGAATTCCTGGTCTTCAACAGACGGCACGGCGAAGGCGGTTTCGAAGCCGTCGTTTTCTAAGAATACATCCCGCCGGTAGGCCGCCGAATAGGTGTCGATGAAGTCGATGCTCTCCTGCCGGGACATGCGCTGGTACTTGAACTCATATTCCTGCTGCACGAAACGCGGGACAAATTTGCTTTGATTTGTGCGGTAGGTGCCCTTCGTACCGATGACCTGCGCATCTCGAAAAGGTCCCGTGAGGTGGAGTAGCCACTCCGGGGATGGCACGCAGTCAGCGTCGGTGAAGGCCAGGATGTCCCCATGGGCCGCATTCGCTCCGGCGTTGCGCGCTGCCGCCGGGCCAGCGTTATCTTGACGGATCAACCGTGTTCCCAATCTTTTCACAATCTCGGAGGTGTTGTCTGTCGAGCCATCATCCACAACAATGACCTCAAAATCAGTGCCTACATACCGTTGTAAGAGTGTGGCGCGCAGACAACTCTCTATGGTTTTGGCAGCGTCTTTGGCAGGGATAATCACGCTGATCATTTCAAACCATCTCCCCTCTCCCTGCCTCCGCCCCTCTCCCAATGCAGGAAAGATGATGGGGTGTAAAGTCCTTTATGTTCGCGCCACCCCTTTCCAGAAAAGAGCAATAATATTCCACCGACCAGGAGCGGTGGCAAAGTGACAATGGCGTGCAGCAGAATAGCAAAGGCAAGGGCATTTTCATCGGAGACGATGAATGGCCTCACCGCTAACTAGGCGAAAAAATAGAATGGGCCGATATTGCCCGGCATCAAGGCGGGCAGCAACCCCAAGTAGATAAATACCAGCACCAGGCCACCGGCCACCAGCGGAAGTTCCATCTTCAGGCTTTGGAAGAGGAGTACATTGGTGCCCCACATGACAACCCAGATCAGCACAGTCAACAACAGCGCGGGGATCAATCGCCGGGCATCCCGCAACCAAAGGCTGCTTTCTATAAATCTATCCATGAGTTGCGCAGCCTTGCGCACCCAGGAATGAGAGTAAGATGAGATTTTTGGTTGGATTGCTCCCCAAAGTAGCGGCCCCCAAAGGATCACCACCAGGAGCATTATGCTTGCCAAACCACTAAAAGGCAGCAACCATTCGCGTACCCAAAGGGCTTTCTCTGGAGGCAGGTAGGCAGCCACCCCCACCGCCGTAAAGGATAAAGTTACTAAATCCAGGAATTTTTCTAAGGCAATTGTGGCAGCAATTTGCGGCGCGCTGGATGGCTTCCGGGCGCTGAGCAGCCCCAGCCGCACCAACTCTCCCCCTCGGGTTGGCAGCACGATGTTGGCAGACTGACCGGCGAAATAGGCTTCGAAGATCCTTCGCCATGGAACCTCAAGACCATAATTCGTAAGGAAAAGCCACCAGCGAATGGCCTTCAAACACAAGCCAACCACCACGGAGCCTAAAGCCAATAAAAACCAGGATAAAGAAATGCTCCCTACACTTTCCGCCAATTGCCCCCAACTGACTCCCCACAGAGAAAATACCAGCAGGGTTACCCCAGCAAGAATTCGAATGGTCTTGAAAGCAAAGGATCGAAGCGTTTTAGACTGAGGCATATTTCTGGTAGTGGTTGGATACAATTATCTGAACAGTCTCCCACAACCCCATATGGAAAGGAATACACGGTTTCCATCCTAATCGCTCCCTGGCACGTTGAACGTCCAAAACATTATGTTCCACTTCGAAGTTGTTGTGGGGCAAAAAAAGGGGCAGCGTGGCGACCTTCAAGTTCCTTGCTATCTTCAAGTAAACATCAAGCAGCGAGCGCCCCTTGCCTGTCCCGATATTGTATATTCCCTCCACCCCGGGTTTTGAGGCAGCCAGGTTCGCATCCACCACATCCCGCACATGGACAAAATCTCTGGTCTGGGAGCCGTCTCCAAAGATCAGCGGTTGTTTTCCATGCAGCAAAGTGTGGGAGAAGATGGCGATCACACCGTTGTTTTGGAGAGCATCCTGACCTGGGCCATAGACATTACCGTAGCGCAGGACAACCGTCTCCAGGTTTCCATCCCGACGCCAGAGCATCTTCTCCGCTGCCAACTTACTTTCGCCATAGGGGGAGATGGGGTTCGCAGAAGCATTTTCGGGGATGGGCAACACTTCTGCTTCACCGTAGATGGCCCCACCACTGGAAGCGTAAATCAGCTTACGTACCCCTGCCGTCGAAGCCGTTTCGAGGACGTTCACCGTCCCCTGCAAGTTGACCTGCCAATAGAGCTCGGGCTGCTCGCATGATTCTCTAACACTGACCAAGGCCGCATGGTGGTTGACGATTGAAGGGTATTCTCGGCTAAAGATATCGTCGAGTCTATCCTGGTCGCAGATATTCGCCTTGTAAACGCGCACTCCCGCGGGTAATCGCTCACGTTTTCCCTGGGAGAAGTCATCCACCACAATGACTTCGTGACCCGCCTGGAGATAGGCTCGAGCCACTTGCGATCCGATGAACCCCGCCCCACCGGTAAGGAGGATTTTCTCTATTCTGTGGCTATCCAAGATGTCTTAGTTTCAACGTGGCAGCTTCTCCCACTGACAGATACATAGGTTATCCGCCTTCATTGGTAACCTCCTGAAGCCAAACATCCCAAGGTCCATCCCCTTCTTCAATCTCGAGCACATACTCACCAGGTTCGAAATCAAAATCTCCATATCCACTGCTAGGACCAACGATGTATTCGAAAGTCACTCGATTTATACTTTCCGAGTCTTCGCGAAAGATGACCAGAACAAACAAATCCTCACTGGATTGATCCCAATTTACCCGAATTCGGGTCGTCTCATTGATGATGAAAGTCTTCTCAGCAACGCCTGATCCTTCGCCCGAAGTACGGAATAGCTCATCAGTGGCAATGACTGTTGCTCTCGGCGTTGAATAATCAATTGTCTCTGGAGACGGATCAACTGCCTGGTCAGATCCACAAGCTGTCAGAAAAATAACTACGGCTAATTGGATACACAAGAGTTTTAAATAGCCTTTATTCATCATAAATGGTCTCCGTCTGTTCGCATTAGTTTTTTTACTTCAGCTTACAAGTCAAGATGTCCGGTTTGCCGAGGGTGATCTCACAATTTGGACGATCTTGATTGGCAGCCATCACCGTAAGGTACCATGTCTGGCCTGATTGTTCAGGGATGATCAGATCAGGATAGGTTTCGCGCATGTTCGTGCGATACCACTCCTCTGGCAGCAGTCTTTTTTGCAGGACAGCTACATCAGGTCGTTCTCCTAAAGCAAAATGGTAGTACCATAAAGTAAATGTATCTTCGTCGTCTAAGGCAAACAGGATTGCGTTCTGGGGGGCAGTTCCCATCACTTCTCGCCCAAAAGTTACCGCCCTGACGTCCTGGCTTGCATCAACAGTTGGAAAAAATCTCCAGGCATTGAGGAAGATCGGTAATACCAACAGGATCACGCCAACAAGCGATACCCAGGCTACTTTGGGTTGCCAGTGCAACAGCCCATCTAGCAACATCGCTGAACCCAAGCCCAACCAAACAGCCAGTATCACCATCACTGGAATGAGCAAAACGTAGGCATCATGAGTATTGAAGCCAAGGGCAAAGATCCCGAAGGTACAAACCATCCAACCCGTAATCCAACGCAATTGGCGAGAGTGAGTGCGACTCCTATAGAATAACAGAGCGTAGATAATAACCAGCAACCCGAAGATACCAAACTGGGCAGCCAGTAATTCAGCCCAATCTTGGATTCGTGGCCAGAGATGAGAAATTGGCAGAGCAAAAACCCGCCAATGATAATACTGCCCTGAAACCAACCACCGAAGTCCATTCCAATCAACGGGATCCCCCCAAATCACCGGGGAATCCGAGCGGGCGCGCAACGGGATGATAAGATAAACCAGTATACCAATAAATAACCCACCAATCCTTTGAATCAGCACCCTCCAGGAAAGTGAAGAAGCAAGGGAAGCGGGAAACAAAGCGACGCGTACGGTTTTTGTTCCCACATTCCCCTGCTCCTTCGCCTTCCTACTAAATAGTCCAGTGAACAGGAACGGGGGTAAGAGGAATGCTACCGTCGTCTGGTTGCCCAATGCCAAACCAAATAAGAGACCACTCAGGCGGTTTACCCAGGTGTGTGGTGCTTTATGAGTAGTATTCTGCAACAAGACGCGGATAATCAGCGCCACGAAAAGAGCATGTAGCGTGTACACCTCAGTGATGACCGCTTGAGACCAGAACAACGGCGAGAGTCCCAAGCCCAAACCGGCGATCAATCCTGCTGCCTGACCCATCCAGGCTTTTCTATAGTGGCTGCGTCTAACCAAGTCAGCAACTATCACCGCAGCCAACACAGCGCATACAGCCGATAGCAGATTAGTACGAAATGCCAATGTTCCAATGGGTAAAAACTGAAACAGCCGCGCAAAAATCAAATAGGTCGGGTATCCAGGCGGGTGGGACACACCATGAGTCGCCGCCGCGGTAATCAAATCACCGCCGTCTGCGCCTCGGTTTGCCCAGGTGATATCAGGTGCTAAGGTAAAGGCGTATACTAGCAATAAGCAGACAGCCAAAAATAGAAGGTAGGCATTACGACGAATAGCAGGCATTTGCCCAAAAGAAAAATGAAGTCCGGAAAATAAAAAGTGGGGAGGAGGTAGACCTCCTCCCCACCACAGATTCGATTTACTTTGTGAGTACCAAACTACCCGATAACCGTAAAGGTTCCTGGCACATTGGTATAGGTGCAAATTTCACCAGTGTGGCCTACCGTACCACCATCAAATGTGGGGAAAATTTGCCAGCCACCATCCGTCCGTGTGGGATCACCGGTCCAGAATCGAATCGCGCCAGCGCCAGGATCAGGGAAACAAACCAGCACTGTCGTGGGGAAAAACGAAAGAGGTCCAGCTGTGCCAAATAGATTGAATGTAAGGCCTTCGCTCAGGAAATTCAAGCCTGTTGGAGGAGGCGAGTTGCCCATCCCACCCAGGTCATCCAGGTCAAGAATTCCCACTGGGTCAACCCGGCCTCGCTGGACACCAGTTCCTGCTCCCTGTTCCCAGGTGACATTTCCGGTGCCTGTATCACAGGTGTTGGTTTCACCTTCACAGGACTGACTCTCACCTGCGGTTTGCGCCCAAACGGTCATGGTCACGCTCAAAACTAACACAAGGACTACTACTACACTAATCAAGACTTTGTGTTTCATGATTATCCTCCATCCGAGAAAAAAATTTTACAATCCATCAAACTTATTATACATATTATGCTGAATCAAGGAACGAAATCAATCCGAGTTTTGTCCTAATTCCATACGAGTTTCCTTGGCGTACAATATATTAGTCAATTTTGGGCACAAGAACAACGAAGTTTATGGCATACTGAAAAACAAAGTGATCTCAACATCTTTTCTCAAGGCTCCCTCGAAATGCCAGCTATGTTCATCGAATACACCCCCAGAGTTTGCACCCACGAATTGGGAATCGAACGGTAATTTTACAGTTATATCTAAGGGTATGGCTTTGGTGCCAGGTTGTTTTTGCACCCTTAGCGTATAAGTCCAGAATCCATCATCATTACTTGAAATCATGGAAGGAGGTAAATTGAAATCAAACCTGGTCTCTAGGGTTTTCCCTCCTGGCACTACTAGCAGTGTACCAAACACCCTCACGCCAGGGATTATTTCAGGCATGACATAATGATTGGTCAGGTCATCAACCTGGGCCGGGATTGTTTCTTCGCGGATCATCCATTCGCCGGGAACCTCGTGGAGCGCTGCCCCGATTAGCACGGTTTCATCAAGAGTATATACCCTCAAGTAATTCCAATAGCACCTATTGATCAAATCAGCATACTCACCACTACCATAATACGCAGCGTGGCGGCAAGTGACATCAGAATCAGCGGGATTGGTATGGGTGACAGTCAAGGCTCCAGTGGGAGCTTCAAGGTTAGAAAGATCAACTCGATAATGCAGACTCTGATAAACTGCGGCATTGACTTTGTTGAAGCCGAGGTTGGAATCAACCACCATCAAGAAGTCTCCTTCCCCAGGCTGTATGGCACCATCCCAGCCGCGACTGGCGAGGACAGCGGCAGCATCAGGGTTATCTAACTGTATCAAGATATGATGTTCATCCAATGCTTCAACAGCCACATTAGCAACATATACCCAAGAAAGGGCCGGATCCTGGAGTTTATCTAACAAAGCACGCCCAAGAGGCTGAATGATATCTTTGCGTTGTTGTAGCCATTCTTCGTCAAGAGTTTCACCCTCAGCAGGCGATTTAGAAAACCGGATGAATTGAATCACATTATCCGCTGTTATTGGCTCCGGGCTATCTTCAATTTCAACTGACCCAATCACTTCCAACAGCAAACGGATGGTTTCTTGATCGATAGCAATGACTCCGTCCACTGCGTGGGATTGGTGGTAAACGTACATACGCTCGGCCCATTCAGCCGCAGTGGGGAAATTCGGAGACCAATTTGAATCACGAATGTACCAAAAGCCAGTACGCATATATTCATGCAACTGCCAAGGGGGTGTATGGGATGTTTTCTCTGGATCATCAATGGCGAAGGAGTCTTCGACCGAAAAAGATGTGATCTCGGCACTGTCAATGGTGATGACTCCGACCGATGTAATAAACCCGCCGGTTGCTCGCAGCTCGTCTTCGTTTTGCAATAGAACCAAATATGTCTGAGGGCCGTAATCTTGAGCCCCGAGAATGTTAGGCGCGGCAACTGCCGCCTGCACACTGCCTTCGAGAAGAGGTAGATAAAGGTCTATTTTTTCTAGAAGTCGAGAGGTTCGTGGAGAGAGTCGATCGGCATCGATGGCGGCGCGGGCGTTCACCGCTCGCTCTACGGCGAGTTGAGCTGCTTCAAGCTGGGGCTGAGCCTTTTCCACCAAGATAAGTATCCCAGGTGGTGATAGGAATATATCCTCATCCTGCCATGCTTCTAAAAGGGGCAAGAGGCCGTCATACGTTTCATCAGCAGCGAAAATCACCCCAATTGCTAAATCCAACAAAGGTTTAGCCGATTTCAGGTCAGGTCCGTAAACCGGCACCCAACCCAGAAGATGTCCGGCCCACAGAAAGGGACGCGCTGCTTTTTCCAGTTTTACAACGTCATCCCGCGCCTGGCCTAACAATGCTCCAACTGTGGCTATCGTTTCTGGCTCCAGCTCTCCTGAGTATGTTACTAAAGATTGCAATTCCTGCGCATCTGATTGTACAGCGCGCGCCAGATAGAAAACACGCCAAGACTTCCAACCCAAAAATATCAGGAGTGCCAGGATAAGCATCAGCCAGATCGAACGTTGATACTTGGTGAGTAATGACCGGAAGCGTGAACCCACAGTACCAGGTGATGGGTTTGATTCTTGGGGGATATCTTCCCCTTCATATTCAACCGCTTCCGCTTTCGGAAGGTCAAGCACGATGGATAGCTCATTTAGTCGGGCGCTGAGCAACCGCTCCCGATTGATGAATGATGCTGCCAGGCGTTCTAACCCCTTGGTATGCCAGCCGCTGATTGTACTTATCGGCGCAGTTTCAGTTTCATTACCTACCAGGCGGTAACGTTCTACATCTTCCTTAGGGATTCCGTGCTCCTGTTCCCCGAAAACGAAGAGAGAAATAACATCATCAATGCGTCCCCATGCATCTAATTGAGTCGCAGGACGTACCATATCAAATTCAAAAGGGGCAAAATATAAAGCCCCCAGGATTCCGAACTGTCCCCAATGAGAGTCTAACCGCTTTCCTTGCCTGGGTGGAGTGCTAGGCATCATTTCTTGAAAAAGGGCGCTCAACATAGCCAACAGTTGATACCCGGGACTATGGGACCCAAGCGAGGGGGTCTTAGCAATAAACTCGAGAACGGTTAGACTTCTCGTCCAGGGATGGTTGTCAAGCCGAGAAGGCATATTGGCCTGTTCTAAGATAGTCTTTAATTCAAGGGAAATGGAATCTCTATCCATAGAAGAATTACGGGGCTTCTCCAATATAAGGATAAATTATCCAGCGGCCTGCTAGGAGATCCTCCCCTTGCGTCAAGTTGTTGTAATACGTAATATCTGCATATAGGACACCGAGATCAGATGCCAGCTTTTCGATACTGACAGTTTCATCAACGATTAGCACGGAAAACTTAGGAGTATATATCGTCTCTGTTTGACCGGGCATAATCACTAAAACCTGACCTACCCAGATACTGCCTTCGATCACATTGGCTGCTTGAATAACCTCGGCGGTTGTCAGGTATCGTTTCTCAAGCAGGGGCATGCTCTCCCCTGATACGAGACGATGAAGAATATATTCATCGTGGGGACCGAATGGCTCTGTCAACGCTTTGCTTAGGTCAGGTGTTGGAATTGAGGTGGGTGATGGGGTCAATGTTTCTGGTTTATAGGGATAGATAAGCCAACGCCCCGCCGGAATAGTTTCGTCTACTCCCAAATTATTATAAAATCGCACCTCTTCGGTGGTTGCACCCTGGCTTGCGGCAAATTCAGAGACCGTGATTTCTGCCTGTGTAAAGCCTACAGACAAGGACTCCACCTCAAGAGAATCTGTTTGCCCAGGTATAATAACAATTACCCGGTTCGGTCGTAATCCCAATTCTGAAACCCAGACGTTCAAGGTGAGTATTATATCTATGTCTGTATCATATAGCTTTGCGATGATGGGCAAACTTTCCCCTTCGCTGATATTATGTAAAACATATGTATCTTGTGGGCCAAATGGCGTTTGGAATTTAGGTCCAGGTGTCAGGAATCGGTCGTCCTGCGATGGCGTTAGAGTAAATGAACTCGTCCTTGTAGCCGCAATTACTGTAGATGTCGAGGTTGGATAGTCAGTAGATGTTACACCAGGCGGCTGAGTTTCTTCGATAGTAGATGTTTGCGTAGGCGATTTAGTATTCGTCGAAGATGATGTGGGGGATGGAGTCTTGGTGGATAGTGCTATTGTCTCCAAAGGGGTATTGGCAGCCGCTACGGGTGCGATTTGTGTTGGAAGGGTTTCTGCGACTTCACTGCCGTCTTTTATCCAGGATAACATGGTGGGGCTGTTCAGAAAGAAAGTAATCCCCAGCCCTATGAGAACTGTAACGACAATAATAATTCCTATCAAAAGATAGTTCTCTTTTCTAATTCCCCTGGTTGGTCTGCCGCGCGCTTCGGACGGTAAATCGCCTTTCCATCCGTGCTGGAATACCGGGCAGGATTGATATGCCTCCGATAGGCATACAGTCTCCTGATAGGAACGTTTCACAGAAGCAACCGGATCAGATTTGTGGCAGTAATTCGCACTCGTAGGGACATCAAAGTGCGATTTGGGATCACTATATAATCCCAAATATGGGCAATTGGTCATCTAATTTGCGTTTCCAATTTTTTCTTACTGATTGAATGCAGAACCCAACCCTGGCTGCATCTCCCCATAGGGCAAGGTAATGACAACGCTCTTCGATACGCTATCCTGTTGGATGTTTCGGCGAGAACACCGGAGGCGGGCCGCCAGGTCGCAATTAGGGATGCGGTGTCCTTGTAGGCGGGGCCAAGGTTGCCGTGGGTGTGCTGGTCGGTCCGACCTGTTTTGTTCCTGTTGGTGCCGGTCCTGCTGTCGCTGTCCATGCCGGTTCAAAAGTTCGTGTCGCTGTTGGCTCCGGATTGGGATAGATCAGCCACTGGCCCGTCACCACAATCTGGTCATCTTCCAGACCGTTGAACCAAACCAGATCGCTTTCGAATACCTTCATTTGTGATGCCAGTACCCCCACAGGAATATCATCCTCGACCAACAGCGTGCCAAATGATTTTATACCGGTTGGATCGCTGCGCCCGGGCAGCACAACCAGCACATTCCCGGGCTGCAAGCTGGTAAACTCATTGGCCTGGTGCAGTACTTCTTCCGTGGTATGGTAGCGGGCGGCAATTTGGGGTAGGTTTTCCCCACGCCGCACCATGTGCAGCACGTATTCCCCCTCGGGACCAAATTTCGGCGTGATCGCCGAGGAAAGGTCGATCGTAACCAGTAGGGTAGGCGCCGGCGTCGGCGGCGGGCCATCCCCGCCAAAAGGCACCACGATCCAACGGTCGGCGGCGATCAGCTCCCCTGGCCCCAGACCATTATAATAACGGAGTTCATCCACGGTAAGGCTGTATAGGTGAGCCAAGTCTGCGGTTTTTTGAACTCTATCGAAATAAATTGCCTGGTACTGGCCGGCGCTTTCGGGGTCTTTCATACCTGGCAGGATCACCAGGATATCCCCGGGATGGATCAAAACGGTGGTCCAAACGTCCGGGGTTTCATAGGGCGTGGGGGTAAGGGTGATCGTTGCCCGAACAGTCGCAGAGGGGATAGCGGGTTTAGTACCGGTGGGCCTAAGCGTCTTGGTGGGCACAATCAAATCCGATGTTGTTGGGGTGGGTGAATAATAGGGCCCAGTCAAGACCGGAGCCGGTGTAGGTGTGGTTTCCCCATAGAAGTGGTACAGCAAATAGATGTTACGGATAAATGGGGAGAGCTGAAATAGACCCATAAAATGGGAAAAAGAAGACCAATGACCTGGAAACCATGACCAGACGCGCAGGAAGCAGTCCCCAGGTCAGATATTCGATTGAAACCCCCAAAGTTTACAAACAAACACACCCTGGCTTGATGAAAGGACAAGGCGTGAAATTGTCAGGAAGGAGCGGGCATCAGGGGCAGCTTGAGCACATCCTGCACGGACCAGAGTTTGGTGGTCAGGTTGGCAGCCAGGGCAGGGGAGCGCTGACGATGCTTGCGCAAACCAGGGATAGGGACAGCTAAAGATTCATGAGTGCGGATGAAATGATAGTAAGTGCGCCACCATTCGATATGCAGGAGAAGATGTTCAGGATGTTGGGCCAAAGACCAAGTCTTGCGCATCAGAGGGGCAACCCCTCTACGGATAGTCAGGTTGACGCGTTCAATGAAAGCGGTTTGAATGAGCTGAGCAAAGCCATGCAGTTTCAAGATGTCATTCAGGTCTTTGCGATTACCCCAGAGCATACGCATGATGGAGAAAGGTGAATTGCGGCTTTTGCGCTGCTTGAGCAATTGACCATAAAGCAAATCGTCAGAAACATGCCAATGATCGAATCTGGCGCGTTTAGGGCGAAACCAGTGACCGAAATGAGCCGTGATGGCGTAGAAATATCCACGTAGACCATCGGTGGTGAAGGCAGGGATGGAGTTAGGGTGAAGGCGCAGCTTGAGATCATGAGTCAGAGCCATGGCGTCATCATTCTTACGCTTGCCGAGGTGAAGAGAAGGCAGGATCTTGGTCACAGGATCGATAGCTAACCACAACCACATTTTGCCGGTACGACGCACCCTACAATACAACTCATCCATCTGAACCAGTGGCAGAAGCAGGTGATGAAAGAAACGGTTGTGGAGCAGAGAACTGTGCTTACCCATGCGTTCCAACCAGCGGGTAATGGTGGCTTCACAATGACCAGAGCAGCGCACGAGGACAGAGATATTGCAACCTTCAGCCAGGAGCATCAAGACCAGGACGATATGACCATCGCCGGTCTTCAGTCGATAAAGGGGAGTGTGAAGGCGACTGGAGAAGCGTTTGTCACACCACTGACATTTCCAATACTGGATGTGTTTGTGAATACCGCGTTTTCCATCACCGACAATGGCGTGAAGCAGATGATTGATGACGCCGAAGTAATCACACAAAGGATTGGGACAAGCGTGGCCTTGGGTTGCGAGAAGTTTGGAACGGCCGCGAGAACTTTTTCGCTGGGAGTAGGGAATGACATCCTGTTTTGGCTTCAGGACAGCCAAATTTATACCAGATTTGCAGCCCGGGCAGTCTTTTGGCGATCGGGGTTTCCATTTTCTGGGACGATAGCTCTTGGCCTGCTGGCGAAGTTTCTTGATAATGTCATTGAAAGTGAGCCACAACGAGAAAAGCAAGGCGAAGTAGAGCGCAAAGATCAGGATGTGTTCGACACGAAAGGTGGAATTGTGCATAGAAAGGGGAGAATATCGGGTAAAATGAGAATGGTCACCAGATTCTATGTTAATGAACACTATTGTCAATACGGGGAGGACCTATTCGAATTATCCGTAATTCCCATGGGGTGTACCCTTGGCCCAGGGAGCGAAACTCATCCAATGGTGGCAACTCCACATCCGGATCACTCTCGACGATGATGCGAGATGCCGGGATTTTGACAAAATTATTGGGTGAGATGTTTTGATCGTAGACAATATCTCCCGCATCATTCAGGGCAAGGATATGCAGCATCGGGCAGAAGAAGGTATGGAACAAGCGCGGCGCGGCGTGGGGATATACGAAAATGAGCATCGTATTCCCAAGCTTCCTTCGGAACATCGCGCCCCAGGCGCGCGCCCACGGGGAAGACAAAAGGATATTCTTGGTGTCATGCGATCTTGTTTTCGACATGCGACTCCAATCTATGCGGCTCATAATCTAAATGCGGTATGACTATACGCAATTTTAGCATAGCGGATAAAGTCCAAAACCGACTGGCATTGCTTGATATCATTCGTAACTCCTGCGTTCTAGTAACCGGTATCCAGTTGTCAGCATCCAGTGGATGCAAGCTCATCAATTTCTGGTTACTGCTTACTGGTCACTGGTCATTGATTTCTACCGTTGTATCGCTCGTGAGATAGAATTGCCTGAGGTACCGCCTCCCCATCTTGCCAAAGGGCCAAGATACGCCAGCGACGACCGACGGGAATCGAGATCACGTCTCGATCATGGTTCAGCCGCTTGCCTCTCAATTTCCAATATGGATTTCCGTCGTCCAATCTACAAATAACTTGCCGTGCTTTTTTTAGCACCTGTTTTGGC
>JADHXE010000098.1 GCA_016783125.1 Anaerolineales bacterium
GAGGTTTTGGGCCACGCATATCAACTCCTGTTTCTGGGTATTTGCTTTTCGTAGCCCGCAATGTTACCATCTCTTCCACTTCTTCTCGCCCCCTATTTCTGGCGACGGAAAACTCCCTAAGGATTTCCGCCGTCGTGTAGTACTGCCTACGGCATATTTCGTAAACCTTCCCAAATACGCTATACGAAATACGCAACGACATCTTCAACTGAAATGAAACACGCCCAAATGATACAGATATGTCGAAATCGAACAAGACTCTCATCCTATCGAACACCAAAGCTGCTGCTATTGCGGCGGCGGCTTCAGCGGGAGCAGTCGCCGGCATTGCCAAGTCCGAGTCGCAAACCGCCGCCTGACCAACAGGCTACCAACCCATATATAATTTGTATTTCCCGGCCCGGACACCTCTTGTCCGGGCTTTTTTGATGAAAGTGCTGAACCGCAAAGAACGCAAAGTGCGCGAAGATATTAAATGTTATGTCTTAGCGCCCTTCGCGTCTTCGCGGTGAATAAATAGGAGCTATCATGTCTACCCCTAACAATCTCACCGGAAACGCCATCCGTAAAACTTTTATCGAATATTTCAAAGATAAGGGGCACAACTTCGTGCCTTCCTCTTCCCTCGTGCCTGGCGGAGATGCCACCCTGCTCTTCACCAACGCCGGGATGGTGCAGTTCAAAGATGTCTTCCTGGGCACGGATAAGCGCGATTACACCCGCGCAGTTAATTCACAGAAATGTATGCGTGTGGCTGGTAAGCACAATGACCTCGACGATGTCGGCCGCGATGACACCCATCACACTTTTTTCGAGATGCTGGGAAACTGGTCCTTTGGCGATTACTACAAAAAAGAAGCCATCGAGTGGGGTTGGGAGCTGTTCACCGAAGTTTGGGGACTGCCCAAAGAGAACCTGTACGCCACAGTTTTCGAAGACGAAAAAGGTGAAATCCCCAGCGATGAAGAAGCCGCTGACTATTGGCGTCAACAACCCGGCATCAACCCCGAACACGTGCTGTATTTTGGGCGGGCAGATAATTTCTGGGAAATGGCCGATACCGGCCCCTGCGGCCCCTGCTCCGAAGTCCACCTCGACCGCGGGCCGGAATACTGCAACCTGGCAGGCCAGCCCCATGATTGTGGGGTCAACGGCGACTGCACCCGCTACCTGGAACTCTGGAACCTGGTCTTCATCCAATACAACCGCCTCGGCCCCTCCCACCTGGAAGCCCTCCCCGCTACCCACGTGGACACCGGGTTGGGTTTCGAACGGATCGTGTCTGCCCTCCAGGATGTCGATTCCAACTACCGCACCGACCTGCTCTGGCCCCTCATCAAAACCACGCAGAAGCTCACCAGGCACAGTGATGAACAAGTCGAGGAAAACTTCACCCCTTACCGCGTCATCGCCGATCATGCGCGGGCGGCGGCCTTCCTGATCGCCGATAGCGTTATCCCCGGCAACATGGGGCGCAATTACGTCACCCGCATGATCATTCGCCGCGGCTATCGTTTTGGCGGCATGATCGGTCTGAACGAACCCTTCCTGGCCAAAGTTGCCGCTACCGTCATCGACAACTACGGTGAGGCCTACTCCGAGCTGGCCCACAACCGCCAGACCATCCTGGACACCATCACCCGCGAAGAAGAACAATTCCAGCGCACCCTCGACCGCGCCACCGACCAACTCGCCTCCCTGCTCGATGATCTCGAAAACCAGTGCGAAAAGATGCTCTCCGGGGAACAGGCCGCCGATCTCTACACTACCTATGGTATGCCACTGGAGATCACCCGCGATATCGCCCAGGAGCGCCATCTCGACGTCAATCAGGCCGGCTTCAACCAGGCCATGGAAACTCACCGCCTGGCATCCGGCGCGGGCAAAGCCATGGGCGCCTTGGGCGGCGAAGATGTCGAAATCTATCGGGAAATCCGCGCCGATTTACAGGAACGGGGAATGCTCGACTCAAATGGCGTGATCCACGACCCGTACGGGAGCCTCGAATTTGAAGGTAAACTCCTGGCCCTGATCGTGGACGGTCAGACTACCGAGGAGGCTGCTCCTGGTGACCTGGTGGAGGTACTGCTCCCGGAGACGCACTTTTATTTCGAGGCTGGTGGGCAGGTGAGTGATACGGGCACAATCATTTCACCCCCCTCGCTCCCCCCCCGTGAACGGAGGGGGAGCGAGGGGGGGGTAAGGTGGCAAATCCTCATCACCGACCTGCGCAAACCCGCCGCAGGGATCATCACCCACGTCGGCGAAGTCATCTCTGGGAATCCCAAAGTCGGGGACGGTGTAACCGCCCAGATCGATTCTCGGCGCCGGGTGGACATCATGCGCAACCACACCGCCACGCACCTGCTGCACTACGCCCTGGACAAGGTTCTGGGTTCCCATGCCCGGCAGGCTGGTTCGCTGGTTGCCCCTGACCGCCTGCGTTTCGACTTCACTCATCCAGAAGCAGTCACGCCAGAACAAATCGAACAAGTCGAAACGCTCGTCAATATAAAGATATTAGAAGATTACGTATTACGTATTTCGTATAAACCTCTACAGCAGGCCATTGAGGAAGGCGCCCGGGCGCTGTTTGGTGAGAAGTACGAAGAGACGGTGCGCAATATCACCATCACAGACAGGCATGAGGACACCCCCTTCTCCAACGAACTGTGTGGGGGCACGCACTGCGAGAACACCGGCGAAATCAGCACCTTTGTCATCACCAGCGAGGGCAGCGTCGCCGCCGGGATTCGCCGCATCGAAGCCCTCACGGGGCGGGAGGCTTACAAACTCATCCAACGCCGCTTCAGAGTGCTCAACCACGCCGCAGCGACCCTGTCCACAACGCCAGAGCAACTGCTCGAAAGAGCCGAAGCCACCCTCGCTGACCTAAGCGAAGCGCGCAAGAAAATCAGGGAGCTGCGCCAACGCCTGGCTTCGGTTGATTTCACACGTGTCTTAGACGAAACCACATCCGTGAGCGGAGTTGACGTACTCACAGCCAACTTCAAAGAGGCCGAAGAGGCCGACGCCGACACCCTGCGCCAATTGGCCGACCGCTTCCGCCAGCGCTACCCGGAGAATGGCGTGGCTGTGCTGGCCAGTGTGGTAGACGAACGCCCAATTGTCATTGCCGCTGTTACCGAAGATTTGGTCAAGCGCGGCATCAAAGCCGGAGATTTGGTCAAGTTCGTCGCCAAACCCCTGAGGGGGGGCGGCGGTGGTCGTCCCACCCTGGCTCAAGCCGGCGGCAAAGACCCCAGCAAGATCGACGAGGCTTTAGCGAGTGTGGCTGGATGGGTGGAAGAGAATCTGAAATAGTTTAAGAACCCGGTCGCGCCGCTCTGCGGCGCGACTAGAAGAACCAGGAACTGGCAGCACTGCTCCGCGGTGCTACCGATGGAGCAGCGCTCTGCGCTTGAACCTCGCTTTATATGCTAAAATTGCATCAGTAGCAGAACAGAGGTGACGCGATGGTAACTGTACAACTCAATCTCCCCGACGATGTCTATCTAGCTTTGCAGTCGGCAGGTTTGAACCGCGAACAACTTGAAACTCAAGCCATTCGCGGCTTTGCAGTTCAACTATATAACGAGGGGCGCCTCTCATTTGGAAAAGCATCAAGAATGGCCAATCTGCCATTATCTAAGTTTTGGCAATTACTCGTTGAACGAGGCATACCCGTATTTACTTATACAGAAGAAGATTATAAAGATGATTTGGACGCGGTTGAACAATATAGTAGATAGGGTTGCCCATGACAAGCGTCATTTCCAACACTTCCCCGCTTATTGGTTTATCCGTTCTCGGGAAATTTGATCTATTACGGGAATTATTTAGTGAAGTTCTCATCCCCGAGAGTGTATTTCAAGAAGTAACAGTAAAAGGAACTGAAGGAATCGGGTCACAAGAGGTCGCAAAAGCTATTGCTGAAGGGTGGATCAAAACGACTATCCCATTTGAGTCAGAAACCTTAACAACACTCAAAGTCGACCTCGACATCGGAGAGGCTGATGCCATTGCATTAGCTCTAGAAAATGATGCTGATCTACTCTTGTTAGATGAGCGCAAGGCGCGCGCTAAAGCCCAAGCCCTTGGTTGCAATATTCTTGGAACTATCGGTGTTTTACTGTTAGCCCAAACCAGGGGGATTGAAATCGACATTCGGTCTGCATTAAATCAATTGCGCGAATTCGGCTTTCACATCAGCGATTCCATCTACCAACGCATTCTGGCGTCGATTGAATGAACCAGCCTCAGGTTCCTGATACAGAGAGCGATCTCGACGCCCTGACCGCCTTCGTCATCAAGGAACTCAGCTCTTTCGAAGAGATCGATGATATCGTGGTAGAAATCTGCACCCGCGCAGGCTGGGACTGGCAGCGCGGAGAAGAATTCGTTCTCGACGTTCAATCCGAACACCATCGCCTGCTCACCAGACGCAGGAATCGTCTATTAGTTCCTATGGGGCTGGTGATTTTTTTGTGCGGCGCGGCCCTGACCTACTACACTGGTGATATACTTTGGCGTGATATCAATTCGATTTTCGGTCGCTATGTTTCTAATGAGACCATCATCACTGCCCTGATTGATATCTTTATCAACAACGGTTATTGGTTTCTCATCGGTCTAGGGATGCTGGTTGGCGGCGCATACGGCCTTGGCAAAGTCTTAGCCACTTAGCAGCAAGCCGGATCGACTTGAGCATGAAAACACAGATCATCCAACTCGAACCCCACGACGACATTTACTCAGCCAAGGATAAGATGGGCTGGGGCCAGACGGCGCGCATCTTATTGGTCTGGCCAACGCGGGGACGCGTGCTCAACCGCCGTTTGGATTTGATCATGCTCAAACGGCATAGCGCTGAGTTAGGCTCCCAATTGGCTCTGGTTGTGCGCAATCCCGGCGTACGCTTTCACGCCGCATCCCTGGGAATCCCGCTTTACAACAATGTCCGTAAAGCTGAAAAAGATCACTGGCGGCCGGAGCGTAAACAGCGTCTACAGTTGCCCCTGACCATCAGACGCCAGTCCGGAGAACTGTGGCGCAAGCGGCGCATCCCTATGAACCTGGAAGGTCTGCGGGATGCCGCGCACCCACCCACCCCGGTGTGGATCATCCATCCCATCACCCGTTTGATCGCTTTTACCCTGGGAGTGTTGGGGGTTCTGGCCATCGCCGCTCTGTTAGCGCCCAGCGCGGAGATTCAGCTTACTCCAGAAACGCGAGAAGACAGGATCACCATTTCGGTGGCAGCCAACCCCGAAGTCCAGACTGTGGACATCTCAGGGGCTGTCCCCGCCCGTTGGGAAACAGTTATTGTCGAGGGACGCGGCAGCATCTCCACATCCGGCCGCATCCCCCTGCCAGATCATACCGCCGCAGGTAAAGTTGCTTTCACCAATCTCACCGACCTAACCATCCCCCTGCCAGCAGGCACCGTTGTCAGCACCCTGGATGAGCCGCCGGTGCGCTTCGCCACGACCCTTTCAACAATTGTCCCGCCGGGCGAAGAAGGGACGACCGTGCCCGTGGAAGCTGTCTCACCTGGGACGGGGGGCAATGTCGCCGCAAAAAGCATCCTGGCCATCGAGGGACCGCTGGGCTTGGAATTGACCGTGATCAACCTGGGGCCGACATCCCGCGGCACGGATCGCTATGCCCCAGCGCCGGACGAGGGGGATTACCAGGAACTATACGAACAGCTCTACGAAACACTGGCCGAAACCGCGTTCGAGGAAATCGGCGAAAAGCTGGAAGCCCAGGATCTGCTGATCAGCGAAGCGGCAGAATTCATCGGGACGCAAGAGGAAGCTTATACGCCGGCCGAACCGTCACCCACAGATCAACTCCAATTGGTCTTGCGATTAGAGTTCCAGGCCTTGACTGTTTCCGATGCGGATCTGAAAGAATTGGGACGTTCAGCGCTAGAGACTAACTTGCCCGAGAGCTTCAGCCCCGAGCCCGACTCTTTAGAACTCGTCAACTTGAGCAAACCCTCGCTGGATGAAGGTGATTTCACAACCCATTGGCGGATGCGCGCCCAATGGCAGATCAACGCCCAGATCGATCACACCCAGGCGATCAAACTGGCCATTGGCTTACCCCCCGCAGAAGCTGCCCAACGTTTGACGGACGAACTGCCTCTGGCAACCCCCGCACAAATCTCTCCCAAGCCTTCCTGGTGGCCGCGCCTGCCCTTTCTCCCCTTCCGGATCACGGTATCCAGCAGCAACTAAGTGAGCGTCCAAAAATAACTTCCCTGTTTGTAGTGCTCGCTTCGCCGCGCTATGCGGGCCTACGGCCAGGCGTGCCCGTGGCAAGCGTGCTGAAGCCCGCACTACGTACAAGTTATTTTTGGACAGTTACTAACCATCCAATATCCAATATCTAATCTCCAACATCTAATCTCCAACATCTAACCTCCAGCCTCCAACCTCTATCTTCCAAATGCGCATTCTAGGAGTCGACCCCGGCGAAAAAAATATCGGCACTGCTATCAGCGATCCTACGGGCACCATCGCCAACCCGCTGACGGTCATCAAGCACACCTCGCGCGCCGAGGATGCCGCAGCTATCGTTCACCTGGCCGCCGAGGGAGAAGTCGGGCTGATCGTTGTCGGGCAGAATCTGGATGATGAGGGATTGCCCACCTTTGAGGGGCGCCGCGCTGCCCGGTTGGGAGGCGCAATAAGAGCGCTCACCGATATCCCGGTCGAGTTCTGGGATGAGAGCGGCAGCACCCAATCCGCCCGTCAGGCGCGCATCGCAATGGGTGTCCCCCGGCGCAAGAGACGCGGCCATTTGGATGAGCTGGCTGCGACGGTGATTTTGCAATCGTATTTAAACGCACAATCCAGTGAACAGTTGACAGTTGACAGTGATCAGTAGCGCTCTGTTTTCACAACACAGTCTATTGTTCTAGCCACGCAATAGTTTAATCACGAATAATAACGAATGACACAAATGGCACGAATTTCCTTTGATGATTAAAGAAATCACTCGTGTCATTCGAAAAATTCGGATACATTCGTGATAATTTTTAAACTTCACATCGAAAGTGTCGTGTAGCTAATCTACTGGTTACTATTGACTGATTACTGCCAACGAACTATGAAGAAACAACGCTCAAAATTCTGTGCCGTCTTCCTGCTGCCGCTTCTCGCCGCCCTCGGGCTGCTCTTTTTCTATTTGGTCAGCTTCCCGCTGGTCAGCTTCCCGGTGTCCATGCCCCGTCAGGTCAAGGCCGCCTTTGGCCCGCCATCCCCGAATTTGGGCCTCATCGAACGAATCTCGCTGACATTTCAACTCTACCGCTACAGCGATCAACTCACCGACCCCGCAAATCCGTTCGGGGATATGGCCTCTTTTCAAATCGTCTTGGGCGAATCTCCTATCACAGTGAGCGCGCGCCTGGAAGAACAGGGCCTGATCCAAGACGCTGATGCTTTCCGAGTTTATCTGATCTATAGTGGGATGGACACTCAAATTCAGGCCGGGGAATATTCCCTCAGCCCGGCGCTCAATTCCCTAGAGATCGCTCAAGCCCTGCTGGATCCCAACCCCACCGATGCCACTCTGGTCGTTCTGGCTGGATGGCGACTCGAGGAGGTGGGCATAGCAATACCGACCTCGGGGTTGACCATCACGCGCGAGGCGTTCATTGACCTGGCAGAGGCCGAGTCCGCCGAAGGCTATCTGCTGCCCGGCAACTACGAACTGCCCCGCACAACGGATGCTGAGGCTTTGCTGGCTACCTTGCGCGCTTCCTTTGATCAAGACATCACCGACGAGCTGCGCAGCGGCTTCGAGCAGCAAGGCTTGAGCCTGCACGAAGCCGTCATCCTGGCATCAATCATCGAACGCGAAGCCATCGTCGATGACGAGATGCCCATGATCGCCTCAGTCTTTTTCAACCGCCTGGCCATCGGCATGAAGCTCGAAACCGACCCCACCGTTCAATACGCTATCGGCTACAACCATACCCAAGGCCGCTGGTGGACTAACCCCCTCTCCCTGGCCGACTTACAAATCAACTCCCCCTATAACACCTACCTTCATCCAGGCCTGCCCCCAGGTCCGATCTGCAGCCCAGGGATCAATGCCCTGCGCGCGGTGGCCTTCCCAGCCCAAACCCCCTATTACTACTTCCGGGCAACCTGCGATGGCTCAGGGCGGCATTTCTTTGCGGAGACTTTCGAGGAGCATAAAGCCAACGCCTGTCCGTGAGGCGAGTTGCAGTAAACAGTAACCAGTTGCCAGTTACCAGTTCCTGGCTCCCAACTCCTAACCACATGAAATTCGCTGTCCAATACTCCCATATATCGCCGCCTGGTTTACCACCAAGAACACCAGGGGGCACAAAGAAATCACCCAAACTTCGGGCGCCTTTGTGTTCCTTCGTGGTTCATTCTTTAATCTTCAAGATCAATAATACGCTGACGTTGGCGATTGACTACCAGCCGGGTCACATCCGGGCGTGAGTAGTGGCCCGAGGGATCAAAATTCTGGCGTTCTTCTCGTATGCGCGCATGATCGATGGTCGCCACAGTGAGCGCTTCCTCATCGACAACCGGCTCGACCAGCCACTCACCATCAGGGCCAGCCAGGCAGGAACCGCCGTTCGCCAGCACGTCCTCGCTGTTATCGATGATCAAGTTCAAATGAGGGGTATCCGGGGGGAAGTCTGTCTTGCGCATCAGTCCCGAAACTGAGACCACATAAGAGCGTGACTCTTTAGCGATAAAACGGGTGATATCGTGGGTATTGCGATAGCTGCCCGGCCAGACCGCGACGTGCAAATCTTCCCCTTGGGCATATAAAACCGAGCGCGGCAAGGGCATCCAATTCTCCCAGCAGTTCAGGCCGCCGACGGTAAAGCTTCGCAGCGAATGCACCCACAAACCATGCCCGTCGCCGATCGACCAGACCAGGCGTTCCTCGTAGGTGGGCATCAACTTGCGATGCATTGAGCCGATCTCGCCTTCGGCGTTGATATAAACCAGCGAGCAATAGAGGCTGTGCCCACCGCGGTCAAGCGGCCTCTCGATGATCCCCAAATAGACCGCCATCTGGTTTGCAGCCGCCAACGCACACACCTGATCAAGATGCCCGGCCTCGATCTGCACTGCCTGATCCAGATGTATCTCCTTCTGGATTTGCGAATTGAAACGCGCCCCCTCTGTGCGCTCCACCCAAAAGGGATAACCAGGCAGCAACGCCTCTCCGAAAACCACCAAATGACATCCGTTTTCGGCGGCTTCTCCTATGCACGTGGCGATCTTGGCTAAGGTGGCCGCACGGTCAAGCCAGACCGGGGCGATTTGCGCCAGCCCAATGGTCAGGTTATCAGAGGAATTCGCATCGATAATCTTCTCGGTCATAAAAACCTTCTTCCACACTTGCAGCCTTGCCTACTTGCATACTTGCGCACGTGCAAACATGCCTACCTGCCCACTTGCTCACTTTAGAATGTAATACGTACCCCGCTTCGTGCCCATCTTCAACAGCGCACCTTTATCCACGAGATCAACCAGGTCGCGGCGCAGGGTTTCGGGGGAGACATCGGGACACAGTTCCTGGTAGGCGCGGTTGGTCAATCGTTTGTGCGTCACAAGATGGCCCAGGGCCAGTTCCTGGCGGGGATTGAGGGCTAAATCCTGGTAAATTGGTTGCTCTTGCGCGCCCACGGGGGCAGCAAACAGTGTCACCCGGAACCCTCCGGCGGTTTCCTCGAATTTCGGCACCGGTAGATTATTCTGCAGCATCACCGTGACCACGCGGTTGAGGCCATAACCCAATCTCTCGACATAACCCATATCCGATAGCACCTGGGCGATGACGGGGTTGCGCGAGAAGCGCGCTTCCAGCAGATTCTCCAGGGTCACCGGGCCGGGCAGATCGCCGGGGGAGTGCACTTCCAGGCGGTCGGCGAAGATGTGCAGATGGATGCTGTCGCCGCCCTGGTTGTAATCGCGGTGCGCCACGGCATTGACCAGCAGCTCGCGCACCGCTTCCAGGGGATATTCAGGAGTCTCCTGGCGGGTCAGGCCCACCAGGCGCACTACGCTACGCAGTTGGTCGCGCACGAATGTCTCCGCCTGGCGCAACTGATGGGGCAGCGTGCCGCGAATCTCTTGCTTGACAAACTGGTCCGAGATAACCACCCCGGAAAAGCGCGCTGCCAGGATCGTGGCGCTGGGCGTCCACTGTTGGGGGTGACAGCCAAAGAGCAATAATCCCGCGTAGGTGGGTTTCAATTCCTTATTGATCTCTCGCAAACATCCCCGCCGCGATAACAGGTCTTCTATCGGATCATCAGGCGACAGACCCAGCGCTGCTTTATAAGCCGCCACCTGATCGAGATCCAGATCGTCTATGGATGCGCCATTGGAAACCTGGGCCTCGATCCGCAGGACACCGCGCTTCATCATCAGGGTGCGCAATGGACGCGGCGGCAGCGGCTGGGTGCGCTCTCCATCTCGAACCAGATAACGCCCTTCGAGATTATATGCGTGCGGCAACCCCGGCGGCACGGTGACCGTCAAGATTTTCTTATCCTCTACATTTTCAATCTGGGGAATAGGCAGCACCAAAGGCGGATCAACCAGTAACGCGGCCTGGAAGACGATATCGATCAGGTAATCAGCATCTCTAACCCCTTGCACTTGCCCCGAGCGCGGCGATATTCCCAGCAAAACCGTGCCCCCTTCGCCGTTGGCCATCCCGGTCAACACGGCAGCCAATTCGGATACGGACACATCATCAGGGAACCAGTGCAGCTTTGGCCCCATACCTGACGCGAGCTGTTTGGTGATCTCCGCCGCGGTTGTGGTCATGCCCGTATTATGGCACGAATGAGGAGGGAAATCAACTTTTATCTACCCGGCTACTTCGCTTTTGTTACCAATTGAGGCGCATAAACCGACCGGCTATCAAAAATAGCCACAGATAAATTGGATGAAATTGAATTTTTGTAATGGTCATTAGCAGCATAAACACTTGTCATTCCGAACAAGGTGAGGAATCCCTCAACTCAACATTGACTTAGTGCCGTTGTAGGATATGGATCAAGCCGCGATATAGGGATTCCTCGTTTCACTCGGAATGACAAGCAAAAAGGCTCCACCGCAGAGCGATGGAGCAAGCAAATAAAAAACTCGTGACACCGTAGAACGATGTCACGAGTATCATATCCGCTTTCCGCTCCCCGCTCTCCGGAAAATGCTTACTGCTCCCCTTCAACCCCCTCTTTGCCTTCCTCCGTGTCCGTAGTGGATTCTTCCTTCGGCGGCGCTGGCCTCAGGGCGATCTCCAGCACTTCATCCATGTGTTTGACCAGGCGGATATCGAGATCATCACGGGCCTTCTGAGGCACATCCACCAAGTCTTTCTTGTTTTCCTCGGGGATGATGACCATCTTCAATCCGGCGCGGTGGGCAGCCAGTATCTTCTCGCGCAAACCGCCGATAGGCAGCACGCGCCCTCGCAAAGTGATCTCTCCGGTCATGCCCACATCACAGCGCACTTTGCGCTCGGTGAAAGCCGAGATCAAAGATGTGGCAATGGTCACTCCGGCGCTGGGGCCATCTTTGGGGATGCCACCCGCGGGGATGTGCAAATGGATATCAATATCCTGGTAACTCTCAGGGTCAACATCCAGTTCATCGGAGCGGGCTTGCAGATACGATAAGGCTGCCTGAGCAGACTCCTGCATCACCTCGCCCAACTGGCCGGTAAGTTTCAAGCCACCTTTCCCCTCTACCAGGACAACTTCTACGGGCATGATCTCGCCGCCGCCCGAGGTCCAGGCCACGGCGGTAGCCACACCGACCTCATCTTCGCGTTCCGACTGATGATAGAAGATTTGCGGCGGGCCCAGGAAGCGCTCGACGCTCTCGACTTCGATTTGCTTTTGGTACTCATCCCCCTCAGCCTTGATGCGGGCCACTTTACGGCACACACGCCCAATCTCGCGCTCCAGGTTGCGCACCCCGGCTTCATAGGTGTAATCTCGACTGATTTTTCTTATAGCAGATTCGGTGAACTCGATCTCGTCTTCCTCCAAACTGCTCTCTTCGCACTGACGCGGGATCAGGAAACGCCGGGCGATCTCTAATTTTTCTTCTTCGATATAGCCAGGGAACTCGATCACTTCCATACGGTCCAGCAGGGCGTCGGGGATGGTGGCATCGGTGTTAGCCGTGGTGATGAACATAACCTTGGAAAGATCGAAATCCAGCTCCAAATAATGGTCCGAGAAAGCATGATTCTGCTCAGGGTCCAGCACTTCGAGCAAGGCCGAGGCCGGATCGCCGCGATAGCTGTAACCCAGCTTGTCGATCTCGTCGAGCATAAAGAGCGGGTTGGTGACCTTGGCGCGCTTCATGGTTTGCAGGATGCGACCCGGCAGTGAGCCAATGTAGGTGCGGCGGTGGCCGCGGATTTCGGCCTCGTCACGGACACCCCCCAGGGAGATGCGCACAAACTCCCGCCCCAGTGAAGCCGCGATCGAACGCCCCAGGGAGGTCTTGCCCGTGCCGGGCGAGCCGACAAAACACAGGATCGGCTGGCGCGATTTCTTGGGCTTGAGACTCTTGACGGCAATATATTCCAGGATGCGATCCTTGGCTTTCGGCAGACCGTAGTGATGCTCATCTAGCACCTTGGCCGCGTGCTTGACATCCAGATTATCTTCGGTGGTCTCCTGCCAGGGCAAATCCAGGATCCAATCGATATAGCCGCGGATGATGCCCACTTCAGGCGAAACAGGCGGGATATGATTGAGGCGTTTGAGTTCCTTGAGAGCGCGTTCCTTGGCCTGCTCTGTGAGCATAGTTTTTTCGATGCGCTCATTCAACTCAGCTACATCGGCCATATACGGGTCGCCTTCACCCAACTCGGTCTGGATGACCTTCATCTGTTCGCGCAGGTAGAATTCGCGCTGCGTACGGTCGAGTTCCCCCCGGGTACGCGATTGGATCTCATCTTCCAATTCGAGCACATCTAACTCTTCTGCGAGAAGCTCACCAACATGCCCCAAACGTTCCTGGGGGTTGAGGGTGGCCAGCAGCTTCAAGCGCACATCCAGGTCTAACGACACGGCCGTGGCGATCATATCTGCCAACCAGCCTGGGTCATCGATATTCAGAGCGAAGAGATACGCCTCCTCGGGCAGGCTGCGGTTGAACTGCACGCAGCGTTTGAACAGGTCCAGGACAGAGCGCATGGAGGCTTCCGTCCGGCGGTCGATATGCACACCTTCGAAAACAGGACGCACGCGCGCCCGTATATACGGCTCCATTTGGGTGAACTCGATCAACTCGACCCGCCTGCGTCCCTGCACCAAGGCGGAACTGGCCCCTTCTGGCATGGTGACCAAACGGCCAACGGCGACTTCGATCCCAGTGGGGAAAAAGTCCCCCGGGCTGGGATGTTCGATATCTGGGTTGGGCTGGGCCAGTGCTATCAGGGTTTGATTCTGCTCCTGAGCATCTTCGACAGCCCATAAAGTTTTTTCGCGGCCAATGAACAATGGGGACACCATTTGGGGATAAACCACCACACCCCGCAACGGCATCACCGGCGCTTCGATAATGCCTTCCTCATCAGGCCTCAGATCATCAATGGCGTAGAGTTCTTCTGTGCGCCGGTTCAAAGACTCGACATATTCGTTGGTGTCGTTGGGGTCCCAGTAATCGTGCTGCATAATTTACTCCCAAAGCTTTCGCTCAAACCAGGCAATCCGGCCGGTCGCAGCCACAAAGATACTGCCAGCCACCATAACCACATCACCTTTAGGCGCTTCGGCCATAGCAGCTTCCAGGGCATCGCCCACGTTGGGGATCACCTCAACGGGGACTCCGACACCATTGGATAACTCTGCTAATACGGCGGGGTCCAAAGCGCGCGGATGCGTGGACTGGGCGCAATAGATCTTTTTTAGCCGCGGCTTCAACTCCTTGAACATGCCCTCGACATCCTTATCATCAGAGACGCCGAACACTAACCAGAGCGGACGGCCTGGGAAATACTCGTCCATGGTTTGTTGGATTTTGCCCATAGCGCCTGGCGTGTGCCCAGAATCAACCACTACTGGCGGCTCACGTCTGAGGATTTCAAAACGGCCCGGCCATTCGGTTAGTGAGAAGCCTTCTTGGATGGCCTTGTCTTCTATGGTCAGCCCCAGTTGGTTAGCAATCTGCAAGGTCACATATGCCACGGCTGCGTTTTCGGCCTGGTGCGGTCCCAGCAAACCAATGTAAAATTCTGCGGGGGGTTTACCGCCATTCCAGATCAATAATTTCTGTCCATCGAGGGAGTGTTCACGCTCTTCGAAGCGATATTCCTGGCCCACCTGGGTCAATGATGAGTTTTGGCGGGCGGCGATCTTTTCGATAACTTCACGGGCAGAATCCACTTGAGGAGCAACGACCACCGGAACTCCAGGTTTGATGATGCCTGCTTTTTCAGCGGCGATCTCCTCGATAGTGTCCCCTAAAATATGCGTATGTTCCAAATATAAAGCCGTTATCACCGATATAAACGGAGATATCACATTGGTTGAATCTAATCGTCCTCCCAATCCCACTTCGATGACCGCCACATCGACCTTGTTGAGTGCAAAATACCAAAACGCCATCGCGGTGGTGATATGGAAGGTGGTTAAATTGGGAATGGCTTCTACATGCGGCTTGATCTTATCGACCAGATCGACAAATTCCTGGCGCGATATTGGCACACCATCGATCTGTATGCGTTCTTCGAAATCCTGAAGGTGAGGGGATGTATACATGCCCACTTTATAACCTTGGGCTTGCAGGGCAGTAGCACAAAAGGCGCATACCGAGCCTTTGCCTTTTGTTCCGGCGACGTGAATGCTTGGGTAAGTTTGATCTGGATTTCCCAACGACGCCACGAGGGTGCGCATACTGATCAGGTTAAAATCGTCTATCGAAAGATCATCCTGGTGAGACAGGCTGA
>JADHXE010000099.1 GCA_016783125.1 Anaerolineales bacterium
CGGATTGGATAACAATCTATCAGAAACATACCCGAGAAGGAAACACATGACTAGCGAAAAAAGCACAAAGTCCTCAACGACGAACACCCGATCATCTGGCAGCCGATTCCAGCCTCTCGATATATTGAGAGGTCTGATCATGGTCATAATGGCTGTTGACCACGTAAGTTTTTTTATTGCCAGAGTCCACTTTTCCGAATACTGGGGGGTACAGCTGCCTTTGTACACAGATGCGCTGAGTTTTATCACCCGTTTCATTACGCACCAGTGCGCTCCCGGTTTCTTCTTCCTGATGGGGGCGGGTATCGTTTTATTGACCGCATCGAGAAAACGGAAGGGTTGGAACGAACGCAGGATAACGTCTTTCTTGAGTATCCGAGGTTCGATACTGATCGCTGTAGAGCTGCTGGTCTTGAATTTTGCCTGGATGATAGGGGGGATGAGAGGAGTTGCCGGTTCTGCTGAACCGCCGGGAGGAGGAAGCGACTACACCATATTTTATTTCGGCATACTTTGCTGCCTGGGATGCAATCTGATACTCTGTGGACTCTTGAGAAATCTCGAGGCGCGTATTCTGTTTGGCCTGAGCGTAATCACGATGATAGCGTCACAACTCCTGATTCCACCGGCAGCAAATGCGGATGTATTGTATAACCCGCTTTTGCGCTTGCTTCTTATCCCGGGACAAACCGGGTTGATATGCGTGATGTATCCAATCATCCCCTGGCTCGGCGTTACTATGTGGGGAATGATTTTCGGTAAACTGCTTCTTACGGACGAAAAAAAGGGATTTCGGTTTTCACTCGTTTTATCCATCGTCCTGTTGGCGCTTTTCGTCACCTGGCGTATCCCCTTCGGAGGCGGAGATTTTCACAGTCCGGTTTCTAATACGTGGATCGGTTATTTGAATCTCACGAAATACCCGCCCAGCATCGCCTTCATCTCCCTGACAATGGGCGTGAATCTACTGCTGCTCTTTGGCCTCTCCAAGATCGAGAACACAGCCCCGCTAAAGATACTCGGCGTTTTTGGCAGAGTACCGTTTTTCTTTTACGTATCGCACATTGCCCTCTACACCCTGGCAGGCGCTTTTACGCTTCACTATGAGATCGCCTATCCGCTGCTATATCTATCGTGGCTGCTCAGTCTCGTTCTTCTCTACCCACTTTGCGTATGGTTCGGAAAGCTGAAGATAAAAGCGCCGGCAGAATCGATCATCCGCTTCTTCTAGCAGCGACTGTACACCCAATATAGAAAGCTCGGGATGGTTCACAAGTCCCTGATGGAGAACTGACATTGAATAAAGAAAAGACACTTGTTCTTGTCTTGGCCGTATCAGCCATAGCTTTGAGCCTTACCGCTTCACTTACTGGGATCATCTCAGATGATGGCGGCAATCCGTATGTTTTCACTTCTCTAAGGGGGGAAAATATCGAAATCTACGGGGGGAAGGGACTATATCAATACGATAGCGTCTACAAGGCTGTTATGTTCCGTGGTTTTGATTGGGTGAATCTGGTTGTTGGTTTTCCCTTGCTTGCCTTGGGAATATATCTATACCGGCGCGGTCAGCTAAAAGGTCAATTGCTTCTCGCTGCCGCTTTTACCTATTTTGCTTATAACTATATCATTGGTGTGATGGGAAATGCTTTCAATATCTTGTTCCTGGTTTGGACAGCTCTTTTTTCAGTGGGTCTTTTTGGGTTGATTCTCATGCTCACAGGCATTGATATTCCATCTTTACCTGGAAAGCTGGAAAAAAGTTTTCCCAGAAAGAGTCTTTCTGTGTATATGCTTATTTTGGGACTGGTTCTTCTGGCCCAATATCTGGCAGAGATCATACCCGCACATATAACTGCAAATCCCCCGGTCTCTTTGGGCATTCATACAACACTCGAATTAGCGGCTCTGGAATTGGGAATTATGGTTCCGCTGCATATTGTAGGCGGGTTGATGTTGTGGAAAGGCAAGGCCGGGGGATATATAATCACAACCGTCCTTGCTTTTGCAGCATGCATGACCTTCCTGTCTTTGAGCGTTGCCCAGGGGCTGTTGTATGTTTCGTTCCAGATGGGTAGTGTTTTTGACGTAGGTTTCCTGGTTTTTCTTGCTATGATTTCATCTGGATTTTCTTTTCTCATATTCATGCGTGTGAGTGAGGTGGATCCGTAAACCCGGCCCGGCGGGTGAACCGCGATCCGTGCTACGGAACGGATTACCCCGAAAAGCAAAACACTAAAGGATAGGATAATGTTATCAGACACCAAAGACACCAACAGGCCTGATCCCCAGGCAAACCCCGGGCCAGACCCAGACGAAACCGGGCAGCGCATCCTCCAGGCAGCGGCGCAGGTCTTTTCCGAACAAGGATACACGGCTGCAACGACGCGCGCCATCGCGGCCGCAGCCGGCGTCAACGAGGTCACACTCTTTCGCCATTTCGGCAGCAAAAAGAATCTCTTAATGGCCATGATAAATCGGTTCTCGGCCCTGCCCGGTCTGGAGGCAACGTTCGAAAACCAACTCACGGGCAATTACCGTCAGGATCTGCTGCGTATCGCCAGTCAATTCCTAGCCATGATGAGTAGAAATCGGAAGGCAATACTGATGATGATATGCGAGGCGCAGCGCCTGCCGGAGGTGCGCGAGGTGATCGCTCAACAGCCTGCCCAACAGCGGCAGATGCTGGGGAAATACCTCCGCCAGCAGATCGAGCGCGGCGTGGTGCGGGATCTGCCGGACCCGGAGTTGGCAGCGCAGATGTTCTTTGGCATATTCTTCGACTACAGCATCAGCCAGTCACTTCTTTCCGATACGTCAGCGGCGCAAATCCCACCAGAGGCCGTGGTGGCTCAATTGGTGGACATCTTTGTGCGGGGAACCATCAACTGACGAACAAGGAGACGCTATGAAAATCCTGCTTGTGTACACCAACAAGAATAGATTCCTGGCCCCGCCGCCAATGGGGTTGGCTATGATCGCCGATTCTGTGGCCGGGTCTCACGAGGTCGAGTTCATTGATTTCATGTGGGAAGAGGAGCCCGAAGCCAAAGCTATCCGCTCCATCCGGGAGTTCCGGCCAGACGTGATCGGCCTCTCGCTCCGGATCCTGGATGACCAGGACGGCCGGGGTACTCAAAGCCCCATCGCAGAGATCAAGCCATTCATCTCGGATGTGAGGCAGATATCCCGGGCGCCGATCGTCCTGGGGGGAACCGCGTTCACCACGTTTCCGGCTAAGATACTCGAATATATGGCGGCCGATTACGGGATCGCCGGGCAGGGCGAAAGAGTGTTTCCCCTTTTGGTCGAAAACATTGGAAATGGGGTACTGGACGAGAACCTGCCCGGCCTGGTGTTCCGTAAGAATGGCCAGGTCATCGCCAACCCGCCCGTGATAGAAGGCTACCCCACCGCCTTCACGCCAGAATGCAGTTACTATGACCCCAGGCCGTATGCGCGGACATATTGGCCCGGAATCGTCCTGATCAAAACAGGCTGTCCTCTCCGCTGCATGTATTGTGATAGTCACGTTACAGCGGGAAAAAAGGTCGAGTTGCGCAGCCCTGAAATCATAGTGAGCGAACTTGAGTATCAGGTCAAAACACTCGACACGCGAGTCTTCCACCTGGCAGACCCGTGCTTCAACACCACCCTGGACTACGCCAAGACGGTTCTGGAAGCGATCATCCGCAGCGGCCTGCGGATGGCCGCCATGACCACGCTCAGACCGGACAACTTCGACGACGAGCTTTTCGTATTGATGAAGAGAGCGGGCATCATGTTTGTGTCGCTTGGGGCCGACACCCTCTCCCAGACCATGCTCGACAACTACCAGAAAGGGTTTCCCATCGGGCAGGTAGAGCAGTGCTGCCGCGCACTCCAGAAGCACGGCATAGGATATATGCTCGAGTGCGTCTTTGGCGGCCCGGGAGAAACGAAGCAAACCGTCGAAGAATCGCTGGCTTTTTTGAGCAAGGTCAAACCCACCCTGACGCTGCTGTACGCCGGGCTTCGCATCCTGCCCGAAACGGATCTGTACCGGATCGCAGTGGAAGAAGGCATCGTGCAGGACCGCTCCGAACTGCTCTTTCCCAGGTACTACTTCTCCAGGGACACCGGCGCGGACTGGCTGCATGGCCGCATAGACACTTATAACAAACGTTACGGCTACAGGAATTCCAGAATGGTCCTGCTGTTTATGCGCAGGAAGATTCGTCTTTGGCTGAGGCGCTGAACAAAACCGGGAGTTATCTTGTAATGAATCCATTCAAACGGTCATCATCTGTTGCCAGCAAACAGAAAAAGTGGGTCGACGCAGCGGCCGTCGCCGGCATGGCGCTCGTCTGGATGCTCGATTCTTTCCTGGCAAATGCCTGGTGGGGCGCAAAGAAGGCCCCCTTTGTCAGATTGACATGGGGACACCTGACCTTTTCGCTGCTCCACATCGGCCTGCCGATCCTGTGGTTCTTTGTGATCCGCAAGTATCCCCTTTCGTACCTGGGGCTTATCCGGCCCAGGCGCAGGCTGTGGTACTTTGTTGCGCCGTTGGGAGTGGCGGTGACCTTTGGGTTTGGAATACCGACCTATCTATTGATCACCAAGCTCTTTCCTATACTCGAAGGGGGCGGCATGGCCGGAACGCCGCCGCTCTTGGGGTATCCACTCCACATCGTGCTGCTCGTGGAACTGTTCAAGTATCCACTCACGGCGGCCATCCCGCACGAGGTTTCATACACAGGCGCCGTGTTCCATAGCGTGAAGGCTCTAGGCAAAGGCTGGTTCGCGCCGGCAGTGCTGATTACGGCGGCATTGTACGCCGCGTATCATTTCCCCTTCGACTTTTCGTTCAGCGCGGTCTATTTCAACCTCATCATCACGTTGGTCGCCGTCTTTCTGCTGAGAAAATCGGGCAGTCTGATCCCAGCGATGATCTTCCACTCAGCAATCGTTTTCTTTGCGATCTTTGCCTCGTGGGGATACTACCTGGGAAAGTGAGAGTATAAACCATGTTCCGACCGTCATTGATCCGCCGGGCCAGGACCAACCTGGCTGTGGCCGTCTGGCTGTTCTCCTTGCTCACCGTGGTGCGCTTTGTCGCCGAACAAATTCCTCCTCTCTGGTTTCCGCTCCTGATCGCCTACGCGGCCGTGCCCCTTCTGACCGTTGTGAAAGATAACTGGCCCCGGATTGGGCTGCAAAAGCCATCGTCCCTGTGGCCGGTGGCAGCGGGGATAGTTGCTGCGATACTCGTCAAGGCCGGCACGATAGCCATCCTGTTCGGGCTGCTGGGCACGGATTCATCGAACTGGATGCTCGGCATAGCAGAATTCTACCAGAGCATGCCCTCCCTGCCCCCGGCGGTGATCGCCATTTCTACGTTCTTTATGATCGCCGTGCCCCTGGCCGAAGAAGTCTTTTTCCGCATGTTCCAATCCGCCTGGCAGACCCGGTTCAGCCCCTGGCGTGCCGTCGTCGTCACCGCGCTTCTCTTTGGCTTTGCCCACATGGGAGAGTACCTGTTCCCGTTTTCCCCTGGCGGGATTCTGGCGAGACTTGTTCCCATTTCCATCTATGGCATGATACATGCCTGGGTCTACCACAAGACGGGTTCGACCTACGCCAGCATGATCAGCCATCTGACCGGCAATGCCGCGGAGGCCCTGATACTCGTGTTGTTCGTCTTACCAGGGTTGTTAGGATAGTGATGGAAGGTAAGGCGATAAAAACCGTAATGGTCAGCAAGATGATAGACAGCCGCAGACTTCCGCACCCCGGCGTCCACCCGGACACGCTTTGCGTCCCTTTGGGAAAGTGTCCGGGCTAGGAAGCGCCGCCCCATGAATGGGGCTTGTGGGCCAAGTGACTTTCGGAAAAGCCCGATTTGCCGCAGGCACACCCATGGCGTCGGGCGCTGATTGCTAGCCCGGAGATTGATCTCCGGGCGGACGCCGGACTGAGAGCGCGCTTCGTTGTCCACCATCCTTCTGACCATTACAAGAGATAGAAAAAAAGATTCAGTTTCTAGCATTTTTATGCTTGATTATTTGGATGAAGTATTTGCATACTACGGGATGAGTTGATCGAAGCCCACGGTGATTGGCTTCCCGAATATCACTAACCCAACCCCAAAAAGCACCATAATAGGAAGAAAATTCGCTTTTGTCCAAGCGAATCTTCTTCCTATTCTATAATATTTTGTATCATACAACGCAGTGACACTCTACAACTTCTTCATGTACAATTACGGACACAGCCGATAAACATGGAGTAGTGCATAATGCAATGGTTAAAAACAACTTTTGAGAGCAAATCGGATTCTCGTGACTTATTGGTGGAAACATCTCGAAATATCGTTTTCACCACAGGCACCCTGTATATGCTATGGCATTTTATTGCCACCTTAGCCTGGCCGAAAACTTTCAACCCCATGATTTGGTTGGTATCAATATCCGTATTTACGGTCAGTGTTATCACTATTCAACTCATCGAGCGCAATTTTTTGATATCCCAATTCGTTTGGCAAGTAGGGTTATCGATCGTGATCATTCTGGCTTACGATCTTTTTCAACAGCCAGAAATCACCATATTGATGGCTTTCCTGCCTCTAATGGCTACAGCAACTATTGGGCGTTGGGGGACCTTATTGGTGGAGGGTTTGATATTTAGTTTCATCATAATTATCCAAAGAGCGGATTTCCTCACTCCGCTTGATTCCGGCTATGCAGTGGGGGTAATCTTGGGGAGCATATTCACAGGTTTTTTCGGTTGGGGAATAACCAACAACATGTTATCCGCACTTTCATCTGCATCATATCACTACAACAGAGCGCGAGATTTACTAGAAGAAACCCGCCACCACCGGGCAGAGATCAGCCGGATTCTAAAGGAGCGCAATCAGGCGAATTATCAATTGGAACGCTTGAACCAAATGCTCCAATTCGCCCGTACCAAGGCCGAAGAAGCTCGCGATGACCGAGATCGCTTTGTCTTGGCAGTCAGTCATGAACTGCGCAGCCCATTGAATTTCATCCTGGGATTTAGCGATTTAATGGCCAATTCTCCTGAAACCTATGCGGATTTAAAGAAATGGCCTCCAGGGTTATTCGATGATGCGCAGGAAATCTATCGCAGCAGCACTCACCTTCTCGGCCTGATCAATGATATTCTAGATATGGGCCAAATTGACGCCCAACAGATGACTATCTATCGAGATCGGGCATCCATTCAAGAGCTTCTCGAAGAAGTCAAAAAGATGGCTGGCCCCGCCTTTGCTCACAAGGGTTTGTGGCTAAAAACGAACTGCGAAGCGAATTTACCACCCATTTTTGTAGACTCAACACGTATTAGGCAAGTGTTTCTAAATTTGGTAAACAATGGCTTACGTTTTACCGAAGTTGGAGGCGTAACAGTTACTGTAGAAAAACAGCCAGACTCTCTTCTCGTAGAAGTAGAAGATTCAGGAACTGGCATCGCCAAAGAAGATATTCCCAAAGTGTTCGAAGCATTTCGCCAGGTGGGGCAAGATTCCTGGCGTCGCAGGGAGGGCACCGGGTTGGGTCTGGCAATAAGTCAACGATTTGTTGAGTTACATGGGGGAGAAATGTGGCTTGAAAGTGAGCTCGGGAAAGGTTCTAGATTCTATTTCACTATCCCTATTTTGGATATCAACCAGGAACTCGAACCGATTATCGAGCACCAGGGGCGGCGAGGTTTACAGGAAAACATACCCGGGGAACAGGAACCATTGGCCCTATTATTGGCCTCCGATTCATTGACTGGTCGCGTCATCCAGCAGAGTCTGGATACTTTTAAAATCATCTCTGTCAATGACCTGGCCGAACTATCTGAGATGGTGGCTAAACTTTACCCACAAGCGATCTTTGTCGATAAATCGACCCCCCCTGAAGAACAGCTCCGTCTACGTGACCTGCCATACGATTTGCCGGTAATTGGCATATTTTTGCCCGGGATGTTAGACGGCTTTCAATCTCTACCAGACAATGTCAATGATTATCTTGTCAAACCAGTCAACAGAGAAGATTTGATCAAGGCAGTTCAACGTTTAGGAGAAGGCATTTCGCGCGTATTAGTTGTCGATGACGATCCAGCCATGGTGCGCTTTGTCACCCAAGCGTTGAAAGCCGCTGATTTCATTGAGGCGTCTCCAGCAGATTACCAATTCCTTACTGCCCATACTGGCCAACAGGCCTTAGACCACTTGAACAAGCAGCCAGTGGACGCCATTCTGTTGGATTTGGACCTCCCTGATATCAATGGATGGGAAGTGTTAGTCGAATTACAAAAAATCCCCTTGGTGATGAAAATACCAGTCATCATTATCTCAGCGATGGATTTTCCCCAAATTCTTTACACAAACGGCAGACAGGTATTCGATGTTATGATGCGGCGGCCTTTCTCCAAACAGGAAATGGGTACCGTGCTTAATGCAATTCTGGAAAATGTAAAACCCATTTACCCTAGGGCTACAAATTCAAATGGGTAAGTATACTCAGCAGATCTTGTTGCCTGACGGGTTTTTTCAAGAATCCAACCGCACCAAGCGAATTGGCAAGCTCAGGTTCTTCCCAGGCCGAACACACTAATATGGGGATATCTTTCGTATCCAGATCGGTTTTTAACGCTTGGAGAATTTCCCAGCCATCGACTTTAGGCATCATCACATCGAGCGTGATCAAAGCAGGTTTGAGCTGCCGGGCCAGCGACAGCGCTTCGCTTGGGTCCGTGATACCAACCACTTGATACGCTGTATGACTCAAGAAACGGCGGAACATCTGCTGAGTAGGTTTCTGATCATCGACCACCAAAACAATGGATTGTTTGGCAATCGGCAGGCTAAAAGTTAATTCCAGGGTCCCAGGCTCTCCTTCTGCGGGATGCCCCTTGCCAATAATGGCGCTCATCTGCTGGCTCCAATAATGCGCCGATTCCAACAATTCTGCATGATCAGTTTGCGCTTCCTTGCTCCAGGGCTCTGCTAATTCAGATTGGATGATCACATTGCCATTCTGCCCGCTAATATCTGAACACACATGTATTTCACTTTCACAACTAAAATTGAGAAAGTAACTTACCAAGCTGATAAGTATCTGACGTGTTACAACACGATCGGCCATGACGCGAATAGGGGTATCTTCACGCTCCAGTTTCAATGATAACCCCTCAACACCAATACGTTTTTCCAACACATCCGCGATGCCATCAATGATCTCATTCAAATCTAAGATTTCCAGATTTGTTTCAAATGTCTGTAATGTATCGCGTTCATCATCATCAACAATTCTCTGAAAATTTTCATCCAAAGAAAGCAACTTCTCCCAAATCCGGCCAGCCAGCGCTTGTAGCGCCCGACTGTTATCACGGCGCAATTGACGTTCGCTCAAAGAAAGAACCTGAGAGAGTTCTCGCAAGCTGATACCTTCTACATATCGTTTGTACAATATGTTATAAGGCCGCCACTCCATTGCAAGCAACGATGCTTCTTTGCCTTCGGGTTTAAAGCGATCAATTTCATCAATGATCAACTCGCGAATATACTCCCCTTTACTGCCGCGATAATCATCAGGTAGGCTGATCACCTCTATCAGTAGATGGGTCTCCAAAACTGTGTAATCATAGAGGTGGGTAATCAAATCTCTAAAAAGGCTATTGAATTCTTTTCGTTCCATAAATTTGCAGGAGTAAATAGTTTGACAATGTCAAGTTTCACTACCGGAGGAAGATTGCCCCGAAATTGGGGGGTGCGGGCGGGGGTACCCCTCCGCCCGCACCCCCCAATTTCGGACTTTTCTCGCTAAGTTGACATTGTCGAAATAGTTACATGTCCGTTCTATGTCCGCATGGTGGCCTAAAAATGGTTGAGTTGCCCAGGCAATAAACGTATAATGAAATCACCCTTTTGTTCTGGGTTATTGTCTCATAAGGGAAATCTAATTACTTGAAGTAGATTTTACCTTAGTTCGTTCAAACATCCCCCATTTTATTAAGTTAGTATGACCAGGAGGTGAAGATCGACAGAATCTAGCAACAGCATGATTGAAACCTGGATGCAAACCATGTCGGTGATCAATCTTCAAGATTGCCCAGCCCTTTAGAAAGAGCAATCCTGGATTTTTGGGTGAGCGACCACCCAAAGATATCATAACCCCCAGGGAGCATCCAAATCCGGTCGAATTTTAGATCACAAAAGGAGAAAGTGAAGATGTCTAGCAAAAAAACCCTTTGGTCCCTCATTGCCCTTCTGATGGTATTGACCCTTGCGCTGAGCGCCTGTGGCGGAGCAGAAGCCCCAGAAGAAGCCGAAGCTCCTGCCGAAGCTGAAGAAGCTGAGCAGGCTGCTGAAGCAGAGATGGGCGATGGCAATATGGTGGAAGTCTTCTCCTGGTGGACAGGTGGTGGTGAAGCCGCTGGCCTGGATGCCATGATCGAAGTCTTCAAAGCCGAATATCCCGATATTGAATTTGTCAACGCTGCCGTAGCCGGAGGTGCTGGTACCAACGCCCGCGCTGTCCTGGCTACCCGCCTGCAGGCCGGTGACGCTCCCGACAGCTGGCAGGGCCACGCTGGCTGGGAATTGATCGGCACCTACGTGGCTGCTAACCAGCTTGAGCCGCTCAACTTCCTCTACGAAGAGAATGGCTGGCTGGCTGTCATGCCCGAAACCCTGATACCGCTGATCTCTCAGGATGGGGATATCTACTCCGTGCCGGTAAACATCCACCGCGCCAACGTGATGTGGTACAACCCCACCATCCTGGCTGACAACGGCGTCGATGTACCTGCTTCTCTCGACGAGTGGTTCGCTGCAATGGACACCCTGCAAGCAGCGGGTGTACTGCCCCTGGCATTGGGCGAGCAGTGGACTGTTTTGCATCTCTTTGAAACAGTTTTACTGTCATCTCTAGGCCCGGATGCCTACAGCGGCCTATGGAATGGCCAGACTGACTGGGGTGATCCTGCAGTCGAGGCTGCTTTGGCCGATTTCGACAAAGTATTGAGCTACACTAACGCCGATTCCGCTTCCCTCAGTTGGCAGGATGCTGTCCAATTGGTCATCGATGGCGATGCCGCCTTCAACGTGATGGGCGACTGGGCGGAAGGCTTCTTCCGTGAATTGGGATCAGAACCCGAAGTTGGTTACGGCTGGGCTCCTGTGCCCGGAACCGGTGGCAACTTCCAGTTCCTCTCCGATAGTTTCGTGCTGCCCATCGGCGCACCACACCGTGATGCGGCCATTGCATGGCTGACCGTTGCAGGTTCCAAAGCCGGTCAGGATGCCTTCAACCCCGTCAAGGGTTCCATCCCCGCTCGGAGTGATGGCGATGTTGGCCTCTACGGTGTTTATCTGCAATCCGCAATGGACGATTGGGCCAATGACACCGTAGTCGGTTCACTGACCCATGGTGTGGTTGCCAACGATTCCTGGAAGACCGAGATCGATACGGCCCTGGGCCTGTTCCTCACCGATCATGTCACAGCCACGTTCCAATCTGCGCTGGTTTCCGCATTCGAAGCCTCCGGCCAGATTCAGGTTGGCAGTGAAGCTCCCGCTGAAGCCGAAGAAGGTTCCGATATGGGCGGTCAGGTTGAGGTCTTCTCCTGGTGGACGGGTGGTGGTGAAGCCGCTGGCCTGGATGCCATGATCGAAGTCTTTGCTGAAAAATACCCCAACATCGAATTCGTCAACGCCGCCGTAGCCGGAGGTGCTGGCACCAACGCCCGCGCTGTCCTGGCTACCCGCCTGCAGGCCGGTGACGCTCCCGACAGCTGGCAGGGCCACGCCGGGCAAGAGTTGATTGGCACCTATGTGGCTGCTAACCAGCTCGAGCCGCTCAACTTCCTCTACGAAGAGAATGGCTGGATGGATGTGATGCCCGAAACCCTGATCCCCTTGATTTCTCAGGATGGGAATATCTACTCCGTGCCGGTAAACATCCACCGCGCCAACGTGATGTGGTACAACCCCACCATCCTGGCTGACAACGGCGTCGATGTACCTGCTTCTCTCGACGAGTGGTTCGCTGCCATGGACACTCTGCAAGCAGCGGGTGTACTGCCCCTGGCATTGGGTGAACAGTGGACTGTTTTACACTTGTTCGAGACCATCATGCTGGCTTCCATGGGCCCCGAAACCTACAATGGTTTGTGGGATGGCACCACAGATTGGGGTGCCGCTGAGGTTACCACCGCTCTCGAAGACTTCGCTAAGGTGCTGAGCTATGTCAACGCCGACGCAGCATCCTTGAGCTGGCAGGATGCTGCTCAATTGGTGGTCGATGGCGATGCCGCCTTCAACGTGATGGGCGACTGGGCGGAAGGCTTCTTCCGTGAATTAGGATCAGAACCCGAAGTTGGTTACGGCTGGGCTCCCGTGCCCGGGACCGGTGGCAACTTCCAGTTCCTCTCCGACAGCTTCGTACTGCCGGTGGGTGCTCCTAACCGTGATGCCGCCATTGCATGGCTGGCCGTTGCAGGTTCCAAAGAAGGCCAGGATGCCTTCAATCCTGTCAAGGGCTCCATCCCCGCCCGCAGTGATGGTGACGTGGCACTTTACGGCGTCTACCTGCAATCCGCTATGGATGACTGGGCCAGCGACACCGTTGTCGGTAGCCTCACCCACGGTGTGACTGCCAACGACTCCTGGAAGACCGAAATCGACACGGCCCTCGGCCTGTTCCTCGTCGATCAAAGTGTTGAAAACTTCCAGAGCGCTCTGGTCGCTGCATGTGCTAGTTCAGGCCCATGCCAATGAATTATTGAGATAAATATACAGGGCGGGGTATGTGCATTCCTGCATCCCCGCCCTAAATATGTAGATCAATATTGCAGTGTACAATAATAGATATCTACGGGTTTGCTTTGCCAATAAATCGATTTATTGGCAAAGCAAACCAATGGACACGAATTTGGCAGAAGCAATCATTCATCGAGGGCAAGCATGACAACAAAAAACGAGCGGATTCTATCCATTGCGCTAGTGACACCCTCCATCTTGGCCATCCTAATTTTTGTTTATGGCTTCATCGGCTGGTCGGTGCGGGTTTCTCTTAGCCAATGGAAAGGTTTATTACCAGACTATACCTGGGCTGGATTCAAGAACTATATTGATCTGTTTTCTGACCCCCGTTTCCACATCGACATTCGAAATACATTGATCTTCACCATTACCTTTGTGGGTGGATCACTGCTCTTGGGATTAGTCTTAGCCCTTTTGCTGGATCAAGGTCTGAGAGGTGAAGGATTTTTCCGTAGCGTTTACCTCTTCCCAATGGCAATCTCTTTCATTGTGACAGGCGTGGTTTGGCGCTGGTTGATGAATCCCGCTGGCGGTACCCGGGTCAGCGGATTCAATTTATTGTTCAACAACCTGGGGTTGGAATTTCTCGTCAACCAATGGCACACCACCCCAAAATGGGGCATCGCCGCGATAGCCCTGGCAGCGATTTGGCAAATGTCTGGTTACACCATGGCGCTCTATTTAAGCGGTCTGCGCGCCATTCCCGGCGAGTTACGTGAGGCTGCCCAAGTCGATGGTGCCACGGAATGGCAGCTCTTTCGAAATATCACCCTGCCATTGCTTCGCCCGATCACTCTCAGTGCCATGATCATCCTGGGGCATATCTCGCTGAAAGTCTTCGATTTGATCATATCCATTGCTGGAAAACAAATCCCCCTTGATGTCCCGGCAATTTACATGTGGCAGACCACCTTCGATGGCTATTTCTTCGGGCGCGGTGCTGCCATAGGAATTCTCTTGTTGATCAGCGTAGCCGTGTTGATTATTCCTTATCTGGCTTACACATTGCGAACAGAGGCTGAACTATGATTAGCTCACTTCGAGAACGAAAATTTGCTTCGAAAAACTTATTGTATATTCCCCTGGTTTTTATGGCGCTTTTTTATCTGATCCCCATGTATATCATGTTGGTGACCGGTTTCAAAGGATTCGATGAAGTCAGCTTGAAAACAATGTGGGATTTGCCCAGTAAAATCCGATTTGAGAATTTTGTGGAAGCTTTCGAGAAGTTGGCTCCCTATATGTATAACAGCTTCAATATGGTCATTCCAGCAGCAGTGATTTCATCCTTGTTGGGGTCGATCAATGGTTATGTGTTAGCAAAATGGAAATTCAAAGGTTCCGATATTATTTTCCCGCTGATCTTGTTTGGCATGTTCATACCCTACCAGAGTATCATAATTCCGTTAGTAGAATTCATGCGCCGGATCAATATGTACGGCGGATTGCCCGGTCTGATCCTGGCGCATATTATCTATGGTCTGCCAATCACCACGCTGACTTTCCGCAATTATTACGCCAGTATTCCACGTGATCTGATTGACGCAGCCCGCATCGACGGCGCTGGTCTTTGGGGTTCTTACCGTCACATTCTGCTGCCGCTCTCTATTCCAAGTTTTGTCGTGGTGTTGATCTGGCAGTTCACCTCCGCCTGGAATGACTTTTTGTTCGCGGTTGTGCTGACCAGCCCAAGCAACTGGCCCATCACCGTGGCCTTGAACAACATGGCTGGCAGTCAGATCATCGCCTGGAATATCCAGATGGCAGGCTCTTTCCTGGCGGCATTACCCACGTTATTAGTGTATATACTCCTGGGACGTTTCTTCCTGCGTGGTTTAATGGCTGGAGCTTTAAAGGGATAAATGCATTTGAGTTGAGCATCATCTAATCGATGAGAGAAAAGAAGCGTTTGAGCCCAGACGCTTCATTTTTATAAATCCTTGAAATATTATAATCCTGCTGCTTCATGGGTGGGAAACTCTCGTAAGGTACAAAAACTTCAGCCGAATCAATTTGCGTAAAAAAGTATCACTTCCAAATGTATGCAAACCTAAATTTGGTCGAAGCATTCAATATGACTTACGCACTGGCGATGGAAAAATCCCGAGAATAAGGGGTGTGCCGAGTTGCTCCGCAACCCG
>JADHXE010000100.1 GCA_016783125.1 Anaerolineales bacterium
GGTGTTTCACACCCCGCATACCCCCAAATCTGGACATTACCACGCGAAGTCCCAAAGAGCCAGAAAAACTTAGCGACTCTACGCCTTGGCGTGAGATTTATGTGTGTTCAATTCAGTTTGACATATAAAAAATTGCTCCAGGTTGAGTATGTCCTGGAGCAGTTCATCTGTGGGAATGGCTGGGATTTCTAACGCACAGGTTGGCCCATCAGCGTTGATGAATGCAGCGAAAAAGCCTCTTGAGCACGTTGAATGATCTCAGGCCCGATGTCATTGCTGGTCCCCTTTGGGAGCAGTTGATCCCGTGATAGCGGAGAAACAAAACTGAGCTGAGGGGAGGATAAAAATTCCCCGGGCGAGAGCATTTGCCGCATTACCTGGAAGAACTCGGAAATTCTCTGTTTGTCGCGGCGATTTTTGCGGAAGCGGGTGAAGGCGTGGTGGACGTATTTGGGTGATAATATGCCGCTGATCATGGCGATCTGGAGTTTCGTTTGGGGGACTCTGCGCAGGAATAATTCAAGACTGCCCGACCATTTATCTAATTCATCCTCGGAGCCAGGCATGCAAGCGGGATCGGGGTCGATACCCCCACTGGCGAAGATCAGCAAAGAACCGCCTTCTTTTAGATGTCGTAGCGCGGAACGGACCACCCCCATCCGAATATGAGGGTCGGGAGGGGCGTACAGGAAATGTGGCTGTGTGGAAGGTAGTTCTTTGATAAATGGCAAAGGAATATTGACCACAATTTTGATGTCGCTGCGGGGCAAGTTGGCGGCGATCACCAGGGCGTCGTAGGCTCCTGGGTGGTTGGCTGCGATGATCAATGGGCCTTCTTTGGGGATCATCTCGGCGCCAGCAACGCCTGTTTCCTTGACAAAATTCGGCAGAATCCAACGTGAAGCTTCCTTGAAATTTTGACTTTCGACGACCTGATCGAAGCCAGCGGCAATTTTGGCGAAGCGATTGATGGGATTCCAAACCAGGGGCGAGAAGTTTCTGGAGATCCAGCCATCAGGGCGGAACCCTAACGCTTTGAACATTTCGCCGCTTAGGATGCGGGTGATTGCGTTGACGGTTGCTTCATTTGGAGTCATGACCTGATGCCCGTTATTGACTTTCTCTATAAGTAACCTTCTTCTCTGAACCAATCCAGGGCATCCCGCACCGTTTCGCTGAAGGGGCGTGGGGATGAGCCTAATTCCTTTTGAGCTTTGGTTGTATTGTACCCCTGCCAAAGCGGAAGTGCGCGCAGATGATTGCTTGGCAAGGGCAGCGCGGGGATTAGATCGCCAAGCAGCACCAAGGCCTTGATCATCCCCATGGGGATTTCGAAACGCGGCGGTTTGACTCCTGCGGTGTGGGCGGTTGCTATGAGGGCTTCTTTAACCGTGTAATTGTGCCCCCCGATGATATAGCGTTCTCCCTTGCGGCCTGTACCCGCAGCGGCGATATGGGCCGCGGCGACATCACGCACATCCACAACATTGATCTCCCCAGGCAGCCAGGCTACGGCTTGCCCGCGGGCGACCATGATCAGCAATTGCCCCATAGTCAGGTGGACATCGCCGGGGCCAAAGACCGCCGTGGGGTTGAGCACCACAGCATCCAGCCCATTGCTGGCAACTTCCAATACGGCGTCTTCCATGGCGATCTTGGCCTCGTAGTAGCCGCTCTCGGGCAGCGTGCCGGGTTGATAGACATCCCGCTCATCGGCCAGGCGGTTCTCCCCTGGGGGTGGATGCCCAATGGTGGATAGTGTGGATGTAAAAATAAAGCGCCGAACCCCGGTTTTTCTCGCTGCCGCCAGCACATGTTGGGTTTCCTCGCGTGCATAAGCGACTTGTTCAGGCACTTTGCGGGGGTTGCCGTCTTCGGGGTAGTAGGCCGCGGCGTGGAAGACGATATCTATCCCTCGCATGGCATCCCGCAGGGAGACAGGATCGTGTAAATCCCCGCCGACCCACTCAACCGGCGCATCCCCCAGGTGGCCGGTGCTGTTTGGGCTGCGCCTCAGACCGCGCACAGCCCAGCCAGCATCTAATGCGGCAAGAGCGATATGCCCACCGATGAATCCTGTTGCTGCAAGAATAAGTGTCTTCATAAATATTTCTGGTTTTCGGGAACTCTCTTTTTGATTAGGGTGCAGTATTTTCTCAAAGAATCGGGGAGACTTCCGAAGTCTACGAGAAGCCGCCAGAGCTGAGGATGTGTCTGTAAGACTTCGGAAGTCTGGCACCCCGGAATTTTGAAAAGATACAGGGTGCATTTCAAATGAGTTGGAGATCGTTTCCCGAATTCCGTATTGCGTATTGTTTATCGACGAATACGCAATAAGCAATACGTAATACGCAGCAAGGCGCTCAACTGAAATGAAAAACACCCTCTTGATTACCAGGAAACGTGTTCCTCTACAGGCAGTGGTAGAATTATAATCGAATGGAAGCAGCAAAGAGGTTTGCAATCACTTGCGCATAGCGGGTATCAAAATGGCTCAACTACCTGGAGCAATGATCGATGAAATTTAGGCTGAGGGCGATCACCAGTTTGTTTGTATTGTCTACTTTATTGGGAACTATTGCCCCAGGTGTTGTGCCGTCTCCTGTGATGGCCGCACCCATGTATGTCGATCCTGAGCCGGTGATCGAACCTGAACTAGAAGCCCAATTCATGGTCGAAGAAGAAGCCGGTTATATGATCCAGTTCAAGCACCGGCCCAACCTTTCCCTGGCCTATGAATTCGACTGGGAAACCCGCGGCCGCTTTGTAGTCCATTCGCTGCAACTTGCGGCGGATAAAACTCAACAGCGTGTGCGCGCCTACCTGAATGCCAAAGGGGTGGATTACGAGGCTTATTGGATCGACAATGTTATTCTGGTCAATTCTTCTGATTTGAATACTTTCAATGGCTTGTTGAGTTTCGTCGAGATCGATTCTCTGCGGGCGCGGCGGCATCCCTTCTTGCATGAGCCGGTAGACAGCCAACCTGCTCAAACGACCCTCAACGCGGGTGTTGAATCGAATATCCTGCAAGTCAGAGCGAATGAAGTTTGGGGTATGGGCTTCAACGGGAAGGATATTGTTGTCGCCAATATCGATACCGGGGTGCGCTATTCCCACGAAACCCTGGTGAACCAATACCGCGGCTACCTGGGAGAAGGGGTTTTCGATCATAACTATAATTGGTGGGATCCGGCTTTAGGGGGCAGCGACTCTGTACCTAACGACTGGCACGGGCACGGCTCGCATACAATGGGGATAATGGTAGGTGATGATGGAAATGGGACGGCCATTGGCATGGCTCCCGGCGCTAGCTGGATCGCCTGTCAGGCCTTCGAGGGCAATGATAGCGAGTTATTAGAGTGTGGTCAATTTTTAATGGCCCCCTGGGATTTGAACGGCCAAAACCCTGACCCTCTCAAAAGACCGCATATTATCAACAATTCTTGGGGGGATTGCCTTCAGTTCCTGGATACCTGGTACAAAGGCATGGTGGAAAGCTGGCTGGCGGCGGGCATTTACCCGGTCTTCTCCAATGGCAATACTTCTTCTTGTGGCTATGCATCTCCGCCAGGGTTGAACACTGTGGGGAATCCGGCCCGTTATGGCAATGTCACCGGCGTTGGCTCCACGGGCACCTCCAATGGCTTATATGCCACACATTCGAACCGGGGACCTACAGATGATCCCGACATCCTCAACCCCGATGGATTCCCAAATCTCAAGCCCCAGGTTGTAGCGCCCGGCGTAAGCATCCGCTCAGCTTCTAAGAACGGCGATGATGCTTATCATTTCATGTCTGGGACGTCCATGTCCGCGCCGCATGTCAGCGGGTTGGTGGCCTTGATGTGGGACGCCGCGCCCTGCTTGATCGGCGAGTATGGGGCCACCGAGACCATCCTTCAAACCACTGCCCGGCCAGTGCCATATGATGATGGTACTGGCGGTGGCGCGAATTCTCCGAATTATGCCACTGGCTGGGGGGAGATCGATGCTCTGGCGGCGGTTCAGACTGCCAAGAGTTACTGCGGCGCGGATTTCAGGGTTGATGCCGCGCCGGAAACGGTGAGCGTATGCGCCCCGGAGGCGGCTTTGTATGATGTCAATGTGGGGCAGGTGGCGGGCTTCACGGACCCGGTCACTTTGGGCGTAGCCGCGCAGCCCTCGGGAGCATCGATCAGCTTTGACCTTAGTCCGGTCATCCCGCCCGGGAGCAGTGTGCTGACCCTGGGGTCTACGGATTCCATTATCCCTGGCATTTATGAATTTGATATCGTCGGCACTTCTGGGAGTCGCATTCACACAGATAGCGTGACTCTGGAAATCCAAAATGGGGTTCCGCAATCCCCAAGTATTTTGGAACCCGTTGGGGGCGCGCAGAGCGTCTCGGTCACGCCAACCTTCCGTTGGAGTAGTGTCGAGCAAGCGGTGTATTATCGTATTGAAGTCGCCGATGACCCTGCCTTCGGCATCAGCAATATCGTTTACACCGTCGAAGTGGGTGAAACCAGCCATACCATGCCCAGTTGGCTGGAGCATAATCAGGAGTATCATTGGCGGGTGGCGGCTGGGAATTATTGTGGGCTTTCCCCGGGAGCGTCGGCCAATTTCATGACCGGTTCCCCTGCGTCGCTGCTGCTGGTTGATGATGATGACAATAATCCCGATGTGCAGGCTTATTTCCGCGACAGTCTGGATGCCCTGGGTCACAACTATGATATTTGGGATACCTGGAACACCAACGATGAGCCGAGCCAGGCCACCCTGACACCTTATGAGATTCTGATCTGGTTTGTGGGGGATGAATGGAAAGATCCCGTCGGGCCTGGGGATGAAGGTGAAGCCGCCTTGGCAAGCTGGCTTGATTCTTCTGGAAAGTGCCTGATCCTCAGCGGGCAGGATTATCTGTGGAGCAAGGGAAGTAGAGATTTTGTGCGGGATTATTTTGGGGTGGCGAGTTTCGACAGTGATGTCGGCCAGACGCTCTTAACCGGGGCTGGTGAGGCTTTCGAGGGGCTGGGACCCTATGCCCTGGCATATCCGTTCCACAACTTCAGCGACGCAGTGACCCCCACAGATGCGGCCTCCGCAGCTTTTGTCGGCGAGCACGGGGTCGCTGGGGTGATGAAGCAAAACGGCACGTATAAGACCACCCTCTGGGCGTTCCCCTTCGAAGCGGTTGCCACGGATGTCGAACGCCAGGAGTTGCTGAGCGCTGCCCTGGATTGGTGCGGGCTTGACCCGGAGTTGTATGAAATCTTCCTGCCGTTGATCAACCCGTAATGTGCGGGTGCGCGTCAGCCAGTTTTAGAACTTTTCCCGCTTTGCCTGCAATTTAGGTTACAATTATTAGTACTATGGCTGATCGTTCGAAAGATTGGTTGAAACAGGCACTTCGAGATCTAGAACAGGCGCAAGACTCGCGTCAAGCCGGCCGCCATGAATGGGCGTGTTTTGCAGCTCAGCAAGCCGCTGAGAAAGCGGTCAAAGCTTTACACCTATCGTTGGGCCAAGAGGGCTGGGGACATGTCATCGCCAGGTTATTGGCCGAGTTGCCTGAAGAGATCAACCTGCCTGATAACATGATCGATAAGGGGCGCGTGTTGGATAATTTTTACATCCCTACCCGGTATGCAAACGGACACCCAGAGGGGTCTCCATTTGAGCATTATGGCTCAATTCAAAGCGAGGAAGCTATCTGCTATGCCCGTGAGATCGTTGAATTCGTCCGTCTTCAAATGGCCTGATGTCAAAACAGTAGATCAAGCTATGCGTCGTTGGGCGAAAGATGCGGTACAAGTGCGCACAGATGTGCTGCGCATTGGCTATTTTGGTTCTTACGCACGCGGGAATTGGGGTGTAGGCAGCGATTTGGATTTGATCTTGATTTTAGATCGTTGTGAACTTTCCTTTGAAAAGAGAGCTTTGGAATGGGATGTGCTCGATTTGCCCGTTCCGGTGGATGTCGTGGTGTACACACAGGCAGAATGGGATAAGCTGGCGGGGGAAAAGAGGCGTTTCTATCGCGTGATAGAGCGAGAAGCGGTTTGGGTCTATTAGAGTTTCACCTTTCACAAGGAAAAACAGGATGTGAGCGTCTCTCACATCCTGTTTTTGAATTTGGTTTCAGAAATTCACGAAAAGCTCGTCACCAGGGTGCGCTGGATTTGACAATCTGGCTAGAGCAATTCTTGAGCTACTTGGTATGTGTGCTAATCTCGCGGCAAGGGGGGCAGTTCGTCCATGCCAAAACTCTGGGCGGCTTTGGTGGTGATGTCGCGCAACTCCGTTCGTAAATCGTCAGAAATGGGCGAGGGCTCATAGGCTGCTATTAGCTTACCAACCCGAGCCTGGGCGCGCTGCCAGGAATTTTGAGCGCCGCTGGCTTCCCAGGCTTCCGGCTCTTGCCTGTCGATCACCGCCGAGGGGATGTAGAACTCCTCGCGGAACCACTGGTAGGTGTGATCGTGGGAGATAAACTCGGCGTCATGACCCATCTCGCGCATGATATCCAGAGCGACGGGATCATCACGCACTTCGATGCCGCGGATCAATCGTTTGGCCATGCCGATGATCTCAGCGTCGATGACCAATTTTTCAAAGCTCTGGCAGTTCTCGAAGGCCATCATCCCCGCGCCGGAGACCATGTTGACCCCGGCCAGGGCGGCCAGAATCGCCCCGCCGGATGATTCCAACCCGCATTGGGCATCGACGACTTTGGCGTCACTCATCCCCAAATAAGCGTGAGTGGGCATCCCCAGGGCTTTGCCGACCTGGGTGTAAGCACAATCGATCATCCAGGTTCCTACCGCGCCCATGGGCGTAGTGCCCTGGCGCATATCGAAGGCGGCTGGCGACCCGCCCCAAACGATAGGCGCGCCCTCTTTGGCTAACTGGCAGATGGTCACCCCGCTGAGACATTCGGCGGTGTGCTGCACTACGGCTCCGGCGATGGTGATCGGCGCGGTGGCGCCCGTCAGGGGCATGGAGACCAACTCTGAAGGGATGCCGTGGCGGGCACTGTCGATCATATTCTGGCAAGTGATGTCGCTCCACAACAGGGGCGGCGAGGGACAGACATCAAAGACAGCGATGGGTTTTCCGGCCAGCGCGGCTTCGCTCCCGGCCACGGCGACCAGCATATCTTTCATAACCCACCAGGTATCCTTCTCGAAGGCCCCGGTGACGATGGGTTTGCGCATGAAGTTCAAGGCCAGGTACAGACGGTACAAGTCGCCGATCCCGATGGGCACATCGTGGCAGACGAAAGCTGTGCTCTGGGCGTCTAACTGAGGTAGCGTTTCAACCAGCTTGATGAAATCACAAAATCGGCTGTGGCGGCCGGCCGCGTTTTTTGAGTATCACTGTCGAGCAGCAGCAGGGCGGCGGAGCCGGGGTCGAACTGCACGCTGTCGCCGCCATAGTGGACCACTGGCTCGCCATCCAGATTGTGGAGATAAAACTCCGAGGGGCGCGTCTCCAGCGCATGCCTGGTGATGGCTTCAGGGATTTTGGCGACCTGGCTTTCGAAATCAACTTTGGCACCGGCCTCGGCTAGAAGTTCCAGAGCCTCCTGGTTGTGGATCTGAATGCCCGGGTCCATCAAGAGCTGAAATCCTTCATCGATGATCTGTTGTACGAGTTCGTCGCTGAGGAATTCTACTTTGGGTCGCATGGGGGTCTCTCCTATTGGGTTGTGATGACATTTGATGAAATGCGAATCGCGTGATGAGTAATACCAATTGCGGAATGAAATGCCATTTATAAAGTAGTCGAGATTTTCAAATCTCGCTTCACGGGGTATGGAAACCCCGACTACGATTCACGAATCTTCGAAAGGCAATTGGTATAATATAAATCAAAAGCTATTGTATCGCAATTTGATAGTACTGTTTTGGGTCTCTGGGAATCTCCGGCATTTTTTTCAACGAACTGCGTAAATCCTATATATTGGAGAATCGCCATGAACCGAAAACTACTTGTTGTCTTGTTGCTCGCTCTAACCGTAATTATAGGTGCGTGCACTTCAGTGGCAGCGCCAGAACCCACGGCGATGCCATTGGTATCAGAAGATGGTGGAATGTCGGCTGAGTTGACTTTATCTAACGCATCAGACCGTAACATCATTGTATCCTGGCTTGATTTTGAGGGTGTTGAGCATCCTTATAAGCGGCTCAAGCCTGGGCAGGGTTATTTCCAGTACACTTTTGTGGGTCACGCTTGGCGGGTACGCGATGAAGCCAGCAATGAGATCATTGAAGATATCATGATTAAAAGCAGGGAGCCAAATAAAGTGATTCTGATCCCCAATTCTGATGCTTTAGGAGCAACGGTAGTTCCAACAATGACACTAGCTCCCGTAGTAATCGAAGATAATACTGGGTGTGAAATTGCTGAGCCGCCGGCTTCACTTCAATTACCTCCCTATTTTGGTAAATATTGTGATGCGGGTGGTATTTCAATTATTGCTGCTGAAAATGTGCGCGATGAAGCTTTTTATCAAGCCTGGAATATCGTCATGAACATGTTGGCCCCACGCCCCGATATTCATGAGGAATTGGGCAATTTTGGAACGATGTTTGCCATATTCGGAGCAAATGAAACTATTTTTGATCTGCCGTACTACCGGCATTTAGCCGATGATGAAGATCTGGAAAATGCATATGCCGTCGCAAGGGGCTCCGCTGCAGTTCCCATTACATCAAGTGGTGAAGCTAACCTATTGTGCTGGGCAGGTTGGCAAAATGGTGAGGGTTATCATTTCGGAGTTCATGAATTTGCGCATACGATCCATTACTTTGGATTGGAGAGTACTCGTCCGGAGTTTGATAATGAAGTGGCAGGGCTTTATAATTCTGCAATGGAAGAGGGAAGGTATCAAGGAGTTTATGCAGCTACGAACCATCGTGAATATTGGACCGAAGCAGTGGTGGCCTACTTCAATGCAAGATCGAATGCAACAGATTCATGGACCAATATGAATTTTGTCAATACTCGAGCCGAATTAAAGGAGTACGATCCTAATCTATACGCTCTAGTAGACGACGTATTCCGCGGTTTTGTGTGGACACCGAGTTGCCCATAGTGTCGCTATAGAAGAGACGCCCTGCCAGAATGTCTCTACGAGTGCAGAAAGCCCCCGCAGGTTCCGAAACCTGCGGGGGCTTTATCATTATAGTTGCCCGTCTGAGGTCCAGTTTTTGAGCAGTTTTTGATATTGGGGGTCTTGGTAGCGCTCCAGGGTGAAGGCTGGGGCGTAAGAGGGTAATCCGCTTCCCGTAATGTGAGCCGCCAGCAAATCACCGGCTCCGCAGGCGGACATCAAACCGTAACCTGAGAGGGCTCCGATCAGATAGGCGCCTTCTACGGGTAGGGGACTGGCTAAGGGGCGGTTCTCCTGGGTCTTGGTGTAGTAGCCGCCGTCGAGCATCGGTTGGGGTATGCGCTCAAAATATTCGCTGAAGCGGGGCAGCATTGCTGTCATACCGCGCAGGGCGATCTCGGGGTACATATCATCTAGAGGGGGCGGGACGACAGGATCCATCACTTTGGTATGGTATTCCCATAAAAGCAGCATGATATCGCTGTCCGCTCCGCCCTCGGGGCGGGTATGTGCGCCTTCAGGCATCTCGCCTAGCAGCCAGCGGGTATCGGCCTCTTCGGCCAGGAAATCGCGTTCATCTTCAGACCAGGGCAGGGTTTGGGGGTCCGTCCAGATCAACAGGGGGGCTTCGCGCGGCACCACCCCCAGTGGATCGCGGAAAGCGACTTTGAGATGCAATTCGGTAAAGACGGGGATGTCAACCCCCAGCATTTTCCCCACTTTTTTGACGAAAGGCCCGGCAGCGTTGACGAAGCGAGGCGTCGAAATTGTCGATCCGTCACTAAGTCGTACGGAGTTTATTTGTCCTCGTGATGTATCTATTCCGGTTACACGCGCGTTGACAAATTCAACTCCGTGGACGCGCGCCTGATCGAGCATGTACATGCCCAGTTGCTGGGCGCTGAACCAGCCCGCTCGCCGGGCGTGCAGAGCGGCGATGACTGTCTTGGGCAGATAGGGGAAGTACTTTTGAATCAGATCGGGGGAGAGGAACAAATCAGCGCCGGTGGGTAGGTTTTTATATCCCTCTGTGGGGGCGGGGATATATTCGGGGTCATCGGCTTGGGAGCGGTATACTCTCAGGGGTCCAGCACCCAGCTCGGAGGGCTCCTGAGCAGCCCTCTCGAAAGCGGGGATTACCCCCGGGTCGGCGGTCAGGTATAAGTAGCCGCGGCGGTTGAGGTGGAAGATATTCCCACTCTCCTCAGCCAATTCTTCCATGATGCCGATGGAGCGGTTCATCAGACCGACCATGGCATCCCCCGGGCCGGGCCACCAGTTGCGGTAACACTCGGTAGACTTGTCGCTGGTCAGGCTGAGGGGGGCGCGCTCGTCGACGAGGAGGATATCCTTGACCCCATGGCGAACGGCCAAGTGATAGGCGGCGGAAATTCCAGCGATCCCCGCGCCGCAGATGAGGACGTTAGTTGAAGGTTGCATGTTGAATGTGGATGATTAGGTAATTGGGGATTAGGTGATTAGGAGAACGTTTCCTGATTACCTGATTACCTGATTGCCTAATTACCTAATTCCTAATCACCTAATTCCACATAGATACGCTTGTTGATCTTGCCCTTGCTCTTGTAATCGACGACGCGGATTTGCCCAACCTCGGATGTGATCTTGACATGCGTGCCGCCGTCGGCTTGCAGGTCGAGGCCCTCGATTTCTACCACGCGCACTTTTTTGATGCCTTCGGGTAATAGGTTGATTTTGGTGCGGATCAGATCGGGGATTTGGAAGGCTTCTGCGCGGGGCAGCTCGCGCCAGCTCACCGGGCGGGCGTTGGCGACTTCGGCGTTGATGGCGGCTTCGATCTCTGCGACCAACTCAGCGCGCATGGTCTCGAATTCGAAATCCATGCGGCCTTTGAGCGGCTCCATGTTGCCGCCGGTGACCGAGGCCCCGTAATCGCGGAAGATCACGCCGCACAAGATGTGCATAGCGGTATGGGTGCGCATGATCTTGTAGCGGTGTTCCCAGTCGATCTGGCACTGAACCTGGGTGCCAACTTCGGGGAGAGGGTCATCGCCTTCAAGCAGGTGAACGAGTTTTCCGCCAATGCGTTTAGGGCGTTTGACGTTGAAAGTTTTCCCGTCCGCGGTGAGGGTGCCAGTGTCAGCGGGTTGACCGCCGCCGCCGGGGAAGAAGGCGGTGCGGTCGAGGGCAACGCCGTGGGTTTCCTCGTCGATGGCGGTAACGGTGGCGTCGAATTCTTTCAAATAACTGTCATCGTGATAAAGTGCTTCGGTCATTATTGCTCCTTTTTAAAGTCCATGCAAGGGAGAAGAAATTCGGTTTTTCCATCGGGCAAAGAGGTAATCTTCTAACCAGGACGCGCAAGCAGAGAGAGTCGCCTGATAACGAAAAAAATCGGGTTTCTATTGTTTAGGGGTGTAGATTTCATCGAAGAGGTATTCTTCATCGTAGGGACCGGTGTAGCCGCAATCTCCCCAGCGCGGCGAGTTGACCAGGGGGAGCAGACCTTCTCCTTCGGGTTCGTGTATAAAAGCGTGTTTCTTGCAAAACAGCAGGGCAGGATAATCGAAGACGTAAGCCAGGGTGGCTGGTTGGCTGCATTTTCTGCAGCGAAAATCAGGTTTGAAATTGCGCGCCAGGATGCGGATGTCTTTCTTCGATTTGGCCTTGCCCTGGCGTTCGTCGAGCACTTTCAATTTCAGGGGGGTGGTTGTGCCAAAGTCGTACTCGTAGTCGAATTCTTCACCGATCTCCACCACGCGTTCTAAAGCCACGCGGTTGCTGCGGTTATCCCATCCCCATTCGCGATCCAGTTCTGGATTCTCTGTGTAGTTCTGCCCCCGGATGTCGAACTGGCTGAGATGCCCGCAGCACTCCAGCCAGGCGGCGCGCAGGAAGTCATCCAGAAGTCGGGCGCGTAGTCTCCCCAAATCCGGAGAGTTAATAGCCGGAATGAGCGGCAAGATTCGGCCAGATTGGCTCCCCGGCGTTCTTTGCATGCATTCAGGTGGCGGCTCATGCCACTGGACGCATAGGGTTTTCCGCAGAAGAAGCATTTTCCGTAAGAGGGTTGTTTCTTGCTCATATTGACCTCCTGGGGTGCAGTGGAGACAGAATTTGTTCTATTGTACCGCAAGGACTGGTACAATGAGATCAGCGAATATGTTTTGGGTGCATTTCATTCCAGTGGAAGTAAACCCGGAAATAGGGGTGTGCGGGGGGGGACCCCCCCGCACACCCCTATTTCCGGAACTTTTCCGCTCGTTTGAAACACACCCATATGTTTTATGGGAGGGTTTTATGCATGAGCTAGTATATTTCTATCCCCAGGGTCACGAAGCTCACATGGAAGTGGGCCACCCCGAAAGGCCGGATCGTGTGGAAGCCATGGTCAAGGCTTTGACGGAAGCTGGATGGTGGGATTCATTCCCTCACCTGGAGCCGGCACAGGTTCCCCGTGAAGTGTTGGAGGGAGTCCACACGGCGGACTTTCTTGGCCAGTTAGAAGAAGTATGTTCGCGCGGGCAGCGCTTCGATATGGACACCTACACGACAATATCTTCCTGGGATTTGGCGATCAAGGCCGCTGGCGGCGGCATTGCGGTGGCTCAGCAGGTCTGGGAGCGGGATGCGCAGCACGGCTTTGCCCTCACCCGCCCACCGGGGCATCATGCCACCCCCAATCGGGCGATGGGTTTTTGCTTGCTTAATAATGTTGCCCTGGCTGCTGAATATCTTATCCAGGATAAAGGCGCCAAACGCCTGGCCATTATTGACTTAGATCAGCACCATGGCAATGGCACGCAGGATATCTTCTGGGCGCGCGGGGACGTGTTCTATTTTTCCACCCATCAATACCCACACTACCCCGGCACTGGCAGGGTGGGAGAGATTGGCATTGGTGATGGTGAAGGCACCACGGCTAATTTCCCGCTGCCGCCCTTTTCTGGAGATCAAGCTTTCCTGACCATCATGGACGAGGCTATCATCCCCCTGTTAGATCGTTATGCCCCGGAGGTGCTCCTGGTCAGTTATGGCTTTGACCCGCACTGGCGCGACCCCCTGGGGAATCTGATGCTGACGGCTGGCGGATGTGGCGTCTTGATTTCACGCCTGGCCGATTGGGCGGAGGAGAACTGTCAGGGACGGATTGCTCTCTACTTAGAGGGCGGCTACGATTTGGACGCCGCCGCGGCTTGCGCTCAGGGGGTAGTAGCCGCTTTGCTCGGCCAGGAGTGGGATGATCCCTTGGGTGCGCCTCACCAGCCTGAAACGTCAGCCTGGCAGGCCATGTTCAAGGAGGCGCGTCAGCTTTGGGATTTATGAATGGAGAGATGTCCAGATGAAAAAAGCTTCCTTTCATATCACTGCAGAAGAATATCAATTCCGTGCCGAGCGTTTATTGGAATATCTTCAAGCTGAGAATCTCTCCGGCGCGGTGCTCTTCGACCGTGATTACATCCTGTATTACACGGGTTTCGCATTCATCCCCACCGAGCGGCCGATTGCGTTTATCCTCAATACCGAAGGTGTGCGGGCGTTATTTGTTCCACGATTAGAGGTCGAACACGCCTCAGCCAATGCCTTGATCGACCGCGTCGATTACTACCTGGAGTATCCATCTACCCCCCGCCCGATGGATATTTTCAAAGATGTGCTGGGAGAATTGAGCATCCATGGGGATTTCGGCGTTGACCATAACGGCTACCCGTTGATCTTTGGCTACCGCGGGCGCTCGCTGACTGAGTTATTGGGCGTGACCCCCAAACCGTTGGCTGGATTCATCGAAGATCAGATGATGATCAAAAGCGAAGCCGAGCTGCGCTTGATTGCGGAGAGCGTCAAATGGGGGCATCTGGCGCATGTCTTGTTGCAGCGGTATACCCGGGTAGGCCTCACTGAAACCGAAGTCACGTTGAAGGCCAGCAACGAGGCCACTCTGGCTATGCTCGACACGATTGGGCCGATTTACCGCGCCCAGAGCTACTTCTCCAGCGGGGCGCGGGCTGGATATCGCGGCCAGATTGGCCGCAACGCCGCTATTCCCCATGCGCTGGCTAGCAATATCACCTTCCAGGCCGGGGATGTGCTGGTCACCGGAGCCAACGCGCCGATGTGGGGCTACAACTCGGAATTGGAACGCACGATGTTGATGGGGCCTGCCAGTGATGAACAGAAGCGCATGTTCGATCATATGCTGGTCTTACAGGATGCCGCTTTCGAAGCCATGGGGCCGGGGATCCCCTGCGCGCAGGTGGATAAGGCTGTGCGCGCTTACTACGAAGAACATGATCTGATGGCTTATTGGAAGCACCATGTCGGTCATGCCATTGGTATTCGTTATCATGAAGGTCCCTTCCTGGATAATGGCGATCCCACGGAGATGAAGCCGGGCATGGTGTTCACCGTCGAGCCAGGGTTGTATGTGCCGGAGTTGGGCGGTTTCCGGCATTCTGATACTGTGGTGATCACCGATGATGGCATCGAGATGATGACTTACTACCCACGCGATTTGGAGAGTTTGACTATTCCTGTATAATATCTATAACCGTAACTCTCTGGCCATCTCTTTATGGTTGAGCAGTTACCGATAACTATCAAAACGATTAGGGTGCATTTCAACTGAACAGGACTTACGCAGATGAATGAAAAATATATCGAAAATAAGGGGTGTGCAGGGTTGCGGAGCAACCCTGCACACCCCTTATTTTCGGACTTTTTCCATCGCTAGTGCGTAAGTCATATGAAAT
>JADHXE010000101.1 GCA_016783125.1 Anaerolineales bacterium
CAATTATTCAAAGGAAAACTAGAAACAACTTTTGCTGTACGGAACATCACTGATTTGCGCCCTATATTGGCGAAACAACCGTGCCGTAAACCTGCGACTGGAGCATATTGTCATGGTAAAAAAGGCAAGGATCCTCACCCCCAAATTTCGAGTTTCTTGCTTGAAATGTGACATTGTCAAAGTAGTCACTATAAAGTTTTGAAAACCAGGCTGATTGTAATCGTCTTCATTTGAATCATCAAGCAAGCAAAGGATTAGGCAGGGCAATCGCATATGGATTGTTAACTCAAATCTCGGCTACTGGAAGTCGCAGCAACGGTTGCACAACCTGCCTGGCCGGAGGCCCGCAAGGCGCGCAGGTTGAATTCAAGTCGCCGAAGGGCGACTTCGCAAATGTTGGTGCAGTTTCCAACTGCCGCATCGTATGCAAAGTGCCTAAATACGATTGCCCTGGGATTAGGTGACAAGTGCTATTGCCTGGGTGGGACAAGTTTGTTATAGTGGGGATGGTTTTCAATCAGTGCTCTTGTGGAGGCGAGATTATGATCTCAAACTATGTGCTGCGTTACCGCCTGGGGGAAGGAGAATGGCAAGAGTTTCAATTGATTAAAGATGATATTCTGATAGGGCGCGGGGATGACTGCGACCTGACCCTTGAACACCAGGAAATTTCCCGCCGACATGCGCGCCTAAGCCGTGTGGGGGAAGAAATCTTGTTGACGGATTTAGGCTCAAGCAATGGCACGTATGTTGATGGCCAGCCGCTGACGCCTAATATGCCCGTTGCGCTTTCGCCTGGGCAATTGATCATGATTGGCGGATTCACGTTAGCTCTCAATGTGCCTGGTGTTGTAGCGACATACGTGGTGGAAGATCGAACGCCACGACGAGTTGAAATATTGCATTTGCGATATCGCTTTGGCAGTGGAGAATGGCAGACCTATGTTCTCCCTGATGGAGATACTACGTTTGGGCGAGGGGAAGATAACGATTTGGCCTTTGAAGATGACGAAGTTTCACGCCATCACGCTGTGCTCACCCTGGCTGATAATAAACTCTTGCTTACAGATTTAGGTTCAACAAATGGCACCCTGGTGGATGGTATTCCGCTGGTTCCCCACCAAAAGCAGCCTGTTCTGATTGGACAATTTATTGCGATAGGGGATCATACGCTGTATGTGGAGGCCCCTGCGTCGGTCGGTGTGATGCACTCTGCCAGCGGCACCATGGTCATGCCCGGCCAGGCATTCGCATTGGGGGATGGCGGCCTCGGGGTTGGGTCCCCGAAAACCATGTTGGATGCTGATATTGTCGTCGCGCCAACTTCGGTGCGTACCATGGACCTGGCTTCGCACGACAAAGTGACCATTGGGCGCGCTGCGGACAACCAGGTGGTTTTAAATCATCCTCTGGTGAGTCGTTATCATGCAGTGTTGGAGCGCATGGGCAAACGGTTTTGCATCAAAGATCTGCGCAGTACCAACGGAATTTATGTCAATGAGCAGCAGATCGAGAGCGAAGCCTATCTCAAAGATTGGGATCAAATCCGCATCGGGCCGTATGTCTTCGTTCTTTCGGGCCAACAACTTCAAGGTCAGATAGAAGAAGGAATCCGAATTGAGGCCAGGAATGTAAACCAGGTTGTTTCCAGTGGACTCAACTTGCTCCAGGATATCAGCCTGACCATTGAGCCGAATGAATTTTTGGCTTTGGTGGGTATGAGCGGTGCGGGGAAATCTACCTTTATGAATGCGATCAACGGTTACTGGCCTGCCAGCCACGGGCAAGTTTTGGTAAATGGGATAACCCTGTATGATCACTATGATATGTTCCGCGACGATATTGGTTATGTGCCCCAAAAGGATATTGTCCATGCGGAACTGACTCCAGAGTTGGCCTTGGATTTTGTAGCCCAGTTGCGCATGCCCCCAGATACTTCCAAGCAGGAGCGGCAAGCTGTTGTCGCCGAGGTGCTAAAGGACCTCGATCTAACTGAGCGGAAGGATATTCCCATTTCGCGCTTGTCGGGTGGCCAGCTCAAACGCGTTTCGATTGGGGTTGAGTTGCTGACGAAACCGCGCCTGTTCTTCCTGGATGAGCCCACCAGCGGTTTGGACCCTGGCACCGAATATGACATGATGAAACTGATGCGCCGCCTGGCAGATCAGGGCCGTACGATTGTCTTGGTCACGCATGCCACCAAGAACGTGATGCTGTGTGATAAGGTCATCTTCCTGGCCAGGGGTGGCAATATGGCTTTTTATGGCGCGCCGGAAGATGCTCTTGAATATTTCGATCACTATCGCACCGATCGCGAGCGCCGCGAAAAGGATATGGAATTCGATGATATCTATCGCATCCTGAATGATGATTCACGCGGTGCTCCAGAAGAGTGGCGAGAGCGTTATCTACAGTCTCATGTTTACGCTAAACTCATGGGATGGGATAGCCCTCGGGCAGGAACTCAGGCAATAGCTGCCCAGCAATCTGGTCGTGTACATGTCGCCAAGCGCCGGCTCTCCTCACTGCGCCAATTCTTGATCCTTTCAGCTCGTAATCTCAAGATCATCATGCAAGATAAGGTTTCACTGGCTATGATGTTGGCATTAGCGCCAATCTTGGGCTTGATGGATTTTATCTGGGGGACTGATCTCTTTGATTCTGTAAACGGCGATGTGGAATTGGTTTTATCCCAATGGTATATGCTGGCTATTGTGGCCATACTGGCAGGATCTCTGAGCAGCGTGCGAGAGATTGTTAAAGAAGCGGATATTTATAAGCGTGAGCGAGCGGTCAATTTGCGCATCTTTCCCTATCTGATGTCAAAGGTATGGGTGGGTATTGTTTTGGCCATTTACCAGGCAGCTGTGTTGATGGCTTTCCGTATTCTCTTTGTGAAGCCGGTTATCCCTAGTACCCAAGATTACGTTGCTTTCTTCATCACATTGTTTTTGGGAAGCCTGTCAGGATACCTGATTGGCCTTACGATATCAGCCATTGCCCCTAACCAGAATACGGCCATGACCTTGTTGATCACTATCCTGGTGCCGCAATTCTTGTTTTCTGGCGCTCTTTTGCCGATTGATGCCATGCCTGAGGAAAACCAATCAGTATGGCAATGTCCTCGCGTTGGGTTTGGGAGGGGTTTATCAAGGCCTCGCATATGGGCGATAAGATCATGGAAGACCCCTGCCTGTCGTTTCCGAAGAGCGACAGGCAGCATCTGCCTGACGTATTGAAGGAAGATTGTGCTTGCATGGGGGAGAGCATCTTTAGCGATTGTGCTGATTTCCCTGGCATCTTGTCGCCTGATTTCTATGACGATATTGCCAAAGAAAAGCTTGCCATGCCTGATCCCGTGGAGCCTCCTCAGCCGACCGCGTATGCTTATCCAACAGCCTTGCCATCCCTGACGCCGATCTTCACGCCTACGCCACTGCCATCACCGACTCCGCTGCCAACCCTGGCTGATCCCCGTGAAATGGAAGCTTATCTGGATGATCAGCGTGCTCAAGGGCAAGAACAACAAGACGCCATCATGGATCAGTTCGAAGAGTACCGTTTAGACAGTCAGGATCAGGGCCAGGTATACGCCGATCTGATGGATGCCCAGGGCGATGAATATGCCGATCTGCGTCAAGAACAGGCCGATGAGTACACCGATGCCATGCAAGATTACGGCGACGAGCGCGCCGATTGGGTCAAGAACCGGGAGAAGGCGATCAACAGCGCTGAATCATTACTCGGCGCCATGTATGATGATTATGGGTATGTCTTTGGCGGGTTGATCGTCACGCGCTGGGTGGTATTGGGGGTGATCATGATTGGATATATCCTTATCATGCTGATCTTCCAAAAGCGAAAGGATGTAGTGTAACTCTTTTGACGATGTCATATTCGTGAGGAAATTCCCGGAATAGGGGTGTAACCATTCATTCCTCACCCCCCTCAATCCCCCCGTTCACGGGGGGAAGTTCAAAAGCTCTCCCCCCTCACGAGGGGGGAGTTGGAGGGGGGTGAGCGATTACTCCGGGGCTATTCCCGCTCGAATGTGATGTGAAGAAAAACCATGAATGATGCCACTCTGATTCAACGTGCACGTCAAGGCGACCTGGATGCCTTCAACCGCCTGGTTTTAGCTTATCAAGATATGCTCTATAACCAGGCCTATCGGGTGATTGGCGAGCCAGGCGCGGCGGAAGACGCTACCCAGGAAGCTTTTATCTCAGCTTATCGTAAACTGCATACCTATCGGGGAGGCTCGTTCAAGGGCTGGCTGCTGCGCATTGTTACCAATGCTTGCTATGATGAACTGCGTCAACGCAAGCGCAAGCCCGTCGCTCCTTTAGAGCCGCGCAACGAAGACGGGGAGGAATTCGAATCTCCGGCATGGATAGTTGATCCTGGAGAATCCCCTGAGCAAGCAATACAGAGGCGGGAATTAGCTGGCGCGATCCAGTGGTGTTTGGATCAGCTTTCAACAGACTTCCGCATGGTGGTTGTCTTAGTGGATGTGCAAGGGTTGGATTATGCTGAAGCGTCCCAGGTCATCGAAAAACCTTTGGGTACAGTCAAAAGCCGCCTGGCACGCGCCCGCCATCGGATGCAGGATTGCTTGCAGAAATTCAGGGAACTTCTACCATCAGCATTTCGTCTGAGAGAAGAGGCCTCTGTATGAAGGAACGAATTTCTCGACGAGATTGGGAGCAGTTGTCCGCGTATATGGATGACCAACTTTCTGCGCGTGAGCAGGCAGGCATCGAGGCGCGCCTGCAAACCGATGAATCTCTGCGCGAGGCTTTGGATGATCTGAGGATGACGCGCATTGCAGTGAAAGCTCTCCCCCATCTCCGCGCCCCGCGCAACTTCACCCTGACGCCTGAAATGGCCGAGATGGCCGGTCGGCGACAGAGGAAAACGCCGCGTCTGTTTAGCACATTCCGTTTGGCCTCCGTGGTATCGAGTTTGCTTCTTGTGATGGTTTTGCTTGTGGATTTGCTTGGGTTAGGCCGCGTTGCCATGATGCCTGCTCAAGAAATGGCTGCGCCGTCGGCAAAAATCTTAGAGGCGGAGGAGATGGCTGCACCTGGAGAAGAAGTTCAGCCTATGGTTGAGGTCAGGGCTGAAGACGCAGCTGTCGAGAAAGAAGCCGGGGAAGCCTTGGGAGAAGAAGGACTGGCATACGAACCCGCGGCTGATTCTGAAATCTCCCAGGCAGCTGCTACTCCCTTTGCGCCGGTGCGAGTGGTGGAAATCTTTTTAGGTGTAATCGCTTTTGCTGCGGGGGTGGCCGCTTTCTCCTCGCGTCGTCGAGGACGTTCATGATTGCCAATGAAATCAACTTCTGTCCTCGCTGTGGCACCGCGCTAGTCTCAGACCGTCGAGCAGGGCGTATGCGGCCAGTTTGCCCAGCTTGCAATTGGATATTCTTTCCAGACCCTAAGGTGGCCGCCGCGGTTCTGGTCGAACAAGATGAGAAAATCCTGCTCGTCAGGCGCGTCAACCAACCCCACCAGGGATTATGGACGCTCCCAGCCGGGTTCGTCGATGCAGGCGAAGACCCCGCCAGGGCAGCCGAGCGAGAATGCCTGGAAGAAACTGGTTTACAGGTTCAGGTGACAGAGCTATTTGATGTGATCTCAGGCCAAGAACATCCCGCCGGGGCGCATATTGTGATTGTCTATCGAGTTGTCGTGATTGCGGGGGAACTAAAGGCTGGCGATGATGCTGATGGGGTGGGGTTCTTCAGTCGAACTGATCTGCCGCGTTTGGGGTTCCAGGTGACAAAGCGAGTTTTAGGTGATCAGTGATAAACACCTCTTTTTCCTGAGGATGGCAACGTGTGCAGTGATCATATCACTGCATTGTGTGATTAGTGTGGCAAAGAACGATTGCCTCGTCAATGGCAGTATTTGCCTCTCTTATGTAATTTTCCTGCTATCCAAATTGATAAGTTAGTACTCAAAGGGGGTTCAAGCGAACAGTCTATTTATGATAGAATCTCATTGGTGCTGATATTGTTTTCTATGCATTTTCCTAAAGGAGAAGAATGATGAAATATCCATTTGTAAAACCCCTTGTATTGCTGGCAGTTTTGTTCTTAGTGGTCGGCTTGGCGTGCGGCGCGCCGACGCCTACCCCAGAAGCTCCCGCGGAAGTGAAAGTCCCTGAACCCGCCCAGCAAGAAGAGCCGCAGCAAGCCCAACCCGCAGAACCTGTCCAGCAGCCTGCTGCATCGGGCGCGGTCTCGACTCTGCAAGATGTGCGCGGCGCTGTTATTCAGATTGAATCTGAAGGCACATTTGTTGATTTTGAAGGAGCATACCTGGGAGCAGGTAGTGGTTCGGGTTTTATTATTGACCCCTCCGGGATTGCTGTGACGAACAATCACGTTGTGACCGGGGCTGCTTTACTAAAAGTGTGGATTGGTGGTGATACATCAAAAACCTACAATGCCAAGGTTCTCGGTGTATCTGAGTGCTCCGATCTGGCCATCATAGATATTGATGGTGAAGGTTTCCCATATTTAGAATGGTATATGGACCCAGTCTCCGTTGGCCTGGATGTCTATGCGGCAGGATTCCCTTTAGGAGACCCCGAGTTTACTCTCACAAAAGGTATCGTCTCTAAGGAGAACGCCGATGGCGAATCGGATTGGGCATCATTAGATACTGTAATTATGCATGATGCCACTATCAATCCTGGCAATTCTGGTGGTCCTTTGGTCAGTGCGGACGGCAAGATTGTGGGCGTGAATTATGCCTCACTTGCTTCGGCAAACCAATATTTTGCCATTGGCAGAGATGAGGCTGTGCCGGTTATCGATCAACTCAAAACTGGCAGCGATGTTGATACGATCGGTATCAATGGTTATGCATTGACTTTTGATGATGGGGATAACTCGTTCTCTGGTATTTTTGTATCCTCCGTCGAATCTGGCTCACCAGCGGATCGCGTAGGTGTTGTTGGTGGAGATTTCATTACAAGCCTGGAAGAACATCCCGTGGGCGAGAATACGACCATGGCTGATTACTGCGATATCATTCGTACCCATAGCGCCAGCGACCAGATGGCTATCGAAGTTTATCGTGATAGTTCTGGCGATACCCTTGAAGGGCAACTCAATGGTAATAAGCTAGCCGTAACCGTTGATGGTGTTGGATCTGACGATGCTGCCTCTGACACATCATCTGATACCTCCACCGGCGATACGACCGGTGGATCAACCGGTGAACCGCCAGCGTATCCCTTTGAAGAATTTGATGCTGATTATCTAGAAAATTGGTCTTGGTTCATCACCAATGGTGATGAAAACCAATTTGGTCTTTACACAAATAACGGCAAATTAGTGTTTGATCTTGCCGGGCCGAACATCTATTCCTATATTACCTATGATCCCTGGATATACGAGAGCGTTATAATTGAGACATCGGTAGAAAACCGCGGTAAGAACACCAACAATGTTGGCTTGATTTGCCATGTAAATGATTATGGCTGGTACGAGTTTAGCATCTCCAATGGCGGTGAATGGTGGATCTGGGCTTATGATGCACCCACTGATCAATATGATATGCTGGCGAGTGGTGGCTCGATGGCGGTAAGGATGGGGAAAGATATAAATGAGTATGGTGTTATCTGTAATTCGAATACGCTTTCCCTCTATATCAATGGCGTTCACACACATACACTGACGGACAAACAATACGCCTTCAGAGAGGGCCAGATTGGTATTGGTGTTTCTTCCTTCGATGTTTTACCCATCATCCTGGAATTCGATTGGATAGACATCAACCAGCCGTAGAAATCAATTTTGCGAATAATTCAGAAAATACTAAAGGGCAGCCTTCACCAGGCTGCCCTTTTCTGATTTGCGAGAGAGAACCGTTTTTACGGTTGCTGTTGATGAGCGGCTAAAAATTCGTAACGCGCCATCAACGCATTATAGATATAGTTTGACCACATCATAACAACACGATCCGCCCCGTAGCTGTGGCTGCCATAGGTTTGGATAATCAGCCGGCCATCGACGCAGACAACCGCAGTCGCGTAGCTGTCTTTGATAGCCGAGCGTGCTCCCCACAGTAATTTGGCATCACTCCCTGGTCGCAGTCTGAGCAGATCGCCAAGGTCAAAAAAGTCCCACTGCCAATTGTTCGTTGGATTTGTCAGGGAAATACCCTCGTTAGGAAAATGATGTATTGGGTGGTCGCCGTTGATTGGGAAGAGCAGTTGCTGCTCAAGAGGTATATTTATCCAATCCCGCTGAAATTCAACCCCGCAGCGACCCAGGATTACGCTGATCTTCCCGGCAGCAATATCATCAATATTCCATTCTTCGATGATGATTGAGCTGCCTGCATTCAAGGCATCGTTGAGATAAACATAAAACTCCCCCGACACCTGTTCTCTGGCCTCTTTGGCAGAGATGATCAGATCCCAACCTTGACCGCCAGGGCCGCCGGAAAGCAATTGCGTTTTAAAATGTCCCAACGCATCATCGACATCTACATAGTTCAGACTCATCGCATCTAATGCCGGTTGAACGTATCCTAGGAAGGCCATATCTTCAAATAACAAGATATTGGCAGAACGCATCCAGGCTTCGAATTCAGCTTGATTAAAAGTAGGCTGCGTGTCTGAAGGAGGTTGTTGGGGGGCTTGAGCCTGACTGCCGGCAGGTTGTGGTGTGTTCGTTGGCAGAGGCGTATTTGTTGGTAGTGGTGTGTCCGATGGTTGGGCATTTATGGTCGCTTGCACATCTAAAGCAACTTGTGTAGCGGCCTGGGCATCTTTTGTAGACTGAGCGTCGAGAGTAGCTTGTTGGTCAGAGATTTCTTTCTGTTGTTTTGCCTCAGTATCGGCTTCGGCTTCAGCCTGGGCAGTTTGTGTTTCACTCTGAGCAAGTTGCGTGGCCTGAACATTGAGTGCGATCTGAGTTTTATTCGAGCTTTCGGTCGTTGGCGTATTGCATGCCAGCCCTATGAGCAGGACAAAAAGAATGGCAAAGATGAGTGTTCCAAAAGGAGCGTACAGCGCGCGTTGGTGACGTCTAAGTTTAGATTTCATGCTTCTCTCTCCTGAAGATTGCAAGAGACTGCTCGGGTGAATGGTTCCATACTACCGTTGGTAGTTTCATTCCAGTGGAAGTAATCCCGGAAATAGGGGTGTGCGGGGGGACGCAACGCCAAGGGCGCGCAAAGCGAAGCGCCCCCCGCACACCCCTATTTCCGGAACTTTTCCGCTCGTTTGAAACACACCCTTTTCATTTCCCAGTATAGAAGTTATCTGCGAAAAGTCAATCCGAAAAAGGTCACATATGAATTGGCGAGACCCTATTTTTCGGACTTATCCATTGTTTTCTTTTCTTTTGAGGAGTGCTCAGCGAAGTGTGTTTTGGGAACCACTATCGGTAATAACAATTTGACTAGTTTTGGCTTTTTTCTGAAAAAATATTTTTTTGATGAAGAATCCAAGAGGTTGATACTCAATAGGTATCTGGTTTGCCCAACCGGCGGGCATTTTTTTTGTGAGTGATTGAATAGATCGCTTTGTGAATAATTGAGTTGCTATATAACCATCTCATAAATGACTCAGGACATTTGTGGTTCCCAATTACTAACCAGAAACCTCGTTTTACAATGCGATCAAAACTTTCGTAAATCATTCGATCAGCGAAGGAAGCCTTCAGGTGGGGTAGTAAGCGATCATGCCATAGCTCGTCATAACTAGTCTTGTGGATAATACTTTGAGCAGCCAGATTAGCTGATACCATTGCGCTTCGAATGCCAAAGCCAAAGAGAAAATCTTGGAAACCGCCAGCCTCACCGACATAAAGCACCCCGTCTCGTTCCCCAGTTTGCGGAATTGAGAAACTCCCGTACCCTCCCCAATACTTGGCGTTTGAAAATTCTGATATATTTAACAACTGCTTGATCACATCAGATGAATCCTTCAAACACTCTTGTGCTTTTTTAAATTTGGTGAATAAAACTGTTGCAAGGGTAGCTTGACCATCTGCAATTAGTAGATATGCGTACCCGCCAGGAGCCAATCGTTCGCTTAAAATGGCACACATGTAATCATCGCGATTAGTTGTAAAAGTCAATCCGGCTGCAATTGCGCAAGGTTTCCCTCTGGGGCCTCCAGCCATAATATCTACATCTGTTATGTCCGCAGGCTTATTGAAGATAAATTCAACACTTAATTCCTGAGCTTGTCTCAATAACGCCAAATCTAATGAGGCTGGATGGCTATTCCCGCGTCGAACTAAATAGAAAAGAGGGCGTTGAGCTTCGATCTCGATAGGTCGCAAATCTGGATCGAAGAGTGATCCTCCTGAGAATGGGCGTTGCCACCAGGTTGGTTCGATATCCATATTCCGGATTTCATCTAATACATCTTCCTCTCTGCTCCAATTTTCAAGCCCTTGGTAATCATCATTGAATCGTTCTCCAACATTTGGGTGTCGTTCAAATACACGAACTTTATGACCCGCTTTAGCAAGGATGATAGCTGCTGTCATCCCAGATGGGCCAGCACCAGCTATTGTGATAGTTCTCTTTTTGAGCCAGTTCATGATAGTTTGCTCCAATTACAAGGTGGAAAAGACGATGAGGCCATCTAATGAACTACTGTACAAAAGTAAGTGGAATTATACTGAGTCAATCCAACAGTAGCTGCATTGTGGAAATCATTCATGTAATGGGTTGAAGATGGGGATTTTGGATAGGATCAGTATGCATCTACTCCGCTTCGAGTTGCTGAACGATGCTAAGTACTGCGTTGCGAGAGAGTTTCTTCTCTCCACGTTCTAAAACTTCCAATGTGGCATATGCCAGCACCCTGGGAATTTCAACAAAGCTCTTGAAAGTTGTTTTAGGTAATGTTTTAGCATAAGCGCTGAAACTATCGAGATTCTCGCGGGCGTAAGCGAACATGCGTTCTTCATCCCATCCTTGAGGGTAGAAGTTTACCCCTCGATCCAGGTCCTCGCTGCGGTTGCGCAAGATGTTGACAGTTTGTAACCCGCGGCCAAATTGGATGGCGTGGGTACGATGAATCTGCACTTTTTCAAACCAGGCCCACAGGTCACAAAGCAGCAATCCTACCGCGCCAGCCACACCGTAAGTATAGCGGTCTAAATCGGCCATTGATAACACTTCAAAACCATTGACAGACCAATGAGCCATGCGGTCAGCCATTGCGGCGGTAGCTTCCCATACGCGCGGAGCAATGAATGTTGGTGCGAGACAGGCCCATTCACCAATGCGCAATGTCACCTCTGGCAGAACATCGTGGAATTCCAATAAAGCTGTTTCAAGATCCTGGTGAGCAAAAGTATCTTCCGATGTCTGAGCCTGGAGGACTAAGCTGATCGTATGGAGAATCTTGGCTTTGAGATTTCCTTCTAAGGTGGGGTGGTCTTCAACTTCATCTATTGCTCGAAGGCAAAGGTAACCAGACGCGACAGCTTCTCGGAGCCCCTTGGGTAGACGTACAATGGGCAAATAAAAAGTTCGGCTGGTTAGTTTTAGCATGTGCATTGCTTCTTGATAGACAGCCATAGTGGGCCTCAGTTCTTACTAGTAAGGAAAATGATATAGGTGTGTTGCAAACGAGTTGAGAAGTTTCGGGAATAGGGGTGTGCGGGGGGACGCAAAGCGCCCGCACACCCTTATTCCCGAGATCTCTTCAACTGATACTTCTTGATGCTTATTATAACCCGATAGTCAGGAATCGGTTGTGAGGATTGGAGAGGTGAGCGCGCAAAACATGTCAGAGAGTATTCCGAAAAATGGGTGTGTGGCGGGCGGAGCCCGCCACACACCCATTTTTCGGGCTTTTTCATCTTTTTAGCGCTGAACTGTGAAAGTTGCAGTTGCAGTGATTTCGTTCCCTGCGAGATCAACCGCTCTGATATCCAGCGTGTGATCTCCAATCCGAGGCAGCCAAGGGAAGGCGAAGGGTGGCTGGGTTTGTGTTTCAATGAGGTTTTCGTCGATAAAGTATTCAATCAGCTCTAGCCCAATATTGTCACTGACCTGAATCTGAAAAGTGATCGGCGTTGTAGCTTCGTAATCAAGAATTTGCCCCTCCTCAGGGTTGGAAATAGAAATCTCTGGAGGTTGATTATCGACCGTAACTTGAATGGTGTCGGTACCGACTTGTTGGCCGCTGCGGATCACGATCAGTTGGATTGCATAAAGCCCATTAAGTCCAGATGTATCCCAGTTGGCAAGGGTCCCTTTGACTACCGGCATCTCGATATCCTCGGTGATAGCCAGCCAACTTTGGGGATTTATCCCTTTGCCAACCTGTAAGCGATAGGAAATGAAATCATCGCCAGAGGCAGTGCCTTGGATGCTGACTTCGCCTTTGGTGTTGGTGAAGATCTGTGGAGAGGTGATCTGTGCATTTGGGGAGGGGCTGGGCGTGTAGATAACATCGTAGGATTCTGGCGGGGTGGGCAGTCCGGCTTGATCTGCCCACTGACTGGCCTTTGGCGGAACCAGCATGTAGACGCGTTCTTCGATCAACTCTAGGGGCGTGAAGACGGTCGCCAGGCGCCCCGTTTCGCGATTGATTTGATACGATTGGTATAAGGTATCGAGCTGCGTGGGTTCATGACCGCTGAGAAATACTTCGCTGACAACCGACGGGCAGTCTTGCGTAGGCAGCATTCCTGACGGATCACATACGGTCATTGTGCTGATGCCAGGGGGCGCGCCCCATGATATTGCGGAGAGATCGCCAGTTGCGTATTTGATCAGAGCATGCCAGAGAGCAGCGCTAACCTTTGGGGACAAATCCCCACCCTCGGCGTGCCCCATCCACACGCCAACCACTAATTGGGGGGTGTATCCAATAGTCCAGCTATCATCTCCGGAGGTTGTGCGTCCCATTTTAGCGGCAGCCGGTTGTCCAATCTCCAGGGGATTAGGGTGACCCAAACTCTCCCAACGGGCCGACTCATCGCTTAACATATGGTTGATCAAATAGGCCAGTTGTGGGCTGGTTACAGGTTGGGTCGTAGGTGTCTGATTGAGCAGCCATTCGCTCCCGTGAATATCGCTCACGCGTTGAATGGTGATAGACTCGAGGTTGAAACGATCTTCATCGGCAGTGACATCTCCGACGAAACTCCCCAGGTTGGCCAGGGTGCCGAAGGCCTGTGTCATCTCCAGCAACGTGATTTCGCCGCCATCCAGGAGATATTGACAGCTTGGACACTCAGGGATGATGGCGTTCGCCGGGTTCTGAAATGGCGCTGAAATACCGAATTGCCCCACCGTGCGCCAGACATTCTCAGCCCCGATTTGATTCATGGTTTCCAAAGCGGGAGTGCGGTAGTCGTTTGCCAGAGCTAAACGGAGACGCATTGGCCCTTGGAATTCGGCCTCGGGGTTTGTGAGTTGATCGACTTCATCGCTAAAGAGGGAGGGGATATCCCAAAGCAGACTGGCGGGATTGAAGCCGCGGGTGAAGGCTGTCAGGTAGACAAAGGGCGTCAGCAGCGATCCCGGAGGATGACCTGGGGGATGTGCTGGATCAAGCCCTGAGGTGGTCTCTCCGACCATAGCGAGGATCTGCCCTGAGAGAGGGTCTGAAATGATGATATTCACATCAAGATTTTCGTAGGAACCATCCTCTAATGCCAGGGACGGGAGCAGACGCGCCGCTTCACAATCCAGGGTTGTGGTTTCGGTTGCGGTGAGATGAGCGAGATGGGCCTCAACTGCACATGAGGCTTGTTCCTGTAATTCGTAATCAAGGGTGGTGAAAATTTCAAAACCGCCGCGTTCTAGTCGTTGTATAGAGATGCGAGGGGTTAATTGCTCCCAAACAAGATTGATAAATGCAGGGGCGATGTTTTCGTCGTTTTGAGATGACTCTCGGAAAGTGATATCCGCTTTTTGGGCTTTGAGGGCTTCCCCTGAGGAAATCTGGCCTTGGGAGAGCATGGCGTCGATGACAGTTCCCCCGCGCTCGATGGCTGTATCAGGGATATCTAAGGGATTTATGCTGGGGGCTTCCGCTACTCCAGCCAGGATGGCAATTTCTGCCAAACCTAATTCATCTACGGGTTTTCCGAAATAAACCTGGGATGCTGCCGCGACGCCATAGGCCTGGTTGCCGTAATATGCACTGTTGAGATACCATTCCAATATTTTCTCGCGGCCATATTGGCCGGTGATCTGCGCGGCTAACAGACGCTCTCGCATATCTCGCCGCGGGCCTGGGGATTCATCCCACAGCAACAAGTCTGATACGAGGCGTTGAGCCAGGGTTTTGTGTGATTCCGATTGGGTATCGAGCGAGGTGAAGCCGGGATGCTTCCAAAACGTTGGGTCGGAGTAGGCGATTGTAGCTTGAACGAGTTCTTGGGGTATTGAGGATGCCGCATTCGTTTTCCCGTCTGACAAGGGCAGGTATACCCGCTCAGTGACAGCAGGATGTTCAAGTTCGAGGAGGATATGTGCTCCATCGCGGTCGTAGAAGCGGGTTGGTTGGAGCAGCAGGCCGTTGGGGGGTTCTAGGAGCAGGGGGATGGTTTCTAAAGCTGGTAGATCTCTTGCCAACGCGGCATAAAACACAGTCGCCCCAATGAAGACGAAGGCTGCCAGGATACTCAGTAACGCTGCACAACTTAGACCAGAAAATCTGAGAGATGTATTGGCGTATTTGTCGCGGCGACGCTGGCGCGCCCGTAGAATCTGGGTGATGTTGGGCATATGAGCATTGTACAATGAATTGGGATAAAGGAAAAGTCAGCAACGGATAGTTCCGGAAAAAGGGGTGTGCGGGGA
>JADHXE010000102.1 GCA_016783125.1 Anaerolineales bacterium
AACTGAAATGGGTGCATTTCAAATGTGTTGATGCGCCGAACGCAGATGTCCGTATTACGTACTGCCTACGGCATATTTCGTAAGCTTTCCCAAATACGTAATACACAATACGAAATACACAGCGACATCTTCAACCGAAATGAAACACACCCAAATGATATTTTTATACGGAGGTTCACAATGACTAAAAAACTATCTATCCCCCTGTTGATCGCATTTCTGTGCGCTATGCTAATAAGTGGCGTGGTCCTGGCTGCTGAGGATACTCCTCAGGTCAGGGGGCAGCGTATTTATGGTGAGATCGTCGCTATCGCTGATGACAGTTTCACCATGCAGAATCAGAATGGTGAACAGTTCACATACCTTGTCGATGAGAACACCAGTTTTCGATCTTCAGAGATCGAGGAGCCTGGTATCACTGATTTGCAAGTTGGCGCCAAGGTGGCTGTCTTCGCACCTGGTAGGGTAGATGAAAACCCGGCTGCCCGCCTGGTGATCTTGCTGCCCGATGAGTTCGACCCCAGCCAATGGGCAGGTGTTCGATCTCGCGGCAAAATTACGCAGGTCGACCTCGATGCAAGCAGCTTTGTGGTGCAAACGAATTCCGGTGAAGAACAAATCTTCCTCATCGATGAGACAACCCGATTCTTTGGCCAGTTGTCTGGCTTGAGCGATTTGCAGACTGGCTTCGAGGTTGCTGTTGGCGGCGTGGAGACCGATGATGGCGAACTTTTAGCCAGGCTGGTCATCGCTACTGAAGTTCAGAATACGAATGTCCACGCCGGCACGATAACCGAGGTCACCCCCGCGGCAGGGACATTCACCCTGCAAACTCGCCAGGGTGAAGAGTTGATCATCGCTGTGGATGAGAACACCAACTACAACAGCCGCGCTGGCAAAATAGATGGCCTTGATGATCTGGCCCCTGATATGGCGGCGATGGTTTATGGATCCCCTCAAGATGATGGTATTTTCCTGGCTGCCAGGGTCATCGCTGGAAATGAGGAGGATTTGCCCAACTACGATGTGAAGGCCTTCGGTCAGATCACATCTATTGGAGCCAACTCGCTGACCCTCCAACCCCGCAATGCTGAAGAAATGACCTTCCTGGTAGATGGTGAAACCACATTCCGCGCCCGGGGCGGCGAAGTGAATGGTTTAGGTGATCTGGCAGAAGGCATGTTTGCCCTGGTGGGAGCGTACGAAACACAAGATGGGCAGTTGCTTGCAAAATTGATCTTTGTGAGAGCATCTCAAACCCCTTAGCAAAAACAAGTAGGGTGCATCGACCAGGTGCATCCTACTTCGATTACAAAGCAAAAGAAGTTGGACTTTTTGAAATTCATGGCCAGTTGACCTGGATCATAGAAAAGTCCAACTTCTCTCCAAATTTCATCAAGTATTTCAATACAACGAGCTGTGATAAAATCTCGACATGTTTTTTCCAGCGGATGTCCCCTTGTCGAAACGCATCTTCGATTTAGTTTTGACAATACCAGGTTTGATCCTCATCTCACCACTACTACTCATCATAGCGATTTTGGTGCGCGTTTACCATGGAAAACCCATCTTTTTTAGCCAGGTAAGACCAGGTTATCGCGGCGGGCTGTTCAAGGTGTATAAATTCCGCACAATGACCGACCAGCGTGACGACAAAGAGAATCTGCTCCCAGATGAGCAACGCCTGACCCGATTGGGACGCTTCTTACGGGGCACCAGCCTGGACGAGCTGCCGGAATTATTCCATGTGCTGCGCGGCGAGATGAGCCTGGTGGGGCCGCGGCCTTTGTTAGTGCAATATCTGGATCGATATTCACCTGAACAAGCGCGCCGACATGATGTGCTGCCGGGAATCACCGGCTGGGCGCAGGTCAATGGACGTAATGTGCTATCTTGGGAAGATAAATTCCGCCTGGATGTCTGGTATGTAGATCACTGGTCGCTATGGTTGGACATCAAAATTTTGGCGCTGACCCTGTGGAAAGTAATCAAACGCGAAGGCATCAGCCAACCCGGCCATGCTACAGCGGAGGAGTTCATGGGGAACCAGACGGGAGACGGAAGACCGGAGACCGCCGACTTGTAACTTGCCACATGCAACTTGCCACTTTCAACTTGCCACCTGTAACCTTCAACTGAAAATAATATGAACTACATCGGTGAATTGGCCGCGCTGGTCACGTCGTTATCTTTCTCTTTTGGCTCGATTTTTCTCACCCTGGCCGGACGCCGCGTCGGCTCGATGGTGCTCAACCGCACGCGCCTGCTGTTAGCCATCGTGTTTCTCAGCATCACGCATTGGATCACCTTGGGCATCCCCCTGCCGCTCCACGCTGAGCCGCATCGCTGGCTGTGGCTGGGACTCTCCGGAATAGTCGGTCTGGTGCTGGGCCATATTTTCCTCTTCCAGGCTTTCGTGTGAATTGGCCCGCGCCTCTCGATGCTGATGATGAGCCTGGCCCCAATTATTGCAACTTTGCTTGCCTGGATTTTTCTTGGCGAACAAATGCAATGGGAGAAAGTTTTTGGTATTTTGCTAACTTTGGCGGGCGTGGCCTGGGTGGTGTTAGAACGCAACGGCGCTAACAAAGCATCCAATCCCGATTACACCCGCGGCATCCTCTATGGGCTGGGTGGCGCTATCGGTCAGGCAGCCGGGCTGGTGCTGGCGAAGAACGGCCTGGGAGGCGAGTTTTCGCCTATCTCGGCTAACATCATCCGCATGATCACGGCCGCGGTGGTCATGTGGGCGATCACGTTCATTCAGGGCCAGGCAAAATCTACCGCGCAAACCCTGCTCCAAAATCGCCGTGGGATGCTTTTTATTTTGTTGGGTTCGTTTGCCGGGCCTTTCCTGGGTGTCTCGTTTTCGATGTTGGCGATTCAGCGCGCCGAGGTCGGTGTAGCCAGCACGCTGATGGCCCTGCCGCCGGTCTTCTTACTCCCGGTTAGCTACGTGGTCTTCAAAGAGCGCTACGGCTGGGGGGCCATCGCGGGCACTTTTGTCGCCATCGCCGGCGTGGCAATGCTGTTCTTGGTGTAAACCCTTTGGGGGATTGTCCTTGGTACCTGTATACTGTATACTGTCCACTGGACACTGAACAGGAGGATACCATGCACGGGATAAAAACCTTTTTGCCGATTTTTCTGCTCTTTGGGGGTATTCTGGCCTGCAACCTACCCGATGGGGTGGAACCTGAACCGGCAGGAGCACCTGCTCCCGCGGAGGCAGAACCACCCCCAGGGCAACAGCAGCCCACTGAAACGGAATCCGAACAGCCCCTTGAACCCGAGGAATCAGAACCTGCTTCTGTGAGTAATCCTTCTGGCGATGTCATCCAACCTGACGAGTTGATCTATCTGGGTGCTTTTCGTCTCCCCGATGCTTCTGGGGGATCAAGTTGGGAATACAGCGGTCATGGGCTGACCTACTTCCCCGAGGGTGATCCTGATGGGCAGGATGACGGCTTCCCTGGCTCGTTGTTCGGGGTGGGGCACGATCACAATTTGCAGGTGTCGGAGATCAGCATTCCCGTGCCGGTGATCTCGAAAAATCTGGATGACCTAAACACCGTCGAAACCCTACAGCCCTTCGCCGACATTACCGGCGGAGCAATCACCGAAGAGTTGGCTTTACCCCGATTGGGGTTGGAATATTTACCGATGCAGGGAGATCAAACCACGGGCAAGTTGCACTTCACCTGGGGGCAGCATATCCAGGATTTCGAGCCTTCCCACGGCTGGGCTGAGTTGGATTTGTCGAATCCGCAAACCGCTGGTACGTGGGTTTTCGATGGTCATAGCAATTACACATCCAATGATTATATTTTCGAGATTCCCCGGGCGTGGGCCGATATGTACACCCCCGGCCAATATCTGGCCACCGGAAGGGCGCGCGAAGGTCCCTGGAGCGGAAATGGCCCGGCCTTATTTTCGTATGCTCCCTGGCAAGATGGTAATCCGCTTGAACCGGGCGGCACGCTATCGGCACTCACACCACTGCTCTTGTACGGTGTGCAGGAGCCGGGTAATCCAGAAATTATCAGCGATGAGAGTATGGCTGTAAATGATCGTTTTGACGCTGATCACTGGTGGGGCGGAGCCTGGTTGACTGCTGGAGACAAGTCGGCGGTGATCTTTGTGGGCACGAAGGCGATTGGCAGCGCCTGGTATGGTTATGCTAATGGTGTAGTGTGGGAATACGGCTGTGATGAAACAAATACTTGCCCCGAAATGCCTGAATGGCCCTATGAAGACCGCGGCTTTTGGGCGGAAGATTATCAGGCACAGATCATCTTTTACGATCCGGTTGACCTAGCTGCTGTGGCGCGCGGTGATATGGAATCCTGGCAGCCGCAGCCTTATGCGACCCTGGTGCTTGACGAATTTATGCTCACACCGGAGTTGGATTTTGCCAACTATAAGCGCGATATCATAGCCGCGGCGGCTTTCGACCGTGCTAATGGATTACTTTATGTGATCGAGCGTTTGGCCGATGAGTATAAGTCGGTGGTGCATGTCTGGCGAGTGGAGGCAGGCGAAACTGCATCTGCATCTACTCAGCATACCTCCGAGATGGCTTCTTCGGATGGTGAACCGTTGGATAAGTGGTCCCTGTGGATCGCCGAGCGTGGGACGCAACTGCGCGGCGCCAACGTCCACCAGTGGCGCGTGTATCCCGAATTGGTCGGCACAGAAGTGATCGGCCCCGGCTCGGTCGGTCCGCCGTTTACCCAAGATGATTTTGACCACATGTCAGCCATGGGCGCCAATTACGTTAATCTTTCTGTGCCAGGCATTTACACCATCAATCCGCCATATGAACTCGATCAGGGTGTTTTGGATAACCTGGATAATGTGCTAGACATGATTGCCAATGCCCATATGTACGCTGTGATCAGCTACCGCACCGGGCCGGGTCGCACCGAGTTTACCTTTTTCTGGGATGAAGTTGGCGACTGGTTCGATGAGAGTTATCTTAATGATTCCATGTGGGGTGATCAAGATGCCCAAGATGCCTGGGTGGAGATGTGGCGCGTCACCGCCGAACACTACCGCGATATCCCCATTGTAGTCGGCTATGATCTGATGGTGGAGCCGAATGCCAACGAAGTGGGCGATAACGCTCTCGTTCCGTTGGATATTTGGGATGCCGAAGAATTTTATGCCGAATACGGCGGTACGCTCTACGACTGGGGACAGTTATATCCCCGGATCACAGATGCTATCCGCGAGGTAGATTCCGAAACGCCGATCATTATCGGTGGGATGGGCTACAGCGCTGTGGATTGGCTGCCCTATCTGGAGCCTACCGGTGACCCCCGCACAGTGTACGCTGCTCATCAATATATGCCCTATGTGTACACCCACCAATCACCCGATGACCCTTCTGCCTATCCTGGGACTTACGACCTCGACTGGGATGGCGTAGATGATGATTTTGCCCGCGCCTGGTTGGATAATTGGCTTTCGACTGTGGATGAGTTTTCCACTACGCACGGCGTTCCGGTGGTGGTCAACGAATTCGGCGGCACGCGCTGGAATCCTGGTTTGGCTCAATTCATGGACGATCAGATGAGCCTGTTCGAAGAGCGCGGGCTGAATTATGCCTTTTGGGAGTGGCCATCCTCATGGGAGCCGTTCGTATCAGGCAATAATGCCTTCAACTTCCTTTTTGGTCCTGATCCGGAGGACAATCAGCAGGTAGAAACGAGCGATTTTATTGAGGTAGTTCGAAAATACTGGGGGCGTAATACAGTCAGGCCGTGAGAATTGGCGATATTGCCGTATGAAGAAGCCCGACATTTGGCATAAGTCGGGCTTCTTGGTTGTATTTCATTTGGGTGCATTTCAAATGAGTTGAAAACCCTCCCGCAGGTTTTAGCGAGGTGTGCAAATCGCACCCATTTATAGCGGGGTAATCGCTCTACGCTGTCCCATCTGACAACCTGCGGGAGGGTGATTGGGGCATCTCCAACCAAAATGAAACACCCATTTCATTTTACTGGCTGATTGATGTACATCACCGCAGTATTATTCCACTACCCCAGCACGCCAACCATTGCCTTTTTGGCATTCTTGTTGAGCCGTCCGCGATCTTTGGCCGAGAGAATCTGTTTGCGGATGCGGTAATTCAGCGGGGTAACTTCCAGGAGTTCATCGTCGGATAGATATTCGATGGCTTCATCCAGGCTCATGCGGCGCGGCGGCGTCAGGCGCACTTCGATATCGGCGCTGGCTGCGCGCATATTTGTGAGATGCTTTTTCTTGCACACGTTCACGTCCAGATCGCCTGAACGTTGATGTTCCCCAACAACCATACCAGCATATACTTCCAGGCCCGGATCGCAATATAGCATCCCGCGTTCTTCGGCGTTTTTCAGCCCAAAGGTCGTGGTGATGCCGTTTTCCCAGGAAACCAGCGATCCTGAAGAGCGACCGTTGATGGCGCCGACCATCGGTGAATAGCCGTGGAAGAGCGTATGCATTACCCCGGCGCCGCGTGTGGCAGTCAGGAAATGGGAGCGAAATCCCAGCAAGCCGCGTGTGGGGACGAGAAATTTTATTTGCACATTCTGATCCGCTGTATTGCGCATGTCGAGCATCTGCCCGCGCCGTGAGCCGAGCATTTCCACAACCACGCCGACCGTCTCCGCACTGGTTTCAATGAATACTTCTTCGAAAGGCTCCAGGGGTTTGCCGTTTTCCCCCTGGCGTAAGATGACATTTGGGCGCGAAACCTGGAACTCATAGCCTTCACGCCGCATGGTTTCGATCAAGATGGCCAGATGCAGCTCGCCGCGCCCCGACACCATAAAGGTATCTGGGCTGTTTGTTTCGGCCACACGCAGGGAGACATTGGAGCGCAATTCGTCGAACAGACGCTCGCGCAATTTACGCGAAGTGCTCCAGCGGCCTTCACGCCCAGTAAAAGGCGATGTGTTGACTCCGAATGTCATGTGTACAGTTGGCTCTTCGACCTGTATGACGGGCAGAGCCTGCGGGTTTTCCGGGTCAGCCAGGGTTTCCCCAATGGAGATATTTTCTAAGCCTGCCAGGGCGATAATCTCGCCAGCCTGGGCTTTTTCGACCTCGACACGATCCAAACCTTTGTGAATGTACAAATAACGCGCCCGTTCGGACACGATTTCACCATCCACGCATATGCGGGCAAGCTCTTGGCCGGTTTCTATCTCCCCGGCAAAAATCCGCCCGACAGCAGTGACGCCGCGGTAAGGATCATAGCCCAAAGTCGTCACTAACAGTTGCAGCGGGGCTTCTGGATCAACGCGCGGGCAGGGGATATGTGACAGGATCGCCTTGAAGAGCGGCTGCAGATCGGAGCCTAACTCAGGGGTCAGACCGGCCTGGGCAGTGACGGCATTGGCGTAGATCACCGGGAAGTCGGCCTGCTCGTCGCTGGCGCCCAGCTCAATGAAGAGATCGAAAGTCTGGTTGAGCACGCGTTCAGGATCAGCTCCCGTGCGGTCGACCTTGTTGATTACCACAATGGCGCGATGACCCAACTCGAGGGCTTTCTTGAGCACAAAACGAGTCTGCGGCATGGGGCCTTCGGCGGCGTCTACCAACAGCAGGACACCATCGACCATATTCATCACCCGTTCGACTTCGCCGCCAAAATCCGCGTGCCCAGGGGTATCAACGATATTGATCTTGACTTGCTTTTGGCTGCTCTCATCCCAAACTTCGATGGCGGTATTCTTTGCCAAAATGGTGATGCCGCGCTCGCGTTCTAAATCATTCGAATCCATCACTCGCTCGGCGACCTGCTGGTTCTCCCGGAAAACGCGCGCCTGTTTGAGCAAGCCGTCTACCAGGGTGGTTTTGCCGTGGTCAACATGAGCGATGATGGCAATATTTCTAAGATCGGTTCGTTCGGTTTGCATACTTCTAAAACTTCCTTATTTTGCACCATGCCGACAAAAGAGGTGTAGGTAGGCAATACCCACCCTGCACCGCTTTTGTCGTATAAACACACAAAAACCCCGGCCATTCAGGCCGAGGTCGCCTAACAAGCGTGAGATCATAACAAGAAGCGCTGAATTTGGGAAGGGGGGAATAGTGCGAAACGCTTGGCGTTTTAATTTTCCACTATCATTCGGGTGTGTTTCAAACGAGTTGGAGAGGTTATTTCGTATTGCGTATTCGTCGATTTCATTACCGGACACTTCTTGTGTCGAAGAAAAATTGGACACGGATGCCACGGATCAGCACGGATTTTCTAAACCAAAAGATACGTATCCAAAAATGGAATTCGAAGTAAATTCAGCAAAACCGTTTGTTTTTATCCGTTCAATCCGTGTCGCCAGAGGCGTGCAGAGCAATCCATGTACTATTAAAAAGTGTCCGGTAACAAATCGTCGATAAACAATACGGAATACGCAATACGCAGCAAGGCAATAACTGAAATGAAACACACCCATTTGATACAGTATAATTCCCCCCGTGATGACCGCTGCTAACCAAATTTATCGTCAGCTTTACCGCATTCGCCGCTTCGAAGAGACTGTTCTGGAAAACTTCCCCAAAGGAGTATTTTTCGGCACCACGCATACTTATCTGGGGCAGGAGGCCAATGCTGTCGGAGTACTCACCCACCTTCATGATGGCGACATCGTTTTCAGCAATCATCGCTGTCACGGACATTTTTTGGCCTACGACGGCGACATGCGGGCCCTCTTCGCCGAGTTGATGGGCAAATCCACGGGGGTTTGCGGCGGACGCGGCGGCTCGCAGCACTTGCAGTGGCGGGATTTTTATTCCAATGGGGTGCAGGGCGGCACTCTCCCTGTAGCTACCGGCATGGCTTTGGCTGAGAAGCGAAAGGAGAGCAGTAAGCTCGTCGTGGCTTTCCTTGGCGACGGTACGCTTGGGCAGGGCGTTGTCTACGAGTCGCTCAACATGGCCTCGCTGTGGGATGCGCCAATCCTGTTCGTGGTCGAAAACAACCTCATTGCGCAGACCACTCCAATCAATCTAGCCATGGCTGGAGATATCCCTGCACGCTTCACGGCTTTCGATATCCCTGTGACGGAGTTAGATAGCAGCGATGTGCAGAAGATTTCTTCTAAAGCAGGAGAATTATTAGATGGAATCCGCGCTCAAGGGGGGGCGCGTGCCTTGATATTGCACACCCTTCGATTTGGTCCGCATTCCAAAGGGGACGATACGCGGGACCCTGGGTTGGTTGCCGCCTTCCAGCGCGAGCGTGACCCCGTAGCGATCCATGCACCCCGCCTCGACCCGGAGACCCGCGCCGCCATCGAAAGAGATGCCAACGACGAGGTGCTAGCAGCTTTTCAACAAGCACTGGACGATCCATTGCCGGTGTGATTTTAGGATGGTATGATTGGCTCAGTGAGATCGCGTATCTCAAGTTTTAGGAGAGAGATGATGTTGCTCAATTATATACAAACTGCCCTGGATCAAGCTCATTATGAGATTATCCATGATGATGAATCATATTACGGTGAAGTGCCCGGACTCGAAGGGGTTTGGGCGACCGGGAAGACGCTAGAAAAATGCAGAACTAATCTGGCAGGAGCGGTTGAGGATTGGATTTTCTTCAGTATTGCCAGGGGATTACAAATCCCCGCCTTGGGGGATGTCGTTATTCAATTTCCAGAAAAGATGCCTGCATAAATGCCTCGCTTGACTTCAATTTCCCGGCGGGACCTTGTTCGTCGTTTGCGAAAGTTAGGCTTTGACGGCCCTTATACAGGAGGGCGGCATGAATTTATGATATGCGGAACTCGCCGCCTGATCATTCCCAACCCTCATCGCAAGGGGATAAGTGTTGATTTGCTGACCCGCATTTTACGCCAAGCGGGTGTCTCCCGTGATAAATGGGCTACAACAAAACGATAATCTAGAGTAACTCCCCCAGATATGCTAACTGTTCTCCAATCGTTAAATGATGCCTTGCACCAAGTCATGGCGGCAGACGCACGCGTACTACTGATGGGCGAAGACATCCTCGACCCTTACGGAGGGGCTTTCAAAGTCACGCAGGGACTTTCAGAAGCGTTTCCAGAGCAGGTGTTGACTACGCCTATCTCTGAGGCGGGCATCGTTGGTGTGGCGGCTGGGATGGCCTTACGCGGCCTGCGTCCGGTTGTAGAAATCATGTTTGGCGATTTCGTCACCCTGATCGCCGACCAGGTGATCAATCACATCGCTAAATTCCGCTGGATGTACAACGATCGGGTGAGCGTGCCCTTAGTGATCCGCACCCCGATGGGCGGACGGCGCGGCTACGGTCCCACCCACAGCCAGACCCTGGAGAAGCTATTTCTGGGTGTGCCCGGCCTGCGCGTCTTGGCGCCTACTGCCTTGGGGAATCCAGGTGAGCTGCTGGCCCAGGCAGTTGCTGACGATGATCCGGTCTTGTTTGTAGAAAACAAGCTCCTGTACTTGCAGAAACTGCTGGATGAGAATTCTTTGAACGATTTTGAACTGCATAGGCGTTCTGTACCTGGTGCATATGCGCCCACATATTCGCTTTCTGTGCGCGACGCGCCTGCGCCAGAACTGACCATCATGGCTTACGGATACATGGCTGAAATAGCTCGGGAAGCATTGCGTCAACTGGCCTATGAGCATGAGATTTTTGCTGAACTGGTTGTGCCCACGCAGCTTTCGCCCTTTGAGAATGAGATGATCATCCCTTCAGTTAGCCGCACCCATAAAGTTTTGGTCGCTGAGGAGGGCACGCTAACCCTGGGCTGGGGTGCTGAGATACTCGCTCGCCTGTCTGAAGAATTGGGGGCAAATTTGCACATAGCTCGCCGTGTGGCAGCACGAGAATTCCCCATCCCAGCATCTGGCCCATTGGAAGAATCTGTGTTGCCAGGAATTGGGGATATTGTCGAGGCTGCTCAAAAGATGATATAACAGTGTGTGGAGGTATGCTATGGCGATACGTTTTATCTTGAGTGAATATGTCGATACAGCAATGGCTCAAGCTTTTTATGAGAAACTTGAAGGTGACACATATTCAGGAAATATTCCTGATTGTCCGGGTGTAGTAGCCTTTGGATCGTCGCTGCGTGAGTGTCAGGATGAGTTGCGGTCAACATTAGAAGATTGGATTCTTGTAGGCATCAAGTTAAACCATACCTTGCCGGTTATCGCCGGTATTGATCTCAACAAAGAACCTTCCTATGAGCCGATGGGCGCTGTGTAAACGCCGTGATTTCGTAAGTCGCCTCCGCGAACTAGGTTTTGATGGGCCTTATTTGTGAATTCAATTACCATTCCCTTACTCAACCCCAATGAGCCTGATGCCCTGCTGGCTGATCTACATGTTGAAGATGGACAGCAGGTTGCCGCGGATGATTTGATCTGCACCCTGGAGACGACCAAATCCACGGCTGAGGTTTTAGCTGAGGGGGGCGGTTTTATCATCGGGCTGCGCTTTAATGCGGGTGACACCGTTCATGCAGGGGATGTTCTGTGTTATCTGGCGGATTCTCCTGACGCAGTGCCCTCGGAAGCTAAAGCAATCTCCTCGGATTCCAGCACCCAACCCGGAACGGAATCTGAAGCTCCCCCTGAAGGGTTGCGCATCACGCAACCAGCCATGAATCTGGCCCGGGAACAGGGCATATTCTTAGAATTATTCCCCATTGGCCCCCTGGTTACAGAGAAGATGGTCAGAGCGCGAATGGCGGGCCAGGCGGTATCGATCAATGTCCCCAAGAGCGAGTTCGACCCGATGGCAATCATCATCTACGGCGGCGGCGGACATGGTAAGTCGCTGTTGGATTTGTTGCGATCTTTGGGGATTTACCGGGTGGTGGGCTTTTTGGATGATGGCCTTGGGGTTGGCGAGGAGATTATGGGGGCGCCGATCTTGGGCACTGGTGAAATGCTGGCTGACTTATACGATCAAGGTGTGCGGCTGGCGATCAACGCCGTTGGGGGCATTGGAAATATAGCTGTGCGTGTGAAAGTTTTCCAGCGTCTGGCTGAGGCCGGGTTCAGCTGCCCGGCGGTGGTGCATCCGACCGCTTTTATCGAGCCGAGTGCATCGTTATCACCGGGGGTGCAAGTATTCCCACATGCTTATGTAGGCAGTGATGTTCAGGTCGGTTTTGGGGGTATTGTCAACACCGGGGCGATTGTCTCACACGATTGCGCTCTGGGGAATTATGTCAATATTTCGCCAGGGGCGATCCTGGCAGGCGAAGTCGAGGTGGGGGATGGCGCTTTGGTGGGCATGGGGGTGACGGTCAATTTACAGGCCAAGATCGGCGCTGGCGCTCGAGTGGGTAATGGCGCTACGGTGAAATCCGATGTACCTCCCAACGGCGTGGTACGCGCCGGGGCAATTTGGCCTGAGTCGTAGGGTTTCTGTCCTATTCGTTTTATAACTTGTGTTATACTCGTGGAAGAAAATCGGAAATTCTTTCAGGAAATGATGCAATGGTTACTAAAACTGTACAGATTCGCCAAAAGGGCCTGATCACCATACCATCGAACCTACGTCGAAAATATAACCTTACTGAAGGTGATGTCTATACATTCGTTGATTTAGGCGATGGAACTTTTCTGTTGTCGCCTGATGCATCTAAGGTAAATCAATATGCTGACCAGGTTGCTCAACTTGTTCAGGAAGCTGATGTTGATTTGGATGAATTGCTAACAACCTTGGACGAAGAGCGGGAAAGTTACTATCAGAACCATTATGCCCAAGGCTCAGATTAGTTTATTCTTTGATAGCAGCGCATTGGTAGCCGGAGCGATTTCTTCTCAGGGAGCATCGCGAGCTTTGCTAAATTTAGCTGGGGCTGGATACATCGATTTGCTCGTTACTGAGCAGGTAATTGTAGAGACGGAACGTGCCTTAGCTCGTAAGGCTCCAAAAGCCTTGCCTGCCTACAGAGAGATGATTCTCAGTACCAGTGCTCAGATACTGCCTGATCCCCCTCTCTCAGAAGTGCTAATGCATCAAGGAATTATTTCTCACCCAGTCGATGTTCCTATCGTAGTTGCTGCCATGAGGGCGAAAGTTGATTTTCTGGTGACCATAAACCGTCGTCATTTTATCGATGATCCAGATGTCGCAAATCAATCTGGTTTGCGCATTGGTCCCCCGGATGACGCTTTGGAGTGGGTTAGAGCACAATTATCCTATTGATCTGTAGAGATAGCTGTATGAGCTTTGGCAAGATCAGGAATCGCCTGTCGTTGTTCCTTTGGGCTTTGGTCAATATGATGTCGGTCGGCCTTTTCATCAGCACCTTGATGGGGTTTTTGGGAACTTGGTGGTGGATTTTTGATCTAATCAGCCATTTTCGGGTGCAGTACCTGCTGGGGTTGTTAGTATTGTTACTTGTTTATGGGATTGGGAAACGACCGCGATCTGTGGTCGTCACAGCGGTGTTCGTATTTGTGAATTTGATTCTGATATTGCCGTTATTCATCCGCCCATCTGTGACTCAATCTGAAGAGCAAGCTTACCGAATTTTGTATGCCAACGTGCGCACGGAGAATCAACAGCATGATCTTATACGCAAATTGATCGAGGAAACCGATCCTGACTTTGTGACGCTCTTAGAAGTCAACCGGGCCTGGCTTGATGATTTGAACTTGGCAGAGATAGGATATCCATATTCACAAGTAGAAGCACGACCGGATAATTTTGGCGTCGCATTTTACAGTCGGTTTTCGTTAGAGCAGAGTGAAATCCGCCGATATGGTCATTTTGATCTCCCATCGGTTGTAGCGCATTTGAGAATTGATGATGTGCCAGTAACGTTCATCGTGACGCACCCCGTACCGCCCAAGAGCGAGTCGCTTACGCTAAACCGCAATATCCAAATGAGTGAGATTTCGAATTTCATTGCTGAACAGGACGGCGCGCTGATCCTCGCCGGAGATCTCAATGCCACTTCCTGGTCGCCGTTCCTCAGGGAATGGCTTCACATCAGTCAGTTGCGAGACAGCCGTCGTGGATTTGGCGTTCAACCGACCTGGCCAACTTTCAATTGGATTTTTCTGGTGCCCATCGATCACATTTTGATCATGCCTGATGTCCAGGTTCATCATCGGGAAGTAGGCCCCAACATTGGTTCGGATCATTATCCTCTCTTATTGGAGTTTTCATTATCGGATAATGATGATATTGAATGAGAGTGAGCGCGCAAGTGTTGTCATAAGGATTTCCGAAAAAAGAGGTATGGGATGTGCTCCGCACATCCCATACCCCTTTTTTCGGGCTCGAGTATTGCGCGCACACGGATGAGAAATCAAGGTTTACTCCTACTAGATCTTTGGTATAATCTGCCCGCTGACTAGACCGGTCGGTGGCTCTAGAATGAGTAGCTGCTGGCTTGGAGACCTGCTTGTAAAAGCAATAAAAAACTAAGGAGATAGCAGACGTCATGTCTATAGAAAAAGAAACGAAAACAAACCTGATTAGTGAGTACTCGCGTCACGGTAAAGACACGGGCTCCCCAGAGGTGCAGATTGCAATCCTTACAGAGCGTATTCACCAACTTACGGATCATCTGCGGACCCACAAGCATGATGAATCTTCCCGACGAGGATTGTTGAAAATGGTTGGGACTCGCCGCCGACTGCTAAGGTATCTTCGTCGTAAAGATCACCCGCGCTTCGTAGCACTATCGACCCAGCTAGGTATTCGCAAAGTTTAGTGTAAAAATCAAAGTAGATGGTCAACAGGTCTCCATCTACTTATTTTTTCTCTGGTTGTGGCTGTAGCATTGGGATTTTGCACAGAG